>NC_017249.1:1200000-1500000 GCF_000284375.1 Bradyrhizobium japonicum USDA 6
CCGCGCCAAGGCCTTGAGCGCCTTCAAGCTCGGCGACGTCACCTTCTACTGGATCACGCGGCTCTCCGCGATCTCGGTGCTGCTCATCCTCGGCGGCATCATCATTTCGCTGATCGTCGGCGCCTTCCCGGCGATGAAGGAATACGGCCTCTCCTTCCTGTGGACGCAGCGCTGGGCGCCGTCCGCCGATCCGCCGGTGCTCGGCGCGCTCGGACCGATGTACGGCACCCTCGTGACCTCCTTCATCGCGATGCTGATCGCCATTCCCGTGGGTCTCGGCATTGCGATCTTCCTCACCGAACTCTGTCCGCAATGGCTGCGCCGCCCGATCGGCATGGCGATCGAGCTGCTCGCCGGCATCCCCTCGATCATCTACGGCATGTGGGGCTTCTTCGTGCTGGGCCCGTTCCTTGCCAACACCTTCCAGCCCTTCATGATCAAGATCTTCGACGGCGTCCCCGTGCTGGGCGCCATCTTCGCAGGTCCCCCGTCCTATCTCAGCCTGTTCAACGCCGCGCTGATCCTCGCGATCATGGTGCTGCCCTTCATCACCTCGATCTCGGTCGACGTGTTCAAGACGGTGCCGCCGGTGCTGAAGGAAGCCGCTTACGGCGTCGGCTGCACCACCTGGGAAGTCGTCCGCAGCGTGGTGATCCCCTACACCCGCGTCGGCGTCATCGGTGGCGTCATGCTGGCGCTGGGCCGCGCGCTCGGCGAGACCATGGCCGTGACCTTCATCATCGGCAACTCGTTCCGCATTTCCTCCTCGATCTTTGCCCCGGGCACCACGATCTCGGCGGCGATCGCATCCGAGTTCGCCGAGAGCGACGGCCTGCACCAGTCCGGCCTGATCCTGCTCGGCCTGCTGCTGTTCGTGCTGACGTTCTTCGTGCTCGCAGCGGCGCGGCTGATGCTGATGCGGCTGGAAAAGAAGGCGGGGAACTAGCGCCATGAACCCGATCTATTCACGCCGCCGCCGCAAGGACATCGTCGTTCGCGGTCTCTGCATGGCCGCCGCCGCCTTCGGCGTCACCTGGCTTGCGCTGATCCTGATCACGCTGCTCTACAACGGCATCGCCGGTCTGAACCTGGAGATCTTTGTCGCGGACACTCCGCCTCCGGGCTCGACCGAAGGCGGCCTGCGCAACGCCATCGTCGGTTCGATCATCATGACCGTGCTCGGCGTCGGTATCGGCGCGCCGCTCGGCCTGTTTGCCGGCACCTATCTTGCCGAGTACGGCCGCAACGATCGCCTGACCTCGGTGATCCGCTTCATCAACGACATCCTCCTGTCGGCGCCCTCGATCATCATCGGCCTGTTCATCTATGGTGCGGTGGTGGTGCCGATGCGCGGCTTCTCGGCGATCGCAGGCGCGCTCGCGCTCGCGGTCATCGTCATCCCGGTGGTGCTGCGCACTACCGAGGACATGTTGCTGCTGGTGCCGAACGCGCTGCGTGAGGCGGCGTCCGCGCTCGGCCTGCCGCGCTCGCTGGTGATCAAGCGCATCGCTTATCGTGCCGCCCGTTCCGGCCTCATCACCGGCGTGCTGCTCGCGACCGCCCGCGTCGCCGGCGAGACCGCGCCGCTGCTCTTTACTGCGCTGTCGAACCAGTTCTTCAGCCTCGGCCTGAACAAGACGATGGCGAACCTGCCGGTCACCATCAACAACTTTGTCCAGAGCCCCTACGCCTATTGGAAGCAGCTCGCCTGGAGCGGCGCGCTGCTGATCACGATTACCGTGCTTGCCCTGAACATTGGCGCGCGCATCCTTGGCGCCGAGAGGACCGCAAAATGAGTGAGCTTTCCGTATCGATGAGCGCGGCCGGTGGTTTGCCGCAGGCGCCGGTGTTGCCCGAGGCCCCGGCCAAGGTGACGGTGCGCAACCTGAACTTCTATTATGGCGAGCACCACGCGCTGAAGAACATCAATCTGGCGCTCGGGACCAACCGAGTCACGGCGTTCATCGGCCCGTCGGGCTGCGGCAAGTCCACCCTGCTGCGCATCTTCAACCGGATGTACGATCTCTATCCGGGCCAGCGCGTCACCGGTCAGCTGATGCTCGACCAGACCAACATCCTCGACCCCAAGCTGGACCTCAATCTGCTGCGCGCCCGCGTCGGCATGGTGTTCCAGAAGCCGACGCCGTTCCCGATGACGATCTACGAGAACATCGCCTTCGGCATCCGTCTCTATGAGAAGATCTCGAAGTCCGAGATGGACGACCGCGTCGAAAAGGCGCTGCGCGGTGGCGCGCTGTGGAACGAGGTCAAGGACAAGCTCAACGCCTCCGGCCTGTCGCTCTCCGGCGGCCAGCAGCAGCGCCTCTGCATCGCCCGCACGGTCGCGGTGCGGCCCGAGGTGATCCTGTTCGACGAGCCCTGCTCGGCGCTCGACCCGATCTCGACCGCCAAGGTCGAGGAGCTGATCCAGGAGCTGTCCGAGAACTACACGATCGCGATCGTCACCCACAACATGCAGCAGGCGGCGCGCGTCTCCGACAAGACCGCCTTCATGTATCTCGGCGAGCTGATCGAGTTCGACGACACCAGCAAGATCTTCACGTCGCCGACCGACCGGCGCACGCAGGATTACATCACCGGCCGGTTCGGCTGAGGAGACGGAACATGGGTTCTGAACATACCGCAAAGGCCTTCGACACCGACCTCCAGGAGCTCACGCGCCTGGTCGCCGAGATGGGAGGCATCGCCGAGCGCATGATCGTCGATTCCGTCGACGCGCTGATCCGCCGCGACGTCGCGCTCGGCCAGCGCGTCGTCACCATCGACGCCGATCTCGACGCGCTTCAGAAGAAGATCGAGGAGCGCGCCGTGCTCACCATCGCGCGCCGCCAGCCGATGGCGGTCGATCTGCGCGAGATCGTCGGCGCCATGCGCGTCGCGACCGATCTCGAGCGGATCGGCGACCTCGCCAAGAACATGGGCAAGCGCGTCGCGGCGCTGGAGACGGATTTCCATCCGCTCAAGCTGTTCCGCGGCCTGGAGCACATGACCGATCTCGTGCAGCAGCAGGTCAAGTCGGTGCTGGATGCCTATGCCGCGCACGATCTACCGGCGGCGATGGCGGTGTGGAAGGGCGACGAGGAAGTCGACGCCATCTGCACCTCGCTGTTCCGCGAGCTGCTCACCTACATGATGGAGGATCCGCGCAACATCTCGTTCTGCATCCACCTGATGTTCTGCGCCAAGAACATTGAGCGCATCGGTGACCACGCCACCAACATTGCCGAGACCGTGTTCTACATGATCGAGGGCCAGGCGATCACCGACAAGCGGCCGAAGGGCGACATGACGACCTTCGCCACGACGGTCCCGAACACTTAAGGAGCGACGACACCATGGGCGCACGCATTATGGTGGTTGAGGACGAGGAAGCTCTCACCGAGCTTCTCCGCTACAACCTCGAAGGCGACGGCTATGACGTCGAGACGGTGATGCGCGGCGACGACGCCGACACCCGCCTCAAGGAGCACATCCCCGATTTGATCGTGCTCGACTGGATGCTGCCGGGCCTCTCCGGCATCGAGCTGTGCCGGCGGCTGCGCACCCGGCCCGAGACCAAGCAGCTTCCGATCATCATGCTCACCGCGCGCGGCGAGGAGAGTGAGCGGGTGCGGGGTCTTGCGACCGGCGCCGACGACTACATCGTCAAGCCGTTCTCGGTGCCGGAGCTGCTGGCACGCGTGAAGGGCCTGCTCAGGCGCGCCAGCCCGGAGCGGCTCGCCACCGTGCTCGCCTATGGCGACATCGAACTCGACCGCGACAAGCGCCGCGTGGCGCGTTCGGGCCGGCCGATCGATCTCGGCCCGACCGAATATCGCCTGCTGGAGTTCTTTCTGGAGCATCCCGGCCGCGTGTTCTCGCGCGAGCAGCTGCTCGACAGCGTCTGGGGCCGTGACATCTACATCGACGAGCGCACCGTCGACGTCCATATCGGCCGCCTGCGCAAGCTGCTCAATCTCGGTCGCGAGCAGGACCCGATCCGCACCGTCCGCGGCGCGGGCTACGCACTGGACGATCGCTTTGCGAAGGCGGAGCAGGCGTAAGGTCCGCTGCAAGCCGGCAAACAAAAAGCGCGCCACCCGGCGCGCTTTTTTTCTTGCTCGATCGTCCCGGCTCTGTGCCGGGACAAGGTTGTCTGCTGGAGCTGTACTCAGCGCGGACCCGGCTTCGCCGGTGCACGCCGGCGATCCGCCGCGGGCTGATACGCCACGCGCGAGTGCTGGGCGCAGTAGGGCAGGCCGGAGAGCGCCTTGCCGCCGCAGAAGAAGAAATCCGGGCTCGAGGGGTCGCCGACCGGCCAGTGGCAGGTGGCCTCGTTCAGCTCCAGCAGAGACAGCCGCTGGCTCATCGGCACGACGTTGTCGTAGGTGACCGGTTCGGCCTCGACCTCGACTTCGAAGGCTTGCGCCAGCGCGGTGTTGCCGCGTGCGATCGGGCGGGTCACCCGCATCATGTGCTGGGCGGGGCGCGCCTTGCGCGGCCGCGGCGCTGCCGATGAAGGGCTCTTGGCGCGGCCCGACAGGCCGAGCCGGTGCACTTTGCCGATTACGGCATTGCGGGTCACATTGCCGAGTTCAGCGGCGATCTGGCTGGCCGAAAGTCCGGCCTCCCAGAGCTTTTTCAGCTGCTCGACGCGATCATCCGACCAGGTCAAAACGGTCATTGCACCCTTTCCTTCGCCGGCGCCTGCCATCCTGGCGGCCGCACGGCGAATGCCTAAGCCTCGAAAAACCCGTGCCGCCAGAATCCCTTAAGGCTCGCCGGGCGCGCCAGATGCGCCCGAACGCTTACGCCGGTACATGAGGACTCTTGGGATCAGAACTGCTGCACGAGATGTCGTATCTGACAAGCCAAACGCTACAATATGGCGTGACTCACGCGCAAGAGTCCGCCGACTCGCTTCCACATGTTCCGTGGCGGAAATACGCAAAATCGCCACCGCAAGACTACGGATTCTGGGTTTCGCGAGGCTTTCCGGGCGGCATTGACACCGGTTTCATCAGGCATAAGATAGTCACACGTGCCGCCCTTAAAAGGCGGCACGTTTCGTTTTCCGGGCCGGTCGATGGTGCGTTGCGCAATGCACGCTCACGCCGTCCGCAACATTCAAGTGATCGTCATGACTAACAGCGCAGCGCCGCATTTGCTCCCCGTTTTCGCCAGGTCCGACCTCGGTTTCGAGCGCGGTGAAGGCTGCTGGCTGATTGCGACCAATGGCGATCGCTATCTCGATTTCACCTCGGGCGTGGCGGTGAATGCGCTCGGCCATGCTCATCCTGCGTTGGTCAAGGCGTTGCAGGAGCAGGCCACCAAACTCTGGCACATGTCGAACCTGTTCCAGAGCCCGGACGGCGAGAAGCTTGCCGCGCGTCTGTGCGATGAAAGCTTCGCGGACTTCGTGTTCTTCTGCAATTCCGGCGCTGAAGCGCTGGAAGGTGTGATCAAGCTGGTCCGCCATCATCACTTCTCCAAGGGGCATCCGGAGCGTTACCGCATCATCACCTTCGAAGGCGCCTTCCACGGCCGCACGCTGGCAACGCTCGCCGCGACCGGTTCGGCAAAATATCTCGAAGGGTTCGGCCCGCCGATGGACGGCTTCGACCAGGTCCCGCATGGCGATATCGAAGCCGTCAAGAAGGCGATCGGTCCGCAGACCGCCGGCATCCTGATCGAGCCGATCCAGGGCGAGGGCGGCGTACGTTCGGCAACGCCCGCCTTCCTGAGGGCGTTGCGCCAGCTCTGCGACGAGAAGGGCCTGCTGCTCGCGTTCGACGAGGTGCAGACCGGCATGGGCCGCACCGGCGATCTGTTCGCGCATCGCCGCACCGGCGTCACGCCTGACGTGATGTCGCTGGCCAAAGCGCTCGGTGGCGGCTTCCCGATCGGCGCGGTGCTGGCGACCGCGGACGCGGCTGCGGGCATGGGGCCCGGCTCGCACGGCTCGACCTTCGGCGGCAATCCGCTCGCGATCTCGGCTGCCAACGCCGTGCTCGACGTCATGCTCAAGCCCGGCTTCTTCGACCACGTGCAGAAGATGTCGCTGCTGCTCAAGCAGAAGCTCGCCTCCGTGATCGATCGTTATCCCGACATCGTCAGCGAAGTGCGTGGCGAAGGCCTTCTGATCGGCATCAAGGCCGTGGTGCCGTCAGGCGATCTCGGCGCGGCATTGCGCAACGAAAAATTGCTCACGGTCGGCGCCGGCGACAATGTCGTGCGCTTCCTGCCGCCCTTGATCGTCACCGAAGCCGAGATCGAGGACAGCGTCGGGCGGCTCGAGCGCGCCTGCGCCGCGATCTCGTCCAGTCAGACCAAGCGGGCGGCAAGCTGATGAGCAAGTCTCCGAAGCACTTTCTGGATATCAACGAGCTCCCGTTGTCGGAGCTCAAGAGCATGCTCGCGGCCTCCTCCGCCATGAAGGCAAAGCAGAAAGCGCACCAGCCGGTGAAGCCGCTGGAAGGCAAGACGCTGGCGATGATCTTCGAGCGTCCGTCCACGCGCACCCGCGTTTCGTTCGACGTCGCCATGCGCCAGCTCGGTGGCGAGCCGATCATGCTGACCGGCGCCGAGATGCAGCTCGGCCGCGGCGAGACCATCGCCGACACAGCGCGCGTGCTGTCGCGCTATGTCGACGCCATCATGATCCGCATCCTCAATCACGAGGCCCTGCTGGAGCTGGCGGAATATGCGACGGTGCCCGTCATCAACGGCCTGACACGGCGCTCGCATCCTTGCCAGGTGATGGCCGACCTCATGACCTACGAAGAGCATCGCGGCCCGATCGAGGGCAGGACGGTGGCCTGGACCGGCGACGACAACAATGTGCTGGCGTCCTGGGCGCATGCCGCCGAGCGTTTCAAGTTCAAGCTCAATGTCGCGACGCCGCCGGAGCTCGCGCCGAAAAAGGTGATGCGGGACTTCATCAAGGCTACCGGCGCGCCGATCGTGCTCGGCACCGATCCCGAGGCCGCCGTGAAGGGGGCCGACTGCGTCGTCACCGACACCTGGGTGTCGATGGGCGACAAGGAAGGCGAGCACCGTCACAACGTGCTCAAGCCCTATCAGGTCAATTCGAAGCTGATGTCGCTGGCCAAGCCCGATGCGCTGTTCATGCATTGCCTGCCCGCCCATCGCGGCGAGGAAGTCACCGACGAAGTGATCGACGGCCCGCAATCGGTCGTGTTCGACGAGGCCGAAAACCGCCTGCATGCGCAGAAGGGCATTCTGGCCTGGTGCTTTGACGCGGTGAAGTAATCTCACTTGTAGCCCGGATGGAGCCGGCGAAATCCGGGTTTGTGTCCGCAGTTGGAGTGGTCCCGGATTGCGCTGCGCTCCATCCGGGCTACGCGGGCTATCGCGTAATCCTGTGGCTATGGGTCCCGTATCAGCGCTTTGCGCGCCCCGGGACGACATCGAATTTGCAGGATCCTGTGCGATCATAGGTGCATCCGGAACACGCGCCCCTTGAGCCCTCTTCCATTTTCCTCCATCGACCCCAGATAAAGCGCCATGGTTTCCCAATCCCCTGACATGAATACCGGGCCTGAAGGCCCGGTTCGCGCACCATCAGCGGTTCCCATCGATGACGCTGTGCTGCCTTACGAGGTGGACGCACTCGACGTGCGCGGCCGCCTGGTGCGGCTCGGTCCCGCGCTCGACGAGATCCTGACCAAGCACGATTATCCCGCTGCCGTGGGCAAGCTGCTCGGCGAGGCCATCGTGCTGACGACGCTGCTCGGCTCGGCGCTGAAGTTCGAGGGCCGCTTCATCCTCCAGGCCCAGACCGACGGTCCGGTGTCGTTCCTGGTCGTCGACTACATGGCGCCGGATCGCCTGCGCGCCTATGCGCGCTACGATGCCGAGCGCCTCGGCGAGACAAAAGATTCCGGCACGCTCCTCGGCAACGGTCATCTCGCCATGACCATCGACCAGGGTCCCGACATGAGCCGCTACCAGGGTCTGGTCGCGCTCAACGGCGGCGGCCTGGAAGATGCCGCCCACGAATATTTCCTGCGCTCCGAGCAGATCCCGACGCGCGTGCGTCTCGCGGTCGGCGAGGAGTGGCGCTCGAACGACGGCGGCAAGCATCGCTGGCGCGCCGGCGGCATGCTGATGCAGTTCCTGCCGAAGGCGCCCGAGCGCGCGCGGCAGGCCGATTTGCATCCCGGCGATGCGCCCGAAGGCGCGGAGGTGCATGCTGTCGCCGAAGACGACGCCTGGGTCGAGGCGCGTTCGCTGGTCGAGACCGTCGAGGACGTCGAGCTGATCGACCCCGAACTCTCCGGCGAGCGGCTGCTGTTCCGCCTGTTCCACGAGCGCGGCGTGCGTGTGTTCAATCCGCTGGTGCTGAAGGCGCAATGCTCCTGCTCGCGCGACGCGGTTGGTGCGATGCTGAAGAGCTTCTCGCCCGACGACCGCGCTGCCATGGTCAAGGACGACAAGGTCGTCGTGACCTGCGAGTTCTGCTCGTCGGTGTACCAGTTCACGCCGCACGAGGCGGGCGTGGAAGACGCGTAGGGGTCGCATCCTCCGTCATTGCGCGCCACACACTTGGTATCCTCGCCCGACTTGATCTGGCGATCCAGTCGTAGGGTGGGCAAAGCGCAGCGTGTCCACCATCTTATGCGTCGCGCTCGGAATGGTGGGCACGGCGCTTTGCGCCTTTGCCCACCCACGGCGCCGCGCTAGTTCAACACCCGCTTGTTGTCCGGGCTGTCCAGCGAGAACGTCGGTACGTCGATCTCGAAGCGTTCGCCGCTTTCGCTGACCATCTGGTAGCGGCCGGTCATGAAGCCCGAGGCGGTCGCGAGCGGCACGCCGGAGGTGTATTCGAAGCGCTCGCCGGGAGCCAGGGTCGGCTGCTCGCCGACGACGCCCTCGCCCCTGACCTCCTGCTGGCGGCCGGTGGCATCGGTGATGATCCAGTGCCGCGTCTTCAGCTGCACAGTTTCGTCGCCGGAATTGGTGATGACGATGGTGTAGGACCAGAAATAGCGGGAGCGGTCGGCCGACGACTGCTCCGGAACAAAGTTCGGCTCGACGGTCACTTCGATTTGGCGGGTCACGGCGCGATACATGGCTGCCATCATAACGAAAACCCGGCCGGGAACCAACGCCCGCAGGCGGTTTTGGCGACATCGTGCCGCCAGAATTGCCGAGGAAGTAGACCCAATGTGATCCGGCCGCTTTGCGAGACGACGGCCGGACCTGTACACTCCTTGATACGTCGCGATTTGCGGAAGGGTTTCGGGCCCCGATGACCATTGCCGACCAAGTGACGGGATCGACGATCGCGGGAACCGGCAAGCCTGCGGAGGCCAGACCTGCGGAGGCGAAGCCGTGCTCCGCCGCGCCGGCCATCACGCTGCCCGCCATCGGCGAGCGCGAGCTCCGGCTCGACCTGTTCCGCGGACTCGCGCTGTGGCTGATCTTCGTCGACCATCTGCCGCCGAGCCTTTTGACCTGGTTCACGATCCGCAATTACGGCTTCAGCGACGCCACCGAGATCTTCATCTTCATCTCCGGCTACACTGCGGCGTTCGTCTACGGTCGTGCCATGCTCGAAAGCGGCTTCGTCGTCGCCACCGCGCGCATCCTGCGGCGCGTCTGGCAGATCTATGTCGCGCACGTCTTTCTGTTCACGATCTTCCTCGCCGAAATCTCCTACGTTGCGACCAGGTTCGAGAACCCGCTCTACACCGAAGAGATGGGCATCATGGATTTCCTCAAGCAGCCCGATGTCACGATCGTGCAGGCGCTGCTGCTGCGTTTTCGTCCGGTCAACATGGACGTGCTGCCGCTCTACATCGTGCTGATGCTGGCGCTGCCCTTGATCTTGTGGCTGATGAAATGGCGGCCCGACGTGACGCTCGGTCTCTCGGTCGTGCTCTACGAAGTGACCTGGGAATACGACCTCTATCTGTCGGCCTATCCGAACGGCTTCTGGGCGTTCAATCCCTTCGCCTGGCAATTGCTTTTCGTATTCGGTGCATGGTGTGCGCTCGGAGGTGCGCGACGGATGTCGCGCATCCTGGCGTCCCGCGTCACGATGTGGATATCGATCGCCTATCTGGTCGCGGCGTTCTACGTGACGCTGACCTGGTATGTGCCGCAGCTCTCCCACTTCATGCCGAGGCGGCTCGAGCAGTGGATGTATCCGATCGACAAGGCCGATCTCGACGTGCTGCGCTTCACGCATTTCCTGGCGTTCGCCGCACTCACCGTTCGCTTCCTGCCCCGGGAATGGCCGGGCCTGAAATCGCCTTGGCTGCGGCCGCTGATCCTCTGCGGCCAGCATTCCCTGGAGATCTTTTGTCTCGGCGTCTTCCTCGCCTTCGCCGGCCATTTCATCCTGGCCGAAGTCTCCGGCGGCGCAGCCATGCATGCGCTGATTAGTCTCTCCGGAATCCTGATCATGTGGGGCGTGGCCTGGGTGATTTCGTGGTACAAGCGCGTGGCTGACAAGAGCGGTGCGAAAACCAAAAACGCCGTCGGCAACGCCGATCTGGCGGGAGGGGGCTGATGAAGGCGAAGGTTCTCCTGAGCCTGGTCCTGCTGTGCGGCAACCTCGCCGCGCCCCTGGCGCGCGCGGGCGATGCCGTGCAGGCTGCTCCGGCCGCGCCCCCGGCCTGCGAATTGCCATCCTATCTACTCACCACTGACAGCCAGCTTCCGAGGGTCGCCGATGCCATCAAGGCCGGCAAACCGCTCGAAATCCTGGTCATCGGCAGCCGTTCGACCACGATTCCGGCTTCGGAGGACAGCTCCTATCCGGCGCGCATGCAGGCCATCCTGCAGGACAGGCTGCTGCCGTCGGAGACCGTGCACGTCTCCGTAGAAATACAGAGCAAGAAGACGGCCGAGGAGGCGGCCGCCACCTTCGTTAAGCTGATGGAAGCAAAAAGGCCTACTTTGGTCATCTGGCAGACCGGGACTGTGGATGCTATCCGAGCGATTGATCCCGATGATTTTCGCGGGGCGGTGACCGAAGGGGTTTCCGCGTTGCAAAAAGCAGGGGCTGACGTCGTGTTGATGAACTTGCAGTACAGCCCGCGTACCGAAACCATGATCTCGGTGCCGCCCTATCTCGACAATATGCGGGTGGTGGCGCAGGAGCATGACATCCCGCTGTTCGACCGTTTCGCGATCATGCGGCAGTGGAACGATCAGGGTCAGTTCGACCTGTTCAGCCCGTCCCGCGGGCCAGAGCTGGCGAAACAGGTCCATGATTGCCTTGGCCGGGCGTTGGCACAGTTCGTGATCGACGCAGCCCATCTGGGGCCGGCTGAGCAGCAAAATTGAGGTCTAGCGTTAATGAGTTCTCTCCGCCCTTTTTGCCTGACGGCATGGCTGGCTGCCCCCGCGGCGGCTCTGCTGTTGCTGACGCCGGTGTCGCTGGCACCGGTGCAGGCGCAGGCGACGCAGGCAACGCCCGCGCCGCAGCAGGCCGCTAGTCCGGCTTCCACGTCGCCCTCCCAGACCACCGTCGCCGCGACGTCCCACGAGCAGCGCGGCGTGACCGCGCGCGCCATCGACAAGGTGAAGCAGGTCGCGAAATCCGCCGGCGACATTTTCAGCCGCGTGCCCTGCCTCACGCCGAAGGGTGGCTCGAAGACCATGGGCTCGCTGCCGCATGTCGCGGGCAAGCTCGCCGCCGGCAAACCCGTCGTGATCGTCGCGTTCGGCTCGTCGTCGACGGCCGGCTATGGCGCGAGCTCGCCCGATTTCAATTATCCGAACCGTCTCGCCGCGCAGCTCCGCCGGCAATATCCGACCGCCGACATCACCGTCATCAACGCCGGCGTCGGCGGCGAGGACGCGCCCGAGATGATGAAGCGCCTCCAGAAGGAGGTGATCGACGTGCATCCGGATCTCGTGATCTGGCAGGTCGGCACCAATGCGGTGCTGCGCAATCTCGATCCCGGTGACACCGCCAAGATGGTCGAGGACGGCATCTCCCGCATCCAGGCCGCCGGCGGTGCCGACATCGTGCTGGTCGATCCGCAATATTCGCCGGCCGTCAACCAGCGCAAGGAGAGCGCCGGCAAGATAGTGCACCTGCTCGGCAAAGTCGCCGAGCTTCGTCACGTCGGCATCTTCCCGCGTTTCGAGGTGATGCGCGACTGGCACGAAAATCAATCGATCCCGGTCGAGAGTTTCGTGATCGCCGACGGCCTGCATATGAACGATTGGGGTTATGCCTGCTTCGCCCAGCTCCTCGGCGACGACATCATCCGCTCCGTCGGCCAGATCAAGCTCGGCGTCAACGTGCCCGCGGACGTGCGGACGTATCGGCCGATGTGAGCTTCCGTAGGGTGGGCAAAGGCGCGCCATTCGCGCGCCGTGCCCACCATCTATCGGCGATATGATCGTGAATGGTAGGCACGCTCCGCTTTGCCTACCCTACGATTCCGAGCTCGTGGAGCCCTCACGCCTTCTCCAGCGCTGCGGTCAGATCCTCGATCAGATCATCCGCATGCTCGAGCCCCGCCGAGAAGCGGATGAAGCCCTCGCTGATGCCGAGCGCGGCGCGGTCTTCCGGCTTGAGGCGCTGATGCGTCGTGGTCGCCGGATGCGTGACGAGGCTCTTGGCATCGCCGAGATTGTTCGAGATTTTTGCAAGCTTGAGCTCGTTGAGCACGCGGAACGCGCCCTGCTTGCCGCCCTTGACCTCGAAGCCGACCAGCGTCGAGCCGCCGCGCATCTGCTTCTTCACGAGAGCTGCCTGCGGATGATCGGCGCGGCCGGGATAGACCAGCCGTGAAATCTTCGGATGGCTCGCCAGCACGTCGGCGATGCGTCCCGCCGTCTCGGTCTGCGCGCGCACGCGCACACCGAGCGTTTCCAGGCCCTTGAGCAGGACCCACGCGTTGAACGGCGAGATCGACGGGCCGGTCTGGCGCATGAAATTGTGGATGTGCTCGGCGATGAACGCTTCCGACGACAGGATGATGCCGCCGAGACAACGGCCCTGGCCGTCGATGTGCTTGGTCGCGGAATAGACCACGACGTCGGCCCCTAGCGCGAGCGGGCTCTGCCAGATCGGCGTCGCGAACACGTTGTCGACGACGAGCCGCGCGCCGCCGCTGTGCGCGATCTCGGCGATCCCTGGAATGTCGAGCACGTCGAGCGTCGGATTGGTCGGGCTCTCCAGGAAGAACGTCTTGGTGTTCGGCCTCAAGGCGCGCTGCCATTGGTCGAGATCGAGGCCGTCGACCAGCGTGGTCTCGATGCCGTAGCGCGGCAAGAGGTCCTGAATGACGTAGAGGCACGAGCCGAACAGGGCGCGGGAAGCGACCACGTGATCGCCGGCCTTGAGCGGCGCCAGGATCGCGGTCGTCACCGCGGCCATGCCGGTCGCCGCCGAGCGGGCGGCTTCGGCGCCTTCGAGCTCGATCATGCGGCGCTCGAACATCGCGATGGTCGGGTTGGAGTAGCGCGAATAGATGAAGCCGGGGTCCTCGCCCTTGAACCGCGCCTCGCACTCCTCGGCGCTGTTGTAGACGTAGCCCTGGGTCAGGAACAGCGCCTCCGACGTCTCGCCATATTGCGAGCGCAGGGTGCCGGAATGGACCAGACGGGTTTCGGGACGGTAGTTGGCGGTCGACTTCGACATAGGTACCTCCGACATGACCGTCTCGTCGAAAACGGTCACAAAAAAACCGGCCTGGATATCTCCACGGGCCGGGATCACAGAGGTCCCCGGCCTGTTTAGCGACTTATTTAACGTGGCTGCAAGCCGGCCGGCTCAAATCACCACGGGATAAGTCATGCTCATATTCCGCAATGCCCTTTTCGTCAAGGCGTCCATCGGATAGCCGTAAAAAGCTGTATTTTCCGCATGTCCGGATACATTTGCCCCCTGACGAGGACCCAAGTTTGACGTTCACGGTCGCCGCCGACGCCAATGGTATCCTGCCCGACCGCATGATCGCGGCGATGGCGGAAGCGGGGCTGATCCTGCCTGCCTACGATTTCGTCGAGAGCCAGATCCAGCCGGCGAGCCTCGACCTCCGCCTCGGCGATATCGCCTATCGCGTTCGCGCCAGCTTCCTGCCCGGTCCCGGCGCGACCGTCGCCGAGCGCATCGACGAGTTGAAGTTGCACGAGTTCAGCCTCACCGATGGCGCGGTGCTGGAGACCAACTGCGTCTACATCGTGCCGCTCCTGGAAAGCCTGGCGCTGCCGCCGGAGATCGTCGCGGCCGCCAACCCGAAAAGCTCGACCGGCCGGCTCGATGTCTTCACTCGCGTCATTGCCGACGGCACCCGCCGCTTCGACATGATCGGCGCCGGCTATCACGGCCCGCTCTACGCCGAGATCAGCCCGAAGACGTTTCCGGTGCTGGTCAGCGAGGGCTCGCGCCTGAGCCAGGTGCGCTTCCGCACCGGCGATGCCATCCTCAACATCGACGATCTCGAGGCGCTGCACGCGACCGAGCGTCTCGTCGATCTCGACGATGCCGATCTCACCGGCGGCGTCGCCGTTTCCGTCGACCTCTCCGGCGAGAAGGCCAACGGCTTCGTCGGCTATCGCGCCAAGCGCCACACCGGCGTCGTCGACGTTGACCGCCGCTCCGGCTACGCGGTGGAGGATTTCTGGGAGCCGATCTCGGCGCGTCCCGACGGCAGCCTGATCCTCGATCCCGGCGAGTTCTACATCCTCGCTTCCAAGGAAGCCGTGCAGGTGCCGCCCGATTACGCCGCGGAGATGGTGCCGTTCGATCCCCTGGTCGGCGAGTTCCGCGTGCACTATGCCGGCTTCTTCGATCCCGGCTTCGGCTATGCCGGCGCCGGGGGGCAGGGCGCGCGCGCCGTGCTCGAAGTACGCTCGCGCGAGGTGCCGTTCATCCTCGAGCACGGCCAGATCGTCGGCCGTCTCGTCTACGAGAAGATGCTGGCGCGCCCCGACGCGATGTACGGCCAGCGCATCGGCTCGAACTACCAGGCGCAGGGGCTCAAACTATCGAAGCATTTTCGGGTGTAGTGCTGGCCTCACTCTCCGCCGTGATGCCCCGGCTTGACCGGGGCATCCAGTACGCCGCAACCTATCGGCTCTACAACAGATGCCTCTGGAATACTGGATCGCCCGATCCCGTCTCCGCCAAGGGCTTCGCCGGGCCAACAACTCACTCGGCCGCCGAAGCCTTAGCGAAGGCGGCAAGTCGGGCGATGACACCGAATGTGTGGCAGGATACGAACCAAGTTCCGGCTACGTGCGAGGCCTCCCGATGAGCCATCCATCCGAACTCGACGCAAGGATCGTCGATGACGTCGCGGACGCGCTGATCTATTCCGATCGAGCGGGCACGATCACACGCTGGAATCGGGCATCAACCACGCTGTTCGGCTTCTCGGCGGACGAGGTGCTCGGCCAGAACCTCGATCTGATCATTCCCGAACATCTGCGCGCCGCGCACTGGAAGGGCTTCGAAGCTGCGCTTGCCACCGGCGCGATGAAGCTCGCGGGCAGGCCGACGCTGACCCGCGCGCTGCACAAGAGCGGACGCAAGCTCTACATCGAGATGACCTTCGCGCTGGTGCGCGATGCCGGCGGTGCCGTGGTCGGATCGGTCGCGATGGCGCGCGACGTCACCGAACGCGTCGAGCGCGAGCGCGCGGCCAGGCTTGCGCAAAAATCGTGATGCGGAATTGACGGGCCAGCGTGCAGGGCACTCTGCCTGAGCGTCAGGTTGTCTCGCACCTGTCGCAGTGACACACTCGATCAAAACAACGATCGGGAGCGAACATGACCGCCGCAACAGACGCAGCACAGGAAGCGCAATGGAAGCGCTGGCGCGCGGTCGCCGACCTCTATCACGCCTACTTCACCGGCCTCATCCTCACCGTCGTCACGCGGCGCGGCACGGCGGATGCTGCCGAATTCGTGTTCCGCGTGTTTCGCCGCCAGCAGCAGGAGCGCTTCCTGCCGGGGCTCGAAAAGCTCGGTCTCAGTCATCTGCCGCCGGCGGTGGCCGCCGCGCAATATCACTATCTCTCCAACTGGATCGGCGGCGTGCATGTCGAGTACATGTATGAGAGCGACCGCAAAGCCTGGATCCGCTATCCGCCGCCGCGCTGGATCTGGAAGGGCACCGCGATCTGCGGCGTGCCGGGCGAGGTGAGCCGCGCGATGCTGCGCGGCTGGCACGCCAACAATGGCGTCGCGCTCGGCGATCTCAGGCTCGGCTTCGTCTGCACCAAGCAGAGCGTCGACGGTCAGGACGGGCTCGAAGGCTATTATCATCAGTACGACCACCCGCTCGAGCTGGATCAGCGCCTGGTGTTCGCGCGCCATCTGGAAGCGCCGTTGTTCGACGCCAAGACCGCGCCTGCCTTGCCCGTCGCGAGCTGGCCGAAGCCGCGGCTGGAAAAAGCCTACCGCAACTACGCGATGGAATATGTGCGCACCGCCGCGCCCGTCATGGTGCAATTGTTCGGCCCGGAAGACGCCGGCTATCTCCTGCACCTCACCGGCAAGCTGATCGGGATGCAGTATTTTGACGAGGTCGCGGCGGCGCTGTCTATGGGCCGCGGTGGCGCGCGCGAGTTCGCAGCGTTCCTGAATGCGCTGTTTGCCGCGCAGGATGACTCTGCCGAGACGACAGGATCGGAAGGCACGTTTGAATTTCGCCAGCGGAGCTGGAAGCTGATGGATGACGTCGCCGACTATCATCGCGGCTGCGCCAAGGTGCTGGAAGGGTTGTTCGAGGGGCTCGCTGCCGGATGCGGGCGGCACATCGGCGTGCACCTGCGCCCGACAGCGGGCGGTCGGCCGCCGCTGGTCTGGACCATTGAGTAATTCCACCACTTGAAATGCGCTGCCGCAGGGCACGCCTGCATACGGCGCAGGAGGAATCGGTAATTGCCGTGCTAAGCCTTTCATCGCGCCTTCCGCGCGAAGAAATTTATTGGCACACCTACGCATTGCCGCGCCGCAAATGGCCTGTGCCCGGGAGAGGACATGTCCGACATCGCCGAAATTCCGGTCGATGAACAAGAGCGGCCGCTGCCGCTGCCTCCGCGCCCGGTGCGAAGCGCGCTGATGGACGGGCCGATTCTGCGCACGCTGCTCGGTCTCGCCTGGCCGAACGTGGTCGCGCTGTCGGCCGGCACCTGTGTGGTGATCGCGGAGACCTCCTATATCGGCCGGCTCGGCGTCGAGGCGCTGGCAGCAATGGCGCTGGTGTTTCCGACAGTGATCCTGACCATGACGATGTCCGGCGGCGCCATGGGCGGCGCCGTGGCGTCGGCCATCGCGCGGGCGCTCGGCGCAGGCGATCGCGAGCGCGCCAGCACGCTCGCCGCGCATGCGCTGCTGATCGGCATCACCTTCGGCCTCGTCTTCATGCTGGGCATGCTGATCTTCGGGCCGCGCGTTCTGGAAATGCTCGGCGGCCGCGGGGATGTGCTGACGCATGCGGTCGCCTACACGCAGGTGTTTTTCGGCGGGGCCGTGCTGCCCTGGCTGCTCAACACCATGGCCGGCGTGTTGCGCGGCACCGGCAACATGAAGCTGCCGTCGTTCCTGATTCTCAATTCGGCGGCCTGGCAGGTCGTGCTCGGCGGCACGCTTGGCCTCGGGCTCGGCCCGGTGCCGCAGCTCGGCATGCGCGGCGTCGCCGCCGGCGCGCTGATCGCCTATTCGATGAACATCTGCGTGATGGGCTGGTACCTGTTCTCCGGCCGCGCCCGTGTCGTGCCAAGACTGCGCGGCCTGCGCATCCAATGGGCGATGTTCTTCGATATCCTGAAGGTCGGCGCCATTGCCTGCTTCTCGCCGCTGCAATCGGTGCTGACGATCTCGATCTTCACGCACATGCTGGCGAAGTTCGGCACTGCGATTCTTGCCGGTTACGGCATCGGCGCGCGGCTCGAATTCCTGCTGACCTCGATCGCGTTCTCGTTCGGCATCGCCTCGGTGCCGATGATCGGCATGGCGGTCGGCGCCGGCCGCATCGCCCGCGCGCGGCGCATTGCCTGGATCGCCGGCGCGAGCGCATTCATTGCCGTCGGCGCGCCGGCGTGCCTGGTCGCGACCTTCCCGGATCTCTGGGTCAACATCTTCACCGACAGCGCCACCGTGCGCGCGACCAGCCATCAATATCTGTCGACGGTGGCGCCGTTCTACGCCTTCATCGGGCTCGCCTCGACGATGTATTTCTCGTCGCAGGGCGCAGCCAAGGTGATCGGGCCGGTGCTGGCGCAGACCGCGCGCCTGATCTACATCGCGGCGATCGGCTGGTGGCTGTCGACACATGACGCCACCGCGCAGAGCTTCTTCTGGCTGGCCGCCAGCTCGATGGTCGTGCTCGGCCTGCTCTCGTGCTCCAGCGTGGTGCTGACACGCTGGGGGCCGCGTGAGAGCAAGGCTGCGATCAGGCCTGCTCTCTCGGGTATTGCCGACTAGCGGTGCCTGTGGCGGCGATGGCCGCCACCGCCGGCATTGGCGAGCCGCATCAGTTGCGGGATCATCGCCATCATGTCGCCGCCGCCGGAGCCGCCGAGCATGCCCATGATATCGCCGCCGCCCATGCCGCCCATTCCGGTCGGCATATAGCCGCCACCGCCCATCGGCGTGTAGCCGCCGTAGTTCGGCGCGCCAAAGCCGCCGCCGAGATTGCCGCCGCCGAGGCCACCCAGGCCGCCGCCCCCCATCATGCCGCCGAGCCCGCCGCCGCCGTTCTCCATCATGCGGCTCATCATCGGACCCATGGTCTGCATCAGCATGGCGAAGCGGCGCTTGCCCATCTTCGCCTTCATCATCTCCAGCATCGGCGCCATCTGGGTCATCATGTCCTCGCCGCCGGCGCCTCCGCCGCCGAGGAACTGCGCCTTTGCCGGCGCGCTTGAGATCGAAAACAGCAGCAGCACGGCGGCTGCCTGGCAGATCACCTTGTCCGCACCTCTCATGGCCTGCTCCTCGCGTGCGTGGCTCCGCCGGGAGAGCGGAGCCAACCGGACGCACGCGGCCATGGTTAGGGCCGGCGAGGGCAGGGCTCTGTGAGAAAGATCACGCAGCCACGGCCGGGAACGCCCGGTGTATCGCGGCGACGGCGTCCCTGGTCTGCCCCTGGACGTAAGCCGCAAGCTCATTCGGCAGCATGTCGATGATCCAGACAAGGCGGCAGCTCGCCTCGCCCTCGGCGATCACCTGCACCGAGGCGCTGTAATGCCTCAGCCGCTCGTTGTTGATGGCGTAGACCAGCCGCTGCCGCGCGTCGTCGCAATCGACCAGCACCTCGCGCGCCACTGATCCATTGGCGAAGGTGACGATGCGTGCATCGCCGTCGAGCGTGCAGGCGGTGACGAAGCCCGGCGCCAGCCGCTGCGGCAGCGCGCCGAAATCGCGTACGGCGTCCCAGACGTCGCGGGCGGGAACGGGAAGGGAGATGTCGTTGTGGATGGAGGCCATGAAGGTGTCCTTGATTGAGAGGTTCGTAGGGTGGGCAAAGGCGCGCTCTTTGCGCGCCGTGCCCACCATTCATCGGCACTGTTGCACGGGAGGGTGGGCACGCTACGCTTTGCCCACCCTACGAGTGCTCGTGCGCGGCGGCTCTACGTGCAAACCGCCTCGATGTTGTTGCCATCGGGATCAATCAGGAACGCCGCGTAGTAGGTCGGGCTATAGTCCTTGCGCGGGCCGGCGCCGCCATTGTCGCGGCCGCCGCTGTTCAGGCCCTCGCTGTGGAATGCCTTGACCGCATCATGGTCCTTGGCGCGAAACGCGATATGCGCGCCGTCGGCCTTGCGTCCCTTGTTCAGGTGCAGCCAGAGCGCCGGCTCGCCCTTCGGCCCGAATCCCGCATAGCCGTCGCCGCTGGAGCACAGGGCGTAGCCGAGCGGGGCCAGTATCGCGGTGTAGAAGCGCGTGGCGGCGTCGAGGTCGGCAACACGCAGTCCGATGTGGTCGTACATGATCGTCTCCATTGCAAAGCGCGCCGCAACTGGCGCGCGCCGGAGACGACCCTATTCAGTTGAGGGTCGCGCGCTCTTGGAGAATCTTGCGCTCGCCCTTCGACGCCTGCCGGAACTTCGTCGGTGACACTCCGGCAGCGCGATGGAAGGTGCGGACGAAATTGGAGAGATCGCCGAAGCCGACGTCATAGGCGACGTCGGTGACCGCGATGTCATCATCTGTCAGCAGCCGCGCCGCATGGCGTAGCCGCGAGCGCACCAGATATTGATGCGGGGTGACGCCGAGCACGGCCGAGAACAGCCGCAGGAAATGGAACGGGCTGAGGTCCGCCTGCCGCGCCGCCTGTTCGAGATCGACCTCGGCATGCGAGTTGGCGTCGATCCACAGCGCGACTTCGACTGCGCGGCGGCGGTCGCGTGCGGTGGGCGTGGCCGGCTTGCGCGCCTTGCCCGAGACGACATCGATGAAGCGGCCGGCCAGAATTTGACCGACCTCGTCGAGACCGAGGTCGCTGTTGCCATCTGCCGCCGTCTGGGCGAGCTCGCCCAGCACCATCAGCTCGGGCAGCGGCGGTGTCGCGCCGACGTGCCAGATCTCGCGCCGCCCTCCGAGGGCATCGACCAGGTCTTCGCTGAAGAAGAAGCCCAGGCAGACATCGCCGCTGACATGCTCATGCGTGCAGGTGTATTCCTCGCGGGGAGCCCCGACCAGCATCGAGCCCGCCACCAGCTCGAAGAAGCCGGCGCGACACCGGCAGCCGAAGCTGCCGGAGCGGACATAGGCAATGGAATGGCCGGTGCGGCACTCCGCGAACGGCTTGTCGTCCGGTCCCGCATCGCAGCGAAACTCGGAGACCGTGATCGATTGCGTGGTCAGCAGCGTGGTCGCGTCCATGCCACCTATCTAGGCATGATCGGACAAGTGTGTAGCGGTTGTCCGACAAGATCATGCCCAAAAAACAAAGCTAAGGTGCGATCGCGATCGCGCCTTAGCTGGGCCTCGGTGGGGCAACGGGCAGCAACACCTCGAACAGCGTCTTGCTCGCGACCGGATGGGCGCCCTCGAGCGCCAGCAGCCGCCGCTTGGAGATCACCCCGCCGTAAGGCGAGAGCCGGTCGGCGTAATTGCCGGCCTCCAGCACCCGGTGGCAGGGCACGATCAGCATGTAGGGATTTTTGGCGATCGCCTGCGCCACCGAATGCGCGGCGCCGGAGGCGCCCAGCGCCTTGGCGATCTCGTGATAGGTGCGCGTCTCCCCGCGCGGAATGGCACAGGCGGCTTCATAAACGCGCCGGTGGAAGCCGGGGACGCCGCCGGCGTCCAGGCTGACCTCGGAAAAGTCAGGGTCGCCGCCCTGCAGCAGGCCCACGATGCCCTCGATCGCAAGCTCGGCAGTCAGCGGAGGCTGCTGCTCGCGCGCCTCGGGATGGACCGCGAAAATCCGGCGGCGGGTGTCGATCTCCCGCGCCTCCGGCAATTGCACGGCGACCACGCCGGTGCTGCTCCAGACGATGCCGCAGCGCCCTATGGCCGTGTTGAATATCGCGTAGCCACGCCCCACCATGCACACGCCCCACTCAGTGCACGTCTCTCCCCAGACACGTGATCATAACACCGCCACAATCCGGCGCACCTGGAATCTTGCCAGGACGTTAACAACCGTCCGGCCAGCCGCGCCAAAGCGCTTGGCGAGCGGCGCCGTCTCGGCTAATCAGGGTTGGCGTGAGACGCGCATTCGCGGGCGTAGTTCAATGGTAGAACGGCAGCTTCCCAAGCTGCATACGAGGGTTCGATTCCCTTCGCCCGCTCCAATAAGCTTCATGCCCGCTGATTTGCAGCGGCTGAAGTCCCCATAATGCACGCACAGGGCTCCCGATTGCCGAGACAAGGCAATGAATTTGGAGAGCACATTCAAGAAATTTTCTTGAACGAACGATCTCGCGCCGATGCGGCGGTTTGATTGCGGTCGTGCAGCGAGACAGCCAACGACGTTCTGTCTGATCCTGCCCGGCTGCTCATCGGGACTGCGCGCGCTTTCCGAGGTTCAAGATCACGGCGGCGCTCGATCATTTTCGCACCCGGCGACCAGCCGGTGTAATGACCCTCGATGAATTCGCAAGGCCCGAACGTCTTCCGGGCGGATCGAACGCCCTTCGACGATTCGATCGATGACCTTGGCGCCAAGGACGAGGCAGCCTTCAGAGCTACCACAGCGACCAAACTTTGCTCAATTGTTGGTCGGAGACGAAGCAAGACTCATGAATGCCGATTGTCCGAGCATGCGCGTTGTGGTTCGGACCTTGCTGCAAGCCATGCACCATCATTCGCGAGCTTTGTCGCGATGACGCATCGAGCGACATCAAGCGCGCGACATCAAGCGCGCGTCATCCAGAGCCACTAAACTTGCCTTGGACAGCAGGGACTCATTGGTGCCGCGTTTCTGTTTCTGATTGTCGCGCAAAACATTCGGACCCGGCCTGTTGCCGGGCAAACGGAGGCATTGATGACGAATTCAGCACCTGTTTTCACTCCTTCCGTCACGCGCGTCTCGACCAGCGCAACCGGGGCGCAGGCGGATGACCAGAGTTACCAGCCTGTGTTGTCGGCCGACGGCACGAAAGTGGCATTCGAATCCTATGCCGACAATCTGGTGCCCGGCGATACCAACGGTGCACCCGACATCTTCGTGAAGGACCTGACGACCGGCGCGATTACGCTCGTGTCAACCAATGCCAGCGGGGTGCAGGGGGATAGCTGGAGCTACCAGCCGGTTTTTTCGCCCGATGGTACCAAGCTGGCGTTCTCATCTGCTTCCGACAATCTGGTGCCGGGCGATACCAATCAAGCTTGGGACGTCTTCGTGAAGGACCTGACCACCGGTGCCGTCACGCGCGTGTCGACCAGTGCCAGCAGGGCACAAGCGGACGGCTTCCAGAGCTCCAATCCGATATTCTCGCCCGACGGCACCAAGGTTGCGTTCTATTCCGATGCCGACAATCTCGTGCCTGATGATACCGACCATTTGCGCGACATCTTCGTGAAAGACCTGACCACAGGCGCGATAACGCTCGTGGGCCCCAGCCCCTACAACGGGGGAGCCGGCACCAACGGTGGGGATCAGAATGGCTATACCTATGCCCCCTCGTTCTCGCCCGATGGCACCAAAATCGTGTTCGGGTCCGCCAGGGGGTTTGGCGCCGGCAATGACATCTACATCAAGGATCTTTCCACCGGGACCACCACACTGGTGTCGGTCAGCGCCAGCGGCGGCGTTCACGGGAATGGCGGCAGCTACGACCCGGTGTTCTCGCCCGATGGCACCAAGGTGGCGTTCTATACTTTTGCCGACAATCTCGTGCCGGGTAGTTTCAATATCGGAATCGGCAACATCGTCATTAAGGATCTGACCACAGGCGTGGTCACGTTGGTATCGGCCAATGCCGGCGGAGCCCCGCAGAACGACGGCGAAGCCCAAAAACCCGTGTTCTCGCCTGATGGCACCAAGATTGCGTTCTATTCCGCAGCCGACAATCTCGTGCCGGGTGTCAATGGCTATGAGATCTATGTGAAGGACCTGATCACCGGCGCCGTCACTGTTATCTCGACCAGCGCGAGCGGGATGCAGGCAAACGGCTACAGCCAGCTTCCCGGCTTCTCGGCTGATGGCACCAAGTTGGTATTCGAGTCCTCGGCCAGCAATCTGGTGCCGGGCGATACCAACGGCACTTCCGATATCTTCGTGAAGGAAATTGGTATGCCGTCCGTCATTGATGTGAAGCTGACGGACAATGGCGCCGCCCATGTTTCGACATCGGGGGCGGTGTTCTTTACCGACGCCGACACCACCGACACTCACACGGCCTCGGTGGCATCGCAAAGCGGCAATCTCGGCACACTCACGGCTACCGTCGACGATGCCCATGGCGAGGTGACATGGAGCTATGATGTTTCTCACGCCAACATCGTTACGCTCCGGGCTGGGCAGACCCATGCCGACACCTTCACCTTGACCCTCGACGACGGCCACGGCGGTTCGGCGACGCAGAGCATCATCGTGACGCTGACGGGAATCGATGATGCCCCCGTGATCCACTCGGCCACCACGGCAAGCTTCGCGGAGAATGGCACTGGTCTCGCCTACCACACCGCGGCGACCGACGTTGACAGCCCGACGCTGCTCTATTCGCTCTCCGGTGCCGATGCGGCGCTGTTCGACGTGTCGATCATAGGCGATGTGACGTTCAAATCTGCGCCCGACTTCGAGGCGCCGCAAGACGCGAACCACGACAACGTCTATGACATCACCGTCGAGGTCAGCGACGGGACAGAGATGACGACAAAGAACGTCGCGATCACGGTCACTGACGTGAATGACACCAGCGGCGGCGACGTTCTGACTGTCACCGGCTCGACCGGCTTCACGTCGATTGACCGGGCCACGATCAATGTCAGCGTGACCGGCAATTTGCACGAGACCGGCAGCGCCGGTGTCATCAGCAACAGCACGATCAATGATCTCGGCTCACTAACCGAGACCCAGGCGATGCTCGCACTCGTGAACGATACGATCATCGGCGGTTCGCTCGGCGCGATCGTCGCCCATGGTGGCACCATCACCTTCGACAATGTGCATCTGGACGGGACGTCGCTGGACGCGACGTCAGGCGGACTTATCGAATCCGTTGCAGTCAGCACCAACGCCTTCAACAATGTGACGCTCAAGGCTGGCGCCGTGTTTGACGACAGCGCCGGAAGCGCTCTGAATGTCAGCGGCACGCTGAACAACGGCGGCACAATCGAGCTCTTCAATGCCGCGAAAGCCGTCCTGACCGGCGACGCCACGGTTATCGGCAATGGCGAGATCAAGCTCGATCCGGGCTCCTCGATCCTGAACAGCGGTGGGCATCACACGCTTAAGCTTGAAGGCGGCACGATCGACGGCGCCGGCACGATCGGAAACGGAGATCACGGCCTCACCTTGGCTATCGGTGTCTCCGGCACGCTCGAGGCGAACGGGTCCCAGCCGCTTGCGGTGAACACCGGCAATTCCGTCACCAGCAACGGCCTGATCGAAGCCATTCACGCCTCGCTCAATTTCGACGACGGCGTTTTCAACACATTTGGAACGATCACTGCCGATCAGGGCGGCACGATCGCCTTCAGGAATGGCTTGACCAATGGCGCCATCGTCAATGTGCACACCGGCAGTGAGCTGGATGTCTCGGGCAACCTCGTCAACAACGGCACTGTCCTGGATAGTGGCATGCTCAAGGTCGATAATTTGAGCGGGACTGGAGCTGTCAACGTCAACAACGGGACATTGGTGGTCACTGGTAATCTAGGCAGCAATGTCGTTCTGACGGGTACGGACTCATTTGTCTTCGGACCCGATGCCAAACAAACATCCGGTGTCATCTCAAACTATACGCCAGGCACAACGTTGGTGCTGGATGGCTTCGACGCCAAGGTGAACGCAGCATTTGACGCTCAGACCGGTATTTTGACACTGACAGACGCGGATCATCATGCGATGACGCTTCACCTCGCGCCTGGGTCCTTGATCCCGCAAGCCCATGGCGCGGCGCCGGATTTCCTCGTCTAGCGAATTTCCACGGAAAGTCCCGTCGAACCCGCCATGTCCAGGCGGGCTGTGGCAAGACGCCAGAGAACTCGCCACGCAAAAATTCTAATATATTAGCTCCTCGTTCCCGGCACGCGCGGCTCGCCCGTCTTAAGCTTCTCTCGCCCTGATGGGTGCGGTCCTCGTGTCGGGCAATGCTTGGATGACAACCATGGACCAGCAGAAACTCGACCGCGCGATCGGTCGTCGCTTGAAGACGTTGAGGACGCAGGCGGGCATGACGTTGAACGAACTCGCGACGCGCTCCGGTGTCAGCCGGGCCATGATCGGGAGGGTGGAGCGGGCGCAGAGCAGCGCCACCGCTGCGCTGCTCAACAAGCTCTGCGCGGCGCTCGATGTCACCCTCAGCGACGTCGTCGCGCTTGCGGAGAAGCCGCCGGAGCGGCTGATGCGGCTTGCCGACCAGCCGCTTTGGCGCGATCCCGACAGCGGTTACCGTCGGCGGCACGCCTCGCCGCCGGATGCGGCAAGCGGCATCGAGATCATCGTCGTCGATCTGCCGGCGGGCGCGCGTGTCTCCTACAGCCCCTGGGGCCGCAACGCGTTCACCCAGCAGCTGCTGATGCTGGTGGGGGCGGTCTGCGTGCACATCGATGCCAAGACCGTGCGGCTGCGCGATGGCGATTGTCTCGATTTCGACGTGATGCGGGCGGTGACCTTCGAGAACGAAACCAAACAGGATGCGCGCTACGTGATCATCACGCGGCGCGGCACATCGTACGGGAAAATGTGATGTCGCTGATCGTGCGGGACGCCACGCTGGAGGATGCCGAAGATATTTTGGCCATCTACAATTACGCCGCGATCAACACCACGGCGGTGTGGACCGACGGACCGGCCGATCTGGATTCGCGGCGCGAGTGGATGCGCGCTCGGCAAGCAGCCGGCTATCCCGTGCTGGTCGCGATGAAGGGCAGGGACCTCGTCGGCTTCGCGTCATTCGGCGATTTCCGCCCGTTTCCCGGCTATCGCCACACCGTGGAGAATTCGGTCTATGTCGGCGAGCAGCATCATCGGCTCGGCGTCGGCCGCAGCCTGATGGCCGCGCTGATCGAGCGCGCTACTACGCTCAACAAGCACACGATGGTCGCCGCGATCGAGGCCTCGAATTCCGCCTCGACCGGGCTGCACGCGTCTTTCGGCTTTGCTGAGGTT
The DNA here is from genome assembly GCF_000284375.1 of Bradyrhizobium japonicum USDA 6. NCBI lineage: Bacteria > Pseudomonadati > Pseudomonadota > Alphaproteobacteria > Hyphomicrobiales > Nitrobacteraceae > Bradyrhizobium > Bradyrhizobium japonicum. The sequence continues at coordinate 1,226,732 of NC_017249.1, forward strand.
GGCCGTATGCCTGAGGTCGGCTGCAAGTTCGGCCGCTGGCTCGACATGGTCCTCATGCAGAAGCGGCTTTCAAGTGGGGTGAGGCCGTGACGATGGAGGTCCGCACCGGCGACACCTTTGATCCGCGCGTCATTGCGCTGCTCGATCATCACGTCACGGCTGCGCGGGCGCAGACCGCGCCGGGCAGCGCCCATGCGCTCGATCTCGCGGGGCTCCGCGCGAGCGACGTCGCGTTCTGGACCGGCTGGGACGGCGAGACGCTGGTCGCCACCGGCGCGCTGAAGATGCTCTCGGCCGACCATGGCGAGGTGAAGTCGATGCACACGCTGCAAACCACGCGGCGGCGCGGCTTCGGCGGCCAGATGCTCCGCCACATCATCGCTGAGGCCCGCGCGCGTGGCTTGGAGCGGCTCAGCCTCGAGACCGGCTCCTGGGATTATTTCAAGCCCGCGCATGCGCTCTACCAGGCGCACGGTTTTGTGCTCTGCGGCCCGTTCGAGGGCTATGTCGAGGATCCCAACAGCCTGTTCCTGACGCGCGACCTGACGGGCGGCTGAGGCGGCGCGGCGCAACCTGGGCCTGAAAACATCGCCGTGCGCATCAAAATGAGTTGCGTACCTCAAAACACCTCGATAACCTTCAGCCATGGCCGAAACTCTCACCGCGACCGCGCTGACGCTGAAGGACATCGCCCGCGAGGCGGGCGTCAGCCTCGCGACGGTCGACCGCGTCCTGCACAACCGCCCGGGCGTGCGGCCCGATACGGTCCGGCGCGTCAGGGCGGCGATCGAGCGCAACGCCTTCCAGCCGCACGTCGCCGCCGCCGAGCTCGCCCGCAGCCGTGCCCGCCGCTTCGCCTTCGTGATGCCGGCGGGGCCGAACCCCTTCATGCAGCAGATCGAGGCCTATCTCGGCGAGATGTCGGCCTGGCTCTCAGCCCGCCGTCTCGGCGTCGAGGTCGTCGCCACGGATGTGTTCGACCCGTCCGTGCTCGCGGCCTCGCTCGAGGCGCTGTCCGGCGATTACGACGGCGTTGCCGTGGTGGCGCTGGACCATCCCGGGGTCCGCGCCGCGATCAACGATCTCGTCGACGCCGGGACGCGGGTCGTGACGCTGGTCTCGGACGTGCCGTCCTCGCGACGCCACCATTATGTCGGCATCGACAACATTGCGGCGGGGCGCGCCGCCGGCGCGCTGGTCGGTCGGCTGGTCGGCCAACGGTCCGGCAAGGTCGCGATCGTCGCGGGCTCGCAGGGCCTGCGCGACCATTCCGAACGCATCTTCGGCTTCAGCCAGGTGATGGCGTCGGAATTCCCCGATCTCAGCGTGCTGCCGGTGCTGGAAGGCCGCGACGAAGACGGCCGTTCGGAACAGGTTCTGGCGCAGCTGCTCGGCAGGCATGCCGACATTGTTGGCCTTTATAACGTCGGCGCCGGCACGCAAGGCGTCGCCAAAGCGTTGAGCGATGCCGGCCGCGGCAAGCAGGTAGTGTTCGTCGGACACGACGTTACCGCACTGACGCGCCGGCTGCTGTTGCAGGGCGTGATGGATGCCGCGATCTCGCAGAACCCCGGGCATGAAGCGCGCGCCGCGGTACGCGTGCTGCTCGCGCTTGCGCGCGGCGAGCCGATCTTGCGCGAACAGGAGAAGATCAGGATCGACATCGTGATGCGGGACAATTTGCCCTAGGGGCGGGTGGATATTCAAAAGCGGCCGGTTGCGGAAAGGGCGACTCTGAGATCGCGCACCGCAACAGGCGAAAGGGAGGACGGCGTGTATCTCGGTATCGACATCGGCACATCCGGTGTGAAAGCGGTGCTCGTGAGCGAAACCGGCGCGATCGTCGCGACGGCCGCGCGCGAGCTTGCGCTGTCGCATACCGCGCCGCTGTGGTCCGAGCAGGATCCCGACGCCTGGGTCGATGCGGCGGTTGGCGCCGTCGACGATCTCGCCGCCCGCCATCCGCGCGAGGTCGCTCAGGTGCGCGGCATCGGACTGTCCGGCCAGATGCATGGCGCGACGCTGCTGGACGAGGATGGACGGCCCCTGCGCCCCGCTATTCTCTGGAATGACGGCCGCTCGCACGCTGAATGCGTCGCGCTCGAGCGGCGCTGCCCGTCGCTGCACACGATCGCCGGCAATCTGGCGATGCCCGGCTTCACCGCGCCAAAGCTGCTCTGGGTCGCGCGGCACGAGCCGCAGATCTTCGAGCGCGTGGCAAAGGTGCTGCTGCCGAAGGCCTATGTGCGTTATCGCCTCACCGGCGAGATGGTCGAGGACATGTCCGACGCCGCGGGCACGCTGTGGCTCGATGTCGGTCTGCGCCGCTGGTCGGCGCTGCTGCTGCATGCTGTCGGGCTCGATCTCCACCACATGCCCCGCCTCGTCGAGGGCAGCGAGGTCAGCGCAGTGCTCGCGCCGGAATTCGCACGGCGCTGGGGCATGGCCAATGACGTCGTGATCGCCGGCGGTGCCGGCGACAATGCCGCGAGCGCCATCGGGCTCGGCGCGATCGCGCCGGGCGACGCATTCCTGTCGCTCGGCACATCCGGCGTGGTGTTCCGCGTCACCGACCGGTTTGCTCCGGCACCGGCGTCGGCCGTGCATGCGTTCTGCCATGCGCTGCCCGGCCTCTGGCATCAGATGGGCGTGATGCTGTCGGCCGCCGCATCGCTGGCCTGGCTCGCAGGCGTGATGGAGACGCCGGCCGCCGCGCTCCTGGCGCCGCTCGGCGAGCGTGTCGACGGACCGAGCTCGATAAAATTCCTGCCTTATCTCGACGGCGAGCGCACGCCGCACAACGATGCCGCCGCCAGCGGCGCCTTCGTCGGCCTGCGCGGTGCGACCGGGCGCAGCCAGATCGTGCAGGCCGTGCTGGAAGGCGTCGCCTTCGCCGCGCGCGACAACCTCGCGGCGCTGAGCGCGGCCGGCGGGCCAATCGCGGAGGTCGATCTCGTCGGCGGCGGCTCGCGCTCGCCGCTGTGGGCGCAGATCTGCGCCGACGTGCTCGGCATTCCCGTCCACCGCGTCGAGGAGGGCGAGGTCGGGGCCGCGCTCGGCGCCGCACGGCTCGGCCGGCTCTCCGCCACCGGCGAAGATCCCGCGGAAGTGTGCAAGCGCCCGCGGCGGCTCGCGAGCTTTGCACCCCGCGCATCCGTCACTGCGGCCTATGACGAGGCCTATTGGCGGTGGCGCGAACTTTATCCTGCGTTGAAGGAGAGCCTTAAGTGAACGCGCCAGCCAAATTCTTCGATGCAAGCGCCCCTGTCGCCTTCGGCGGCAATGATGCGGGAAACACGCCCGCCTTCCGCTGGTACGACAAGGACCGGCTCGTGCATGGCCGCAGGCTCGAGGATCATCTGCGCTTTGCGGTCTGCTACTGGCATTCGTTCTGCTGGCCGGGCGGCGATCCCTTCGGCGGCGAGACCTTTCTGCGCCCCTGGCATCAAGGTGCCGATGCGATGGCGCAGGCACGCGCCAAGGCCGATGTCGCTTTCGAGCTGTTCCGCCTGCTGGACGTGCCCTTCTTCACTTTCCACGACGTCGATGCGGCTCCGGAAGGCACTTCGCTCAGCGAGTCCGTCGCCAATCTCAATGCGATCGCCGATCTGTTCGAAGCGAAGATGGCCTCCGCAAAAGTCCGCTTGCTCTGGGGCACGGCCAATTTGTTCACGCATCGCCGCTACATGGCGGGCGCCGCGACCAATCCGGACCCCGAAATCTTCACCTATGCCGCCGGCCAGGTCCGCGCCGCGCTGGAGGTGACGCACCGGCTCGGCGGCCAGAACTATGTGCTGTGGGGCGGCCGCGAGGGCTACGAGACGCTGCTCAACACCGATCTCAAGCGCGAGCTCGACCAGCTCGGCCGCTTCGTCTCGCTGGTCGTCGAGCACAAGCACAAGATCGGCTTCAAGGGCCCGATCCTGATCGAGCCGAAGCCGAAGGAGCCGACCAAGCATCAATATGATTTCGACGTCGCCACCTGCTACGGCTTCCTGGAACGCTACGACCTCCTGAACGACGTCAAGCTCAACATCGAGCAGAACCACGCCATTCTTGCCGGCCACTCCTTCCATCACGAGGTCGCGCTCGCCGAGGCGCTCGGCATCTTCGGCTCGCTCGACGTCAATCGCGGCGACGATCTGCTCGGCTGGGACACCGACCAGTTCGCGATGAACGTGCCGGAGCTGGCTCTGGTGTTCCACGAGATCCTGAATCGCGGCGGCTTCACCTCGGGCGGGCTCAATTTCGACGCCAAGATCAGGCGGCAGTCGATCGACCCCGACGATCTGATCCATGCCCATGTCGGCTCGATGGATGCCTGCGCGCGCGCGTTCCTCGCCGCCGCCGACATGCTCGATGCCGGCGCCCTCACCGCGCCGCTCGCGCAGCGCTACGAGGGGTGGGCGGAACCCGAGGGCCGGGCCATTCTCGGCGGCCAGCGCTCGCTCTCCGAACTTGCCGACCGCGCGCTCAGCGCCGGCTTCGACCCGCGGCCGCGCTCGGGGCGGCAGGAATATCTGGAATCCCTGGTCAACCGCTACGTCTGAGGAAGGCCGCTGATGACAAAGGCTGAAGCGACACCGGTCCTCGAGCTGACCGGCATCGGCAAGGAGTTCGGCGCAATCCGCGCGCTGCACGGCGTCGACCTGCAGGTCCAGCCCGGCGAGGTCGTCGGCCTGATGGGCGACAACGGCGCGGGCAAGTCCACGCTGGTCAAGATCATCGCCGGCAATTTCCGTCCCAGCCATGGCGAGATCCGCTTTGCCGGCAACGCTGTCCATTTCAACCGGCCCGTCGATGCCCGCGGCGTCGGCATCGAGGTCGTCTACCAGGACCTCGCGCTCGCCGACAATCTGACGGCTGCTGCCAACGTCTTCCTCGGCCGCGAGTTGAAGCGCAGGTTCGGCCCGCTCGCATTGCTCGACCACAAGGCGATGGCGGCGCGTGCGCTGGAGCTGTTCGGCGAATTGCGCTCGGAGACGCGGCCCGACGATCTCGTCAAGCAGATGTCCGGCGGCCAGCGCCAGGCGGTTGCGATCGCGCGGACGCGCCTCTCCAACGCGCGGCTGGTCATGATGGACGAGCCGACTGCCGCGATCTCGGTGCGCCAGGTCGAGCAGGTGCTCGGCCTGATCCACCGGCTGAAGGAGCAGGGCGTCGCCGTCATGCTGATCTCGCACCGCATGCCCGATGTGTTCGCGGTGTGCGACCGCGTGATCGTCATGCGCCGCGGCGAGAAGCGGGCCGACAAGCCGATCCACCAGACGTCGCCCGAGGAAGTCACCGCACTGATCACCGGCGCGAAGGAGGCGGCGTGATGGCCATGCCCTTGGAATCTCCGATCAGCTTCACCAATGTCGGCCGGATCAGATGGTGGCAGCGCGGCATCTTCGCCTCCCAGACCGGCTATGTCCTGCTCGCGCTGGCGATGCTGCTGGTGGTGATGCATTTCGCCAGCCCCTATTTCTTCACCGAAGGCAACATGCAGAACGTGGCGAAGAATTTCTCGTTCATCGCCATCGCCACCCTCGGCGTCACCTTCGTGATCATCACCGGCGGCATCGATTTGTCGGTCGGCTCGATGATGTGCTTCTCCGCCATGATCACCTCGATGGTCATGACCGAGCTGTCGGCGCCCGGCTCGCCCGCAGGCTCGTTGTTCGTGCATATGGCCGCTGACGGCAAGACCGTGCTGGCCAACGTGCCGGGTCTGATCCTGCTGATCTCGATCCTCGCGGGGCTCGGCGTCGCGCTGATCGCGGGCCTCGTCAACGGCTTCTGTATCGCCGTGCTCGGCCTGTCGCCCTTCGTCACCACGCTTGGCATGCTCTCGATCGTGCGTGGGCTCGGCTATGTCGTCTCCAACGGCCGCGGCAGTTTTCCGGGCGGGCCGGACGCTGATTACTTCTACGCGCTCACCTCGGGCGACGTGCTCGGCGTGCCGGTGCCCTTCATCTACCTCGTGGTCCTCGCGATGGCGATGGCCGTGGTCCTGCACCACAGCTCGTTCGGCCGCCACGTGTTCGCGCTCGGGGGCAACGAGAAGGCGGCCGAGCTCACGGGCATACCCGTCGTGCGGGTGAAGATCGAGGTCTATGTGATCTGCGCGCTTGCCGCGGGGCTCCAGGGCATCATCATCTCCGGCTGGCTCGGATCGGCGCCCGCCAACATGGCGACGTCCTACGAGCTCAACGTGATCGCGGCGGCCGTCATCGGCGGCGCCAACCTCGCCGGCGGCATCGGTGGTCCGTTGGGGGCCATCGTCGGCTGCGTGCTGCTGGAAGTGATCCGCAACGGCCTCGTGCTGGCACAGGTCAGCTCCTACTGGCAGCAGACGCTGGTCGGCGTGATCATCATCCTGGCCGTGCTGGTCGACCGCATCCGCTCGCGGATGACCTGAAATGACGTCGTTCCGGGAGGGCAACGAAAATGTCGCCTGTCCGCTCCCCGGACGATCCTGAGAGGATGGGCGCCAGAGAAGGGTGGAGGAAACAATGAGGAAACTTCTTCTTGCCGGCATCGCCGTCGCGATGATGGCGACGCCGACGTTTGCCGCGAACTACCGTTTCGTGATCGTGCCCAAGGCGATGAACAATCCGTTCTTCGATTTCGCGCGCGACGGCTGCCTGAAGCGTGCCAAGGAGCTCGGTAACGTCGAGTGCATCTACAAGGGGCCGGTGGAGCATGAGCCGGCGACGCAGGCGCAGATCATCCAGGACTTCGTCACCCAGAAGGTCGACGGCCTCGCCATCTCGGTCGCCGACGTTGCGGCCATGACAAAGTCGATCGAGGCGGCGACCGCGGCCGGCATCCCCGTCATCACCTTCGATGCCGATGCGCCTGGCTCCAAGCGGATCGCCTATATCGGCACCAACAACAAGGAGTTCGGCGTCGCGCTCGGCAAGGAGCTCTTGAAGCTGCGGCCCGATGGCGGCAAATACGCGATGGTCTCGGGCGGTCCGGGCGCCAAGAATCTCGCCGAGCGCGTCGACGGCGTCCGCGAGGCGCTGAAGGGCTCGAAATGGACCGAGGTCGCGGGCTCACCGACCTTCTGCAACGACGATCCGGCGCTGGCGGTCCAGCAGATGACGGATATGCGCACCGCAACGCCCGACCTCGCCGCCATCGTTCCCATCGGCGGCTGGCCGATGTTCGCCCCCGAAGGCTTCAAGGCTTTCGCCTCCAGGAACAAGAAGGACATCGACGCCGGCAAGTTCACGCTGGTCGTCGCCGATACGCTGAAGATGCAGCTTGAACTGCTGCGCGACGGCTATGCCAATGCGCTGGTCGGCCAGCGTCCGTTCGAGATGGGCGAGAAGGCGATGGACACGCTGCTCGCCATCAAGAAGGGCGAGAAGGTGCCCGAGATCGTCTATACCGGCCTCGATCTCGTGACCAAGGACAACGTTGCGCAGATGTTGAAGTAGGAGCGCTGCCAGCCCCGTGCTCCTGCGCGCCTCTCCCGCTTGCGGTTTCCGCAAGCGGGAGAGATGATTGGACGGTTGGAAGGAAGACTTTTGGAAGGCAATGGGAATGAAACGGTCGCGGCTCGGCTCCCTCGACGTCACCTCAATCGGTCTCGGTTCGGCCCCGCTCGGCGGATTGTTCACCGCCGTCAGCGATGCCGATGCGCTCGCCACGATCGAGCGCGCCTGGTCGGCCGGCATCCGCTTCTACGATACCGCGCCGCTCTACGGCTTTGGCCTCGCCGAACGGCGGATCGGCGCCTTCCTGCGGCAGCAGCCGCGCGACTCCTACGTCATCTCGACCAAGGTCGGTCGCCTGCTGCGCGCGCCTGATGGCGCCGCCGCCGAGGACGCGCACTACAAGGGCACGTCGCGCGAGCGGCCGGTGTTCGACTTCTCCCATGACGGCGTGATGCGTTCGGTGGAGGAGAGCCTGACGCGCCTTGGGCTCGACCGCATCGATGTCCTGCTCGTGCATGATCCCGACGATCACTATGACGACGCCGTGGCCGGCGCCTTCCGCGCGCTCCAGCGCCTGCGCGCCGACGGCACGGTCAAGGCGATCGGTGCCGGCATGAACCAGTCGGAAATGTTGGTCCGTTTTGCCCAGGCCGTTCCGGTCGACTGCTTCCTGCTCGCCGGCCGCTACACGCTGCTCGACCAGGGCGCGCTGGATGCGCTGTTTCCGGTCTGCCGCGAGAGGAACATCGGCATCCTGCTCGGCGGCATCTACAACAGCGGCATTCTGGCCAATCCGCATCCCGGCGCGAAGTTCAACTATCAGGACGCCGACGCGGCGCTGATCGCGCGTGCGCTCGAGCTAGACGAGCTCTGCCGCAAGCACGGGACCGAGCTGAAGGCCGCCGCGCTCCAGTTCTGCATGGCCCATCCGGCGGTCACAATTGCCGTGCTGGGCGCGCGCAACGCCGCGGAAGTTTCCGACAACATCACGATGTCGGAGAAGACGGTGCCGCAAGCCTTCTGGCAGGAGCTGCGTGCGCGCAAGCTCGTCGATGCGCGCGCGCCGTTGCCGGGGGGAGCGTGAGGGCATGATCATCGACGGCCATCAGCATTTCTGGGATCCGTCGCGCGCCGACTATCCCTGGATGGACGCGCCGGAATTGGCCTCGATCCGCCACGCCTTCGGCCCCGCCGATCTCGCGCCGCTGTTGAAAGCAAACGGCATCGACGCGAGCATATTGGTGCAGTGCCGCTCCGCGCTGGAGGAGACCGAGGAATTCTTGCGGATCGCGCATGCGGCACCCTCGGTGATTGGCGTCGTCGGCTGGGCCGATCTGACGGACGGTGCGCTTGGCGATACGCTCGACCGCTTGCGCGCCTCGCCCGGCGGCGACAAGCTGGCCGGCATTCGTCACCAGGTGCATGACGAGGCCGATCCGGACTGGTTGCTGCGCGAGGACGTTCAACGCGGCCTCACCGCAACGTTCGCCCGCGATCTCGCCTACGATTTCCTCGTCCGCACCCGCGAATTGCCCGCCGCGATCGCAACTGCACAGGCCTTTCCGCAAGCGCGTTTCGTGCTTGACCACGCCGCAAAGCCGCCGATCGCCGATGGCGGAAGCGCCGAATGGGCCGATCGCATCGCGGCTCTCGCGGCCTGCGGCAATGTCTGGTGCAAGATTTCGGGCCTCGCGACGGAAGCGGTGTGGCGTGACTGGGATGCGGAGCGACTGTTTCCGTTCGTCAAACATGCCGCAACATGTTTTGGCGAGGATCGCCTGATCTTCGGTTCGGACTGGCCGGTGTGTCTGCTTGCCGGGAGTTATGGCGAGATCAAGCGAGCGCTGGAAGCGTGCCTGGCGAAGCTTGGGCCGCAGGTGCGGGACAAGGCGTTCGGGGTGAATGCGAAGACTGCGTATCGGTTGCCTTGATTGCAGTCGATGCGGGCTTCTTTCTTCCTTCTCCCCTTGTGGGAGAAGGTGGCGCGAAGCGCCGGATGAGGGGTATGCCTCCGCGAACTCAACTCTCAAGATTCTCGCGCGGAGAGATACCCCTCACCCCAGTGAGCCTGCGTCTGCGAGCGGAGATGCCCTCTCCCGCAAGGGGAGAGGGCACAGCAACGGGCAGTGTCGTTACGCGCTCGCGGGCACCTGGTCCAGAAATCCCGTGATGCTCCTGATGCGGCCGTCCTTCAGCACGGCGAAGTCGGTGCCCTTGATAGGGCTGTCGACACCGTCGGGACCCAGGCCCCACGAAAAGCGAACGTGTTCGCCGTAGCCGTTGGGCTCGCCGATCAGCGTGAACTTGAAGTCGGGGAAACGCTGCTGCACGCCCGCGATCAGCGCGTCGATGCCGTCCCGGCCATCGCCCTTCATCAGGGGATCGACATAGCTCGCATCCGCCGTCCAGTTTTCGCTGAGCAGTTCGCGACGGCGGCCTGCGGCGCGCTCGTTCCAGAGCTCGATGTAGCGGCGGGCGATGGTGACGGGGTCGGTCATGGTGCTCTCCTTCGATGGCGCCGTGTTCGGCTGTCTCGACTATCGAAGGTTCGCACGCGCAGATCGATTACCTCGGAGGTCATGCATACGCAGAAAAGAAGCGCGATGATGCTCTCATCGCGCTTCGGACGTTCGCAATGATCTCAGCGCGAAATTTACTTCGCCGCGGTGACCATGATCTCGACGGTGTACTGAGCCGCCGCGAGCTTGGCTTCGACGGTGGCGCGAGCCGGGGTGTTGCCGGGCGAGACCCAGGCGTCCCACACCGCGTTCATCTCGGCAAAGGTCTTCATGTCGGTGATGTAGATCGTGGCCGAGAGCAGCTTCGACTTGTCGGTGCCGGCCTTGGCGAGATGGCTGTCGATGGTCGCCAGGATGTCCTGGGTCTGCTTCGTGACGCTTTCACCGGCGGCCTTGTTGGCGACGACTCCGGCGAGATAGACGGTGTTGCCGTGCACGACGACCTGGCTCATGCGCGGGCCGGTTTCGAAACGCTGAATGCTCATTGGGGGATCTCCTGGTGGGAATGGCGGCCCTGTCTAACCCAGCGCTCTACTGTATGCCACCCCGCCAATGCATGCGTCGTTTACGGAAACTGACTGAAGAACGACCAGATCGTTTCGGCGCCGTCGATGTCGCGGTTCTGCGGCCCGAGCAGGCTGGTTGCAATCTTCGGGAAGCGGGCATCCGGAGCGAAGCCGGGCATGCGGTGGCCGCCATGGTTGATGCGATAGAGCACGACGTCGTGCCCTTTGGGACAGCGTGAGGAGATCCGTGTGACCGTGGACTGGTCCGCCGGCGCTTTCTCGGGCAAGTCGGTCACCTCGGCGTCGTCGGTCTCGCAGCCATTGAGCTTGCGCCAGAAGGCCAGCGTCTCTTCGGTGGACCAGAATCCGTCTGCGGCATAATAGCTCGATCCGCGTCCGCCCTCGTAGGGGACCAGCGGGTCGGCCGTGCCGTTGATGAGCAGCATCGGCAGCGGCCGCGATGGATGACAGGTGACTGCGGTCTCATCCGTGAGGTTCATGATCACGCTCGCGCCCGCCGCAAACAGATCGGCGCGCGCGCAAACCAGCGTCATCGCCATGGCGCCGCCATTGGAGATGCCGGCGACATAGACGCGCTTCGGGTCGGCGGTGCCATTCGTCACCAGCGTCTCGACCAGCTTTGCGATGAAGGCGACGTCGTCGGTGCCCTCGGGCGGGCCGCGGAGCGCCGGTCCAGCCTTCGTCCGCGCATCGGCCCAGGCATGGTTGAGCCCGTCGGGAAAGACCACGGCAAAACCTTCGCGCTTGGCGACCTGCGGCCACGCCGTTCGCGCGACCATGTCGGCGCCGCGCTGGGTCTTGCCGTGCAGCACGACCACGAGCGGCACCAGCCGCTTCGCCGGCAGTTGCGCGGTGTACGATCGCTTCACGCCGTGTGTCTCGGCGGATGCAGCAGAAGCTGCGGCCAATGCCGCAAGAAGCGCCCCGATCTGCATCCACCTCCGCATGATCTAGCCCACGGCCTTCGCCGCGGCACGGCCGGCATTGCGGCCCGAGAACAGGCAACCGCCGAGGAAGGTGCCTTCCAGCGAACGATAGCCGTGCACGCCGCCGCCGCCGAAGCCTGCGGCTTCGCCGACCGCATAGAGGCCGGGAATGACGCTGCCCTCGCTGCCGAACACGCGCGAGTCGAGATCGGTCTCGAAACCGCCGAGCGTCTTGCGGGTGAGGATGTTGAGCTTGACCGCGATCAGCGGCCCCTGCGCGGGATCGAGGATGCGATGCGGAGAGGCGGTGCGGATCAGCTTGTCGCCGATATAGCGCCGCGCATTGTGGATGTTCATCACCTGCGCATCCTTGACGTAGGGATTGGCGATCTCGCGGTCGCGCGCCTCGATCTGCATCCTGACGTGCTCGAGTTTGAGGAGGTCGCTGCCGGCGAGCTTGTTCATGGCCGCGACGAGATCCTCGATCTTGTCGCGTACGATGAAGTCGACACCATGGCTTTTGAATGCCTCCACCGGCGCCGGCGCGCCCTTGTTGGTGGCGCGGCGCAGGGTCATCCGCCAGCTCTTGCCGGTCAGATCAGGATTCTGCTCCGAGCCCGACAGCGCAAATTCCTTCTTGATGATGCTCTGGGTCAGGATGAACCAGGAATAATCATAGCCCGTGGACATGATGTACTGGAGCTGGCCGAGCGTGTCGGAGCCGGGAAACAACGGCGCCGGCAGCCGCGTGCCTGTTGCGTCGAACCACATCGAGGATGGGCCGGGCAGGATGCGGATGCCGTGGCGCGGCCAGATCGGATTCCAGTTCTGGATGCCTTCGACATAATGCCACATACGGTCGCGGTTGATCAGCCGCGCGCCCGATTTCTCGGTGATGCCGATCATGCGGCCGTCGACATGCTCGGGCACGCCGGAGATCATGAACTTCGGCGGCTCGCCAAGCCGCTTCGGCCAGTTCTGCCGCACCAGCTCGTGATTGCCGCCGATGCCGCCGGACGCCACGATCACGGCCTGCGCCTTCAGCGCGAACTCGCCGACCACGTTGCGCGACGAGCTCTTGCCACGTTCGACATTGTCAGGGGCGAGCACGGCGCCGCTGATGCCGTCCACCGTGCCGTTGGTGATGGAGAGCGCATCGACGCGATGGCGGAACCTGAAGGTCAGCCGGCCGCTCTTCATGGCCTCGCGCGCGCGGCGCTCGAACGGTTCGACGATGCCGGGGCCGGTTCCCCAGGTGACGTGGAAGCGCGGCACCGAATTGCCGTGGCCCATCGCGTCGTAGCCGCCGCGCTCGGCCCAGCCGACCACCGGGAAGATGCGATGCCCCATCGCGCGCAGCCAGTCGCGTTTCTCGCCCGCCGCAAACGCCACATAGGCCTCGGCCCACTGGCGCGGCCAGAAATCCTCGTCGCGGTCGAAGCCGGCGGTGCCGATCCAGTCCTGCATGGCGAGGTCGAAGGAGTCCTTGATGCCGAGCCGGCGCTGCTCGGGAGAGTTGACCAGGAACAGGCCGCCGAACGACCAGAACGCCTGGCCGCCGAGCGACTGCTCGCCCTCCTGGTCGACCACGATCACCCGCTTGCCGGCATCGGCAATTTCGGTTGCGGCCACCAGTCCCGATAGTCCCGCACCGACGACGATGACGTCTGTCTGCTCTACCAAGTGTTCGGCCATTAGTTCCCCCCTGTAGTTGTCCGGATTGAAGCCAGCCGTTGCAACTGAGATCAAGGGCTTGGCGCGTAAGGCATCGTTAACTTGTTCCAGTTTGGGACCGAGTCGGGCCTGGTGCAGCGCGGGCGCAACACTGGATTTGAATTTGTTTTGAGCCAGCCGGCGTGCCTAGACAAAACCACGGTTACGACCGACGCTAGCAACACATCACCACCTGACACGCAGATTCGAATTCGACTGGGGCGGGGGACAATGAAGTTTCTGACGGGGTTGCTCGCGGCGGTTCTCCTGATCGCGGGCATGGGGGCTTCCCACGCAGTGGTTCGGATTGCGGATGACCGCGGTGGCCGGATCGGAACCTACGTCGACAGATACCAGGATCTGCGGCAATCGGGCGACACCGTCATCATCGACGGCCTCTGTGCCTCGGCCTGCACCATCGTCCTCGGCGCCATCCCGCGCGACCGCATCTGCGTGACGTCACATGCCACGCTCGGCTTCCACGCCGCCTGGGATTTCGGCACCAACGGCCGCGCCGTCACCAATCCCGAAGCGACCCAGATGCTCTATGCGATGTATCCCTCGCAGGTGAAGCGCTGGATCAACCAGCGCGGCGGCCTCACCCCGCACATGCTCTTCCTGAGGGGCAAGCAGCTCCAGGCCATGTACAAGCCCTGCTACCTCGACGCGCAGGCCTCGACCAACCGACCCCTGCGCCGGGCTCTCCCGCAAGCGGAAGAGCTGGAGTCCGCTCGGGGCCAGCTGCTTCGCTGACGTCATCGGCACGATCTGATTCAAGGAAGCATTCCTTGGAACACCCGCGGCGCTTGCCCGGGCCCGGGCCAACGCCTATTTGAATGGCAAGGGAACCGGGGCCTTCGCCCCGATCGTTGTCATGGCTCAACCACTGCACCCGGCCCAACCGCTACAGGACAATTCGCCCACTGCCGGCCGGCTGCCGTTCGTGCTGCTGTTGGCTGGCGCGGGGATCGGCGGTCTGGTCGTGCTCGGCGCGCTGGCGCTCTGGTTCCACTACGGCAGCCAGGTGTTCTTCGAAATGATCAGGACCGGCTTTGCCGCCTGCTTCTGACCTGCGACAGGAAGTTTTCCGCTCATGAGCTCCACCGCCCGTCCGCTGGTGATCGCGACCGCCTTCGCTGCAAGCCTCGTCGTCGGACTGCTGATCGTTTTCTGGGCGATGGGCGGGGTCAGCAAGGTGGCGCAGCCCGCCGCGATCGGCGGCCCGTTCCAGCTCACCGACCAGCACGGCAAGGCCGTCACCGACAAGAACCTGAAGGGCAAGCCGACCCTGATCTTCTTCGGCTACACCCATTGCCCCGACGTCTGCCCGACTTCGTTGTTCGAGATCTCGGAGGTGCTGCGCGCGATGGGCAAGGATGCCGACAAGGTCAATGCCGTCTTCATCTCGGTCGATCCCGAGCGCGATACGCCGGCGACGATGAAGGACTATCTGTCGAGCTTCGACCCGCACCTCGAAGGGCTCAGCGGCGACCCCGCCGAGACCGCCAAGGTGATCACCTCCTACCGGGTCTATGCCAAGAAGGTCCCGACCAAGGACGGCGACTACACCATGGACCACACCGCGCTGATCTACCTGATGGACCGCGACGGGCGGTTCGTATCGCCGTTCAACATGAAGCGGACGCCGGAAGAGGCCGCGGCCGATTTGAAGCGGTATCTCTAGGTGTTTGGCGGAATGATCGCGCGGCGTTCTCGGTGTAACCTCTCCCGCTTGCGGGAGAGGTCGGCGCAAAGCGCCGGGTGAGGGCTCTCTCCTCTTGGTGATTGTCCCTCTGTGGAGACACCCTCTCCCCAACCCTCCCCCGCAAGCGGGGGAGGGAGCGCACCCAGCCCGCAATCGGCGCTCGCGTTCCCGGCGGGATGGTCTATAACGCCCTCCGATCCCAACGGAATTTGTTCATTTCCCGCCGATGGTCCCGTCGCGACAGGCAAAATCGTCCAAAACCGTGCGCCGCGTCCTGACCGGGCTGGTCGTCGGTGCTTGCCTCCTCGCAGGCCTGACCGGCGCAGACGCGCAGGCGCCCGCCAAGCAGCCCCCGGCGGCGCCCCAGGCCACGCCGCAGGTCGCCCCTCAAGCCGCCCCCCAGGCCGTGCCCGGCTTCTGGGACCCGCGGCGGCGGCCGGAGCGGCCCGACCTGTCGCGCCTGACCGTGATCCGCTTCCTGACCGAGACCGACTATCCGCCGTTCAACTACACCGGCGCCGACGGCAATCCGGCCGGTTTCAACGTCGATCTCGCCCGCGCGCTGTGCGAGGAGATCAAGGTCACCTGCACGGTGCAGATGCGCCGTTTCGAGACGCTGGTCGACGCGCTCTCCTCCAACCGGGGCGATGCCATCATCGCCTCGATGGCGGTGAGTCCGCAGCTGCGCGCCCGCGTCGATTTCACCGATCCCTATTACCGCGTGCCGGCGCGCTTCGCCTCGCGCAAGGATGCGGTGATGCCGGAGATCCGGCCCGAATATCTCGAGGGCAAGAAAGTCGGCGTCATCGCCGGCTCCGCGCACGAAGCGTACCTCAAGGCGATGTTCACCGACGCCGAGCTGCACCCCTATCCCAACGACGACGCGATGCGCACCGCCTTGCGCAAGGGCGAGGTCGACTTCATCTTCGGCGACGCCATCTCGCTGGCGTTCTGGATCAACGGCACGGATTCCGGCGATTGCTGCGCCTTCTCCGGCGGCCCCTTCGTCGAGAGCCGCTTCTTCGGCGAGGGCATCGGCATCGCCGTGCGCAAGGGCAACGACGTGCTGCGCCAGGCCCTGAACTGGGCCCTGTTCCGCGTCTGGGAGAAAGGCCGCTACACCGATCTGTGGCTGCGGTATTTCTCGGTGAGCCCGTTCTGAGCTCTTCACCTCGCCCCGCTTGAGGGGAGAGGTTGGAATTCAAGCGCAGCTTGAATTCCGGGTGAGGGGGACTCTCCGCGAGTCCAACGCTCACCGTGAGCGTGGAAGCCCCTCACCCCAACCCTCTCCCCGTAAGAACGGGGAGAGGGAGCAAGCGCGGCGATCACCCCGCAAAATTGCATTCTGCCCGGAAATCGCTATTTTCCGCGGCCCGGAGGCCCCTGAATGTCTGTCATCGATCTTGCCGCGAACCCGAGCGATCTGCGTGCACTCGCCGAACAATCCAACGCCTGGCCGTTCGAGCAGGCGAAGGCCATTGTCGCGCGGCTGAAGAAGAGCCCGAAGGACGAGGTGCTGTTCGAGACCGGCTACGGCCCGTCCGGCCTGCCGCATATCGGCACGTTCGGTGAGGTCGCGCGCACCTCGATGGTGCGCCATGCCTTCCGCGTGCTCACCGAGGACAAGATCAAGACGCGCCTGCTCGCCTTCTCCGACGACATGGACGGGTTTCGGAAAGTGCCCGACAACGTCCCCAACAAGGAGATGCTGGCTGCGCATCTCGGCAAGCCGCTGACGCGGGTGCCGGATCCGTTCTCCAACGAGTACCCGTCGTTCGGGCACCACAACAACGCGCGGCTGCGCGCGTTCCTCGATCATTTCGGCTTCGACTACGAGTTCGCGAGCTCGACCGACTATTATACGTCCGGCCGCTTCGACGCGACGTTGCTGAAGATGCTCGCCGCCTACGACAAGGTGATGGCGATCATCCTGCCGACGCTCGGCCCCGATCGCCGCGCGACCTATTCGCCGTTCCTGCCGATCAGCAAGACCACCGGTGTCGTGTTGCAAGTGCCGATGATCCGCCGCGACGTCGAGGCCGGCACCGTGACCTATGTCGATCCCGACACCAACCAGGAAGTCGAGACGCCCGTCACCGGCGGCAACGTCAAGTGCCAGTGGAAGGCCGACTGGGCGATGCGCTGGGTCGCGCTCGGCGTCGACTACGAGATGGCCGGCAAGGATCTCATCGACTCCGTGAAGCTGTCCGGCGCGATCGCCAGGGCGCTCGGCGCCACGCCGCCCGAAGGTTTCAACTACGAGCTTTTCCTCGACGAGAAGGGCCAGAAGATCTCGAAGTCGAAGGGCAACGGCCTCACCATCGACGAATGGCTGCGCTACGCTTCGCCGGAATCGCTGTCGCTGTTCATGTATCGCGAGCCGAAGGCGGCCAAGCGGCTGTATTTCGACGTCATCCCGCGCAATGTCGACGACTACCAGCAGTTCGTCGATGGCTTTGCAAAGCAGGATGGCAAGCAGCAGCTTGGCAATCCGGTCTGGCACATCCACAACGGCCATCCGCCGAAGGGCGACATGCCCGTCACGTTCCAGCTCCTCTTGACGCTGGTGTCATCGTCGAACGCGGAGAATGCCGAGACGCTGTGGGGCTTCATCGGCCGCTATCGTCCCGGCGTCAGCCCGCAGACGCATCCGAAGCTCGATGCGATGGTCGGCTATGCCATCAACTATTATCGTGACTTCGTGGCGCCGACGAAGCAGTTCCGCGAGCCGACCGAGGTTGAGCGCGCCGCGTTGCAGGATCTGCGCGATGCGCTGTCGCAGCTTCCGCAGGAATCCTCAGCCGAGGACATCCAGAACGTCGTCTACGAGATCGGCCGCCGCGAGCCGTTCCTCGACCAGGTCAAGAAGGGCAAGGACGGCCGTCCGGGCGTGACGCTCGACTGGTTCAACATGCTCTACCAGGTGCTGCTCGGGCAGGAGAAGGGCCCGCGCTTCGGCTCCTTCGTTGCGGTCTACGGCGTGCAGAACGCGGTCAACATGATCGACGGCGCACTGGCGCGAAGCGCGTAGCCGTACTCTCACTGTCATCGTCCGCCTTGTGCGCAATTGCGCGCTCGGGCGGACGATCCAGTATTCCGGCGGCGTTCGTGATTGAACCGAAACGCTGCGGCGTATTGGATTTCCCGCTTTCGCGGGGAAATGACAGCGGGATGCTCACTGGCTCGCCCACACGATTCGCGCGATCCAGCCGACGTCGCTCGGCGCCATCGTGTGCTCGGCCTGCGATGCATTGAGCGGCTGCAATTCCAGTGCCTTTGCCGTGCGGCGCTTCAGCGTCGCGACCGTCACCTCGCCCGCCTTGGTCTTCACCACCACGCGATCGCCTCTGCGGATCGGCGCGCGGGGCGAGATCAGGATGACGTCGCCGTCGCGATAGGCGGGGGCAAGCGCATCGCCGGAAATCTCCAGGGCAAAGGCGCGACTGTCCTCGGCGGTTGGAAGCGCAAGTTCGGTCCAGCCCTTGCCGGATGGAAAACCGGACTCGTCGAAAGCGCCGCTCGCGCCGGCTAGCGCGAGGCCGAGCAGCGGCACCGAGCGGCCGTCGCTGGCGTCGTCACCGATCAACCCGGCAAAGGTGTCCATCGAGGAGCCGGCCGCCGCCAGCGCTTTCGCGATCGATTCGGTGGATGGCCAGCGCTCGCGCCCGTCGGGAGTGACTCGCTTGGACTTGTTGAAGGTGGTGGGATCGAGCCCGGCCCGCTTGGCGAGGCCGGACGGCGAAAGACCGGCACGCTCCGCCAGCCGATCCAGCGCTCCCCAGATCTGGTCATGAGTCAGTATCCTCTGCGCTTTGGCCTGTCTGACCATGGAAGGTCCAGCCCGTCGCAACTCAGGAAAACTGTCCTCAAATCAACCGGTTTTCCGTTTTTCGCGCAAGGGGTGGTGGGGGAAGCATTTTCAAGCGAAGCGGATACCGGTTCGCATCAGGAAAACGCGTCAAAACAAGAATTTAAAGCCCCGTTCCGATTTCATCGGAACGGAAATGGCTCTAAGCCTTGAGTTCGGAGGGGGCGGCCATTACGGTCGCGCCCGGGTTTTGAGGACCCGCACGAGACGAAAAAACCCAAAAGACTCAAAGAGCAAACAAGGCTGCGTGAGCGGTGGTCAAGATCTACAAAATCTGTCCGGCCTCGGCCTGGCGCGAGGCGGAACGGCAGGGTGTCTACCGGGGCAGCGCGGACGATTCGCGCGACGGTTTCATCCATTTTTCGACCGCGCCTCAGGTTCCCGAGACCTTGCGCAAGCACTATTTCGGGCAGCGCGCGCTGTTCCTGGTCGAGGTCGATTGCGACGCGCTCGGCAGCGAATTGCGCTGGGAGCGCTCGCGCAATGACGAGCTGTTTCCGCACCTCTATGGCGAGCTCGATCTCGGCGCGGTGCTGTCGGTGATGAACCTCAACATGCGCTCCGATGGCGGCCACGACGTTCCGGAGCTTAACCCGTGATCCGCGCCTTCGACGCCTTTTCGCTGCCGGTGCTGCGCTGGCTCGATCCGGAAGATGCGCATCGCCTCGCGATCCAGGGCCTGCGCTTCCTGCCGCCGGTCAAGCCGCGGCCTGACGATCCCAAGCTGGCAGTGCGTGCCTTCGGGCTCAACTTCCCCAATCCGATCGGCATGGCCGCGGGCTTCGACAAGAGCGCCGAGGTGCCGGATGCGTTGCTGCGGCTCGGCTTCGGCTTCGTCGAGATCGGTTCGGTGACGCCGAAGCCGCAAAGCGGCAATCCGCGGCCGCGGCTGTTTCGTCTGGAGCGCGACGAGGCCGTGATCAACCGCATGGGCTTCAACAATGACGGCGCTGAAGTCGCGCTGCGCAGGCTCGCGGCGCGTGCGCAGCACGGCGGCATCATCGGGGTCAATGTCGGCGCCAACAAGGATTCGCCGGATCGCGTCGGCGATTACGTCAAGCTGATCGAGACCTTTGCGCCGGTCGCGAGCTATTTCACCGTCAACGTCTCCTCGCCGAACACGCCGGGTCTGCGCAATTTGCAGGAAGGTGCGCTGCTGGACGATCTCCTCGCCAGGGTAATCGACGCGCGCGAGCGGGTGCGCCAGAAGGCCGGCGACACGCCGGTGCTGCTCAAGATCGCGCCTGACCTCAGCCTCGCCCAGCTCGACGACGTCGTGCAGGTGGCGCGCTCGCGCCGGGTCGACGGCATGATCGTGTCGAACACGACGATCGCGCGGCCGAGCACGCTGCGTGAGGAAATGCGCGCCAAGGAGCAGGGTGGCCTGTCCGGCCGGCCGCTGTTCCGCCTGTCGACGCGCATGGTCGCGGAGACCTATGTGCGCGTCGAGGGCGCGTTCCCCTTGATCGGCGTCGGCGGCGTCGATTCCGGCGGCGCCGCGCTGACCAAGATCCGCGCCGGCGCGAGCCTGATCCAGCTCTATTCGTCGCTGGTCTACAAGGGACTCGGCCTCGTCGACGAGATCAAGCGTGATCTCACCTCGACGCTGCTCCGCACGGGGCGGGATTCGCTATCCGAAATCGTCGGCGCCGACGCGGCGACGCTGACGGCGGAAGACTGGCCGGGGATGTGAGGCGGTCTCATTCCCCTGATACAGCGCAGCGCGCCGGCTTCGGCGTGGTGCGCTGCTGATTCGGGGCCCACAGAAGCTAGGTCCGGCGCTGCGCGGCAGAGTTTCACGCCTGCAGCGCGTCCGGGACCACGAGAGCTACGATTTCGGAAACGTCGCCCGATACAACGCCGGATAGCGCGCGCCCTGCAAGCCGCCGCGTGCCACGTAGAACGCGATCAGCGCGCTCCACAGCCCGGCATTGCCGAACGATTGCAGCGCCCACCAGGCGCCGAGAAAGGTCGTGAACGATAACAGCATCAAATTGCGCATCTCGCGTGCCCAGGTCGCGCCGACATAGATGCCGTCGAAGCCGAAGGCGAACACGCCGGGGATCGGTGCAACCACGATGAACGGCAGGAATTCGCGCGCAGCGCGGCGGACGTCCTCGCTCGCTGTCATGACATTGATCAGGTTCGGCCCGAACAGCGCGAACAGCACCGCGACGACCAGCGCGAAGCCAAGGCCCCACAGCAGCACCAGCCGGGTCGAGTCCGCAAAGCCCCTGGAATCGCGTGCGCCAAACGTGCGCCCGCAGAGCTGCTGGGCTGCGTTCGCAAGACCGTCGAGGAAGAACGCGCTGACCAGCAGGAAATTGTTCAGCACGGAATTCGCCGCCAGCGTGACGTCACCGGCGCGTGCGCCCTTGGCGGTGAAGAACAGGAACACGGCAATCAGCGCCGCGGTGCGGATCATGATGTCGGAGTTCACCGCCAGCAGCCGCATCAGTTTTGCCCGGTCCAACAGCGTGGCGAGGGGCACCGCAAAGCCGCCATCCGCATAGCGCCGGCAGACGATCACGCCGAGCACGAAGCCAATCGTCTCCGAGAGCAGTGCGGCGATCGCCGCGCCCGCAATGCCGGTGTCGTAGACCAGCACCAGCAAGATCGTCGCCGCCATGTTGATGAGGTTGATGACGACCTGCAGCAGCAGTGCCGGATTGGCGCGCGCCTGTCCCACCAGCCAACCGAGAACGACGTAGTTGGCGAAGGCGAACGGCGACGACCAGATCCGGATCATGAAATAGGTCTTTGCCGCGCGCGTGACGCCTTCGCTGCCGCCCATCAGGTCGAACAGCGCGGTGGCCAGCGGCAATTGCAGCACGATCAGCGTGGCGCCGATCAGGCCCGCGACAATGAAGCCGCGCACCAGGATCACGGTCTGCTCGCGCGTTTCGCCCGCGCCCAGCGCCTGCGCGGTGAAGGCGAGTGTGCTCATGCGCAGGAAGCCGAACAGCCAGAACAGGCAGTCGAAGATGACGGAGGCCATCGCGACGCCGCCAAGTAGTGCGGCATCGTCGAGCCGCCCGATCGCGGTGGTCGAGACCACGCCGATCAGCGGCGTGGTGAGGTTCGCGACCATCGCGGGACCGGCGATGGCGAAGACCTGGCGGGAGCCTATCCCTAAGTGAACGGGCGCGTGCATGTCAGAACACGAGCACCATGCCGTCTTCGGCGGCGAGATGCGGGACGTCGTCCAGGCGCGACAGCATGTCGTCGCTCATATGGGTGAGGACAAGCCGCTTGGCGCCGATGGCGGGGAGGTGCTGTTCCAAGGTCTTCAGGCTGAGATGGTTCTTGACCACCTTCTCGTACATATAGGCTTCCGCAATGAAAAGGTCCGCGCCATGCGCCAGCGGAATGAGCGTCTCCGTCCATTCGGTGTCGGCGCTGTAGGCGAGCGTGCGGCCTTCGACCTCGACGCGGTAGGCCAAGAACGGCCCGCCGGATTCGCCGTGCACCACCGGGTAGGGCGTCACATTCACCCCGCCAAAGCTCTGGCTTCGCCCGGGCGCTAGTTCGATGAGGTTCAGCTCGAAATGCTGCTTGGTCTTCGAGGAGTGCTCGAACAGCGCCTCCATCACTTGGCCGAGCCGCGTCTCGAGGCCTTGCGGGCCCGCGATCGTCAGCGGCCGGGTCCGCCGCGAGAATTGCGCATCGAGCAGGACAAACGGCAGCCCGGCAAAATGGTCGCCGTGGAAATGCGTGATGAGAATGAGGTCGATCTCGTTGCGATCGATCTCGAGCCGCTTCAACGCCGGCAGCGCCGACGTGCCGCAATCTATCAGGAAGTTGGCCGCGCGCCCCGAGATGTGGAAGCAGGTGTTGAGCCTGCCGCCCGAGCCGAAGGCGTCGCCGCAGCCGACAAAGCGCAATTGCATCGGCTGCGGGCTCCCAAATCCTTTACCTGTTGCGCGGCGCGCCGAACACGCGCGAGAGCAGCCAGATCGGGATCACGATGACCGCGCCGAGCAGGAAGTAGCGCCACAGCCAGTTCACCGCGTCGAAGCCGAGATCCCACAGACGCTGGAACAGCAAGCGGATGCTGTAGATGATGTTCCAGGGATCGAAACCGATCGCGGCGAGCACGACGCCGACCAGGATCGAGAGCAGGACCAGGCGAAACGCGACCGCCAGCGGCGAGCCGCCGAGAAAGCGGTTCAGCCCATCGCTGCGGCCGGCCGGCAAATCTCTGACGTCTTGGACCATCTCAAACTCCTCGCGGGGATTCGCCCTATTATAGGTCACGGCGGGGCACATGGGGAACCCGCATTCCCTCGTCAATGGCTGTCGGCGGAAGCCGCAACCTTAATTGTTGGTAGGGATTCGTCAGCCTTCAGCATGTTTTCCAGCGTTTCCAACCGGTCGGCCTCGCGCGGCGGCTTGTCCCAGCGCAGCCGGCTGATGCGGGGAAAGCGCATGGCGACGCCGGATTTGTGCCGCGGGGAACGCTGCAGCCCCTCGAACGCCACCTCCAGCACCAGCCCCTTGTCACGCTCGTGCACGACATGGCGCACGGGGCCGAATTTCTCGGTGGTGTTGCGGCGGACGAAACGATCGATCTGCAAGAGCTCCTCGTCGGTGAAGCCGAAATAGGCTTTTCCGACCGGCACCAGCTCGTCGCCGGCTTCGCCTGCGGTCCAGACGCCGAAGGTGTAGTCGGAGTAATAGGACGAGCGCTTGCCGTGGCCGCGCTGGGCATACATCAGCACGGCGTCGATGATGTGCGGATCGCGCTTCCACTTCCACCACTGGCCCTTTGGCCGCCCCGGCAGGTAAGGCGCATCGCGCCGCTTCAACATGACGCCTTCGACGGCGTCGGCATCCGCCCCCGCGCCAGCACTCGCGGGATCGGCGCGCGCCGCGGTCAGCGCCTGCCAGCTTGCGAAGGGCACGGTGGGCGACAGGTCGATGCGGGGGTCGTCGAGCTTGCCGATGAACGTCTCCAGCCGTTCGCGCCGTTCCGCGAAGGGCAGCTCGCGCAGATCGTTCGCGTCGTCGCCGAGCAGATCGTAGGCGCGCAAATGGATCGGAAATTCCTTGATCAGCTTCGGCGAGACGACCTTGCGGTTGAGGCGCTGTTGCAAAACGTTGAAACTCTGCACGCGGCCTTCGCGCAGGATCAGAAGCTCGCCGTCGATCGCGCCCGCGAGCCGCAGCGACGGCACCAGGTCCGGGAAGCTCCCCGTGATGTCCTCACCGGTGCGCGAATAGAGCCGCGCCGTGATCTGCCCGCGCTCATCGCGGCCCGCCACCGCCTGCACGCGGATGCCGTCCCATTTCCATTCGGCGACGTAATCGGCGGGATCGAGCGCGGCGAAATCCGTGTCCTCGATCGCGTGCGCGAGCATCACCGGGCGGAACGGCGCGGGATCGCGATTGACCGGTTTTTCGCCGCGGCGTTCGAGCCAGGCGAACAGGTCGAGATAGGGAGGGCTGAGCCCCGGCCAGATCAGCTCGACTTCGTGCGGGTCCTTGTCGCCGAGCGCAGCAGCCGCGGTCTTCGCCAGCCGCGCGGAGATGCCGATGCGCAGCGCGCCGGTGACGAGCTTCAGCAGCGCCCAGCGGCCGGTCTCGTCGAGCTCGTCGAGCCAGCGTTCGAGCTGCTTCGGCAGCTCGGTCTTGCCGAGCGTGCGGAGCGTGGTGACGACGTCCGTGAGCGTCGGGGGAGGCGGGTTGTTGTGGGCTGCCATGGCCGCTTTCGGCCACATCAGCGCCACCGTCTCCGAGAGATCGCCGACGTAATCGTAGCTCAACCCGAACAGCACCTCATCCGTGCGCGACGCGATCAAATCGCGGATCAGTGCGGGCTTGGCATGCTTGAAGCTCAGCGCGCCTGTCAGCGCGGCCAGCGCGTAGCCGCGGTCGGGATCGCCGACCTCGCGGAAATAGCCGGTGATCAGCCGCAGCTTGTTGTTGCGGCCGGGCTCGTAGGCGAGGCGATCCAGCAGCTCGGCGAAGCGGTTCATGCTTCGGCCTCATCTTGAAGCGGCGTCTCGCTCTCCTCCTCGTCGCCATAGCCGACGAGATCGAGCGGCTGCGCGCGAAGACCTTGCGACTTGCACCAATGCACCAGCGCGTCTTCCTGGCCATGCGTCACCCAGATCTCGCCGGCGCCGGTCGCGGCGATGGTCGCGGTGAGGCCGTCCCAATCGGCGTGGTCGGAGATCACCAGCGGCAGCTCGATGCCGCGCTGCCGTGCGCGGGCACGCACCCGCATCCACCCCGAGGCAAAGGCGGTGACGGGGTCGGGAAAGCGCCGCGTCCAGAGGTCCGAGGTGGCCGACGGCGGCGCCAGCGTGATGGTGCCGGCAAGCGCCGCCTTCTTCACGCCCATCACCGGCCTGAGCTCGCCGAGATTGATCCGGCGGCTCTGATAGTACTCGGTGATCTTCTCCATCGCGCCATGCAGGTAGATCGGTGCTTCATAGCCGGCCTGTCGCAACAGCGCGATCACGCGCTGCGCCTTGCCGAGCGAATAGGCGCCGACCAGATGCGCGCGCTCGGGAAACAATGCAACGGAGGCCAGCAGCTTCCTCACCTCGTCGGCGGCATCGCCATGGCGAAACACCGGCAGGCCGAAGGTGGCTTCAGTGATGAAGACGTCGCAGGGCACGAGCTCGAACGGCGTGCAGGTCGGGTCGGGCGCATCCTTGTAGTCGCCGGAGGCGACGATGCAGGTGTCCTTGCAGGTCACGGCGATCTGCGCCGAGCCCAGCACATGACCGGCCGGATGAAACCTCACGCGGACGTCGCCGAGCCGGATCTCCTCGCCATAGCGGATTGCTTGCGTCGAGCCGGCAAAGTTCTCGCCATAGCGCAGCCGCATCATGTCGAGCGTTTCCTGCGTCGCCAGCACCGCGCCATGGCCGGCGCGGGCATGGTCGGAATGGCCGTGGGTGATCACGGCCCGCTCGACCGGGCGGACAGGGTCGATGTGGAAGTTGCCGGGCTTGCAGCACAGGCCGTCAGCAGTTGGCAGCAGGATGTCTTGCGGACGCATGTGCGTCATATAGGGAGCGGCCACCCCAAATGAACCCGTCATGCGCGGGCTTGACCCGCGCCTCCATCCTTTTAAAGAGTTCCCTTTTTGATGGATTGCCGGGTCGAGCCCGGCGATGACAATCGGTTCCCAGATGCCCCTGCGCCTGTTCCACTCCTCCGGCGATCTCATGGCCGACCGCCGTTTCGAGTTCGCGCGCGACCTCCAGCTCAAGGGCGATCTGCCCGCCGCCGCCGACCTCATCGAGCAGGCGATCGAGCTCGCGCCTGACTTCACCTCGGCCTGGTTCACGCTCGGCGAGATCCGCCAGCAGCTCGGCGAGCGCGACAAGGCGATTGCGGCGTTCCGGAAGGCATGCGACTGCGACCCCGAGGACCAGCACGGCGCCGGCCTGCATCTGATGCGGCTCGGCGACGCGCAGATGGCGGAGATGCCCAAGGCCTATGTGCAGGCGCTATTCGACCAGTACGCGCCGCGCTTCGAGCATGCGCTGATCAACGACCTCGGCTACCGCGCGCCGTCGCTGATCTTCAAGGCGGTGCTGGCCGCGCGCGTCGCCGCGAAGAAGCCGGCCTTCTTCAAGCGCACCATCGATCTCGGCTGCGGCACCGGGCTTGCGGCCGCCGCTTTCGCCAAGCAGGTCGATCATTTCATCGGCATCGATCTGTCGCCCGGCATGATCAAGGAGGCGCGCGCCACCGAGCTCTATGCGGAGCTCGAGGTCGCCGACATGATCGAAGGCCTGCGCACCAAGGGTGATGCGAGCGCGAACCTCGTCGTCGCCGCGGATGCGTTCGTCTATCTCTCCGATCTCGCGCCGGTGCTCATCGAAGCCAAGCGCGTGCTCGTATCCGGCGGCGTGCTCGCTTTCACGCTGGAGACGCATGACGGCGGCGGCATCGTGCTTGGCGAAGGCCTGCGTTATGCCCATTCGGCGGAATATGTGCGCGGCGCGATGGCGAACGCCGGGCTCAAGCTGCTGACAATGGAGCCGGCATCGCCACGCATCGAGAACAACGAGCCGGTGCGCGGTCTCGTCGTCGTCGCCGAGAAAACTTGAGTTTAGGCGCTAAACACCCTGCGATTTAAGCGTCATTGCGTCGCAAAGCGGCGTCTTCCTACTTGCGAGCCGTGCTGCGTTGCCAGCACAATGCGCGCACTAGGGAGAAACAAATAATGACCAAGAATCCATCGCGGCGCGATTTCAGCGCCGGTGCGCTCGCAACCATGGCAGCATCCACATTGCCCGCGCCTTACGTCTGGGCCGCCGAGAAGAAATACGATGCGGGCGCCAGCGACACCGAAATCAAGATCGGCCAGACCGTGCCGCATTCCGGGCCCGGCTCGCTGTACGGCGTGTTGGGGCGCATCGGCGAAGCCTATTTCCAGATGCTGAACGAGAAGGGCGGCATCAACGGCCGCAAGGTCAAGTTCCTCACCATGGACGATGCCTACAGCGCGCCGAAATGCGTCGAGGCGACGCGGCGCCTGGTCGAGCAGGAAGAGGTGCTGGCGCTCTATGGCTCGCTCGGCACCGCGCCACAGACCTCCGTGCACAAATACCTGAATTCGAAAGGCGTGCCGCAACTGTTGCTCAACACCGGCGCGTCGAAGTGGAACAATCCGAAAGAATTCAAATGGACGATGGCAGGCCTGCCGCTCTATCCGACCGAGGCGCGCATCCTGGCGCGGCACGTCGTCGCCGTGAAGCCGAACGCCAAGATCGGCATCCTCTACCAGAACGACGATTTCGGCCGCGACTTCCTGGGGCCGTTCAAGAAGGTGCTGGCTGATGCCGGCGGCACGGCGCAGGTGATCATGGAGCAGACCTACGATCTCACCGATCCGACGGTCGATTCCCAGCTCATCAATCTCTCGAAGTCGGGGGCTGACGTCTTCTACAACATCACTACCGGCAAGGCGACGTCGCAGTCGATCCGCAAGGTCGCCGAGCTCGGATGGAAGCCGCTGCAATTGTTGTCGGCCGGTTCGACCGGCCGCTCGATCCTCAATGCGGCGGGCCTGGAGAACGCGACCGGCATCGTCGCCATCCGCTACAACAAGGAAGTCGGCCTGCCCAAATGGGAGAAGGACCCGGACGTGATGGCGTTCGAGGAATTGCGCAAGAAGTACACGCCGGCGATCGATCAGGACAACACCATCGCCTTTGCCGGTTACGGCCAGGCCGTCACCATGGGCGAGATCCTGCGCCGCTGCGGCGACGATCTCACCCGCGCCAACGTGCTGAAGCAGGCGTCCACGCTCGCGGGCTTCCACTCGCCCTATTTCCTCGACGGCGTCACCTACAGCTACACGCCGGACGACTACACGCCGATGAAGACGCTCTTCATCTCCACCTTCAGCGGCAAGGACTGGGACATCTCCGACAAGCCGATGTCAGAGTAGGTGTGGGCAGAGTGCCGTAGGGTGGGCAAAGGCGCGTAGCGCCGTGCCCACCATCTCTCCCGGTGCTCGGGGCGAATGGTGGGCACGCTTCGCTTTGCCCACCCTACGGGACCTCCCACCCCTCGACGAACCCGCCCGCACGGCTTACCTGTGATGCCGTGCCGCCCCGCATCCTCAAAATCCCGGCCGAGCCGGCCACGCTGCTGCCCGACCGCTTCCAGGCGTGGTTCGCGGCCCGCGGCTGGTCGCCGCGTGAGCATCAGCTCGCGCTGCTGGACAAGGCCCGAGAGGATCGTTCCGCACTGCTGATAGCCCCCACCGGCGCGGGCAAGACGCTGGCGGGATTTCTGCCGACGCTGGTGGAGCTCTCGACGCAGCCGGTCGAACGGGGCGCAGGGGCGAAGCAAAGCCTCGTCTCCACCGGCCGCGATGTTCGCCGCAGCGATGGCCTGCATACGCTCTACATCTCGCCGCTGAAAGCGCTCGCCGTCGACATCGCCCGCAATCTCGAACGGCCGATTGCGGAGATGGGGCTGCCGATCAAGGTCGAGACGCGCACCGGCGATACACCGGTGTCGCGGCGGCAGCGCCAGCGGCGCTATCCGCCCGATATCCTGCTGACGACGCCTGAGCAGGTCGCGCTGCTGCTCTCCTCCGATGACGCGCCGTTCCTGTTCTCCTCGCTGCGACGCATAGTGCTCGACGAGCTCCACGCGCTGGTGACGTCCAAGCGCGGGGATCTGCTTTCGCTGGGGCTGGCGCGGCTCTGGCAGCTGGCGCCGCAGCTGCGCGCGATCGGCCTGTCGGCGACCGTGGCCGAGCCGGACCAGCTTGCGCGCTTCCTGGTGCCGCAGCCCGGCGGGAAGGAGGCGGCCGCCGACAGTGTCGTCGCCGGCGGTGCCGCGCCGCCGCTGGTCGAGATGCTGGATACGCGCGAACGCCTGCCCTGGGCCGGCCACAGCGCGCGCCACGCGCTTCCCGAAATCTACGAGCTGATCAAGGCCAACAGGACCACGCTTGTCTTCGTCAACACCCGCAGCCAGGCCGAGATGCTGTTCCAGAATCTCTGGAGCATGAACGACGACAACCTCGCGATCGCGCTGCATCACGGCTCGCTCGACGTCGCCCAGCGCCGCAAGGTCGAGGACGCGATGTCGGCGGGCAGACTGCGCGGCGTGGTCTGCACCTCCTCGCTCGATCTCGGCGTCGACTGGGGCGATGTCGATCTCGTCGTCAATATCGGAGCGCCAAAAGGTTCTTCGCGTCTGATGCAGCGGATCGGCCGCGCCAATCACCGCCTTGATGAAGCCTCGCGCGCGGTGCTGGTGCCGGCGAACCGGTTCGAGGTGCTGGAGTGCCGCGCCGCGATCGATGCGATCGCCGAGAATGCGCAGGATACGCCACCCTTGCGCACCGGCGCACTCGACGTGCTGGCCCAGCACGTGCTCGGCCGCGCCTGCGGCGAGCCGTTTCTGAGCGATGATCTCTACGGCGAGGTGCTCACGGCCGCGCCTTACTCAGATCTCGCCCGACAAGATTTCGACGACGTCGTCGATTTCGTCGCCTCCGGCGGCTACGCGCTGAAGACCTATGAGCGCTTCGCCCGCATCAAGCAGGACAAGCAGGGGCGCTGGCGCGTCGCCAATCCAAAGGTCCGGCAGAGCTATCGTCTCAATGTCGGCACCATCGTCGAGGAGCCGATGCTGAAGGTGCGGCTCGTTCGTGGGCGCTCCAGCGGCAGCGGCTCGACCGGTGCCATCGCGCGCGGCGGCCGCCTGCTCGGCGAAATCGAAGAATATTTTATCGAGGGCCTGACCGCCGGCGACACCTTTGTGTTCGGCGGCGAAGTCGTGCGCTATGAGGCGTTGGCCGAGGATCAGGTCTATGTCTCCCGCGCCAACGACAAAGACCCGAAAGTGCCGTCCTATATGGGCGGCAAATTTCCGCTCTCGACCTATCTTGCCGAGCGCGTGCGGCGCCTGCTCGACGACCGCCGTGCATGGAACGGTCTGCCTGAGCAGGTGCGCGACTGGCTGTCGTTGCAGAAAGACGTCTCACGTGTGCCGGGCGTGCGCGAACTGCTGGTCGAGACCTTTCCACGCGGCAACAAGCACTATCTCATTTGCTATCCCTTCGAGGGCAGGCTCGCGCACCAGACGCTGGGCATGCTGCTGACGCGGCGGCTGGAGCGGATGCGCGCCCGGCCGCTCGGCTTCGTCGCCAATGAATATGCGGTGGCGATCTGGGGGCTTGGCGATGCCTCCTTCATGATCCGCAACGGCCAGCTCGATCTCGACGCGCTGTTCAACCCGGACATGCTCGGGGACGATCTTGAAGCCTGGCTCGCGGAATCCGCGCTGATGAAGCGCACCTTTCGCAATTGCGCGCTGATCTCCGGCCTGATCGAGCGGCGCTTCACCAGCGAGGACAAGAGCCGCCGCCAGGTGCTGTTCTCGACCGATCTCGTCTACGACGTCCTGCGAAAGCACCAGGCCGATCACGTGTTGCTGCGCGCCGCCCGTGCCGATGCCGCCACCGGCCTGCTCGACCTGCGCCGTCTCGGCGCCATGCTTGCCCGCATCCAGGGCCGTATCACCCATCGGGAACTCGATCACGTCTCGCCGCTCGCCGTCCCCGTGATGCTGGAAATCGGCCGCGAGTCAGTTTATGGCGAAGCTGGCGACGAGCTGCTGGCGGAAGCCGCCGATGAGCTTGTCAAAGAGGCGATGGGATAAGAGCAGGTTTGGACGTGACGATAGGCGCGCTGGTTTCAGGGGATGTGGAAGACATGCGCGTTTCCAAAGTCACCATCAGTGATGTGACCTTCGCAACCGATCTCTCCGGTGCGCTGTTCTGGGAAGAGCAGCGCCTGCTCGTCGTCTCCGATCTGCATCTGGAAAAAGGGTCCAGCTTCGCCACGCGCGGTGTGCTGCTGCCGCCTTACGATACGTTGGCAACGCTGAGCCGTCTCGCTGCTGTCATCTCCCGCCATGATCCCCGAACGGTCATCGCGCTCGGCGACAGTTTTCACGACCGAACCGCGCATGAGCGGTTGTCGTCCGACGATCGCGATGCTGTTGCCGCACTCCAGACCGGCCGCGACTGGATCTGGATCTCGGGCAATCACGATCCGATGCTGCCGCGCGATCTGGGCGGGACCGTCGCCGACGAAGTCGCGATCGGCCCGATCACCTTCCGCCATGAGCCGACCGGTGCGCGCGGCGAGATCGCCGGTCATCTGCATCCGAAGGCGCGTGTCTCCGCACGCGGCCGCTCGATGGAACGCCGCTGTTTCGCCAGTGACGGGATGCGCGCCGTGATGCCCGCCTTCGGCGCCTATGCCGGCGGTCTCAGCATCCGCGATGCCGCGTTCGCAAAGATCTTTCCCAGCAATGGCTTTGTCGCCCATCTGCTCGGTGATCGCCGCGTCCATGCCATTGCGGCCTCGCGCTGTTGTTGAGATCCCGGCCTCGTGCGAACCGGATCCATCGGGCCCGTCAACGGAAAATAGGACAGGATTACGTCCAGTACTTATCCGGAATCGCCTAAGTTCATAGGTACCTCTAACTTACCAACTTGCCGGGGCTGGATTTCATCCCGAACACGATTGCAACCGGCAAAGGGGTCGCTGCGAGGCGGCCCCTTTCGATTCCGCCAGCCGGACTTTGCCCCAATTCCGGAACAAATTAAGAACACTTTAGCAAGTCTTTGATATATCATTGTGATTCGGCGCGTCGCCGACACAATATCTAGCGTCTGTCAGACTTTGCGAGGACTACATGTCCACCATCGCCTTCGATCAATTTGCCCTCACCCGGATCGCCGATTTCGCGCGCTCGCTGTCCCGGCTGCATCAGGCGGCGCGGCGCTACGCGGTCGATGACGACCAGTTCGACCGCGAGTTCAACGCGGTGTGCCAGTCGATATGGGGCTACACCATCGACGACGTCAGCGACGATCTGTTCTCGACCGAGGATCATCTGTTCCTCGACACGCTGGACGAAGCGCATGCGCGCATCTTCGCAGCCGAGCAGGGTTACGATCTCATCGGCGAGGCGGGCATGCTCACCGACTGGTGGGGCTTCTGCTGGATGATCCTGGCCGAGAAGCGCGGCCTGCTGACTCAGGAAAACCGCGCCGCTGCGCGCGCGGCGATCGAGGAAAAATATCTGGCGGCGCCGAACGTGATCGGGGTGATCATCGGGAGATGATGGTCTCGTGCCCCGGGCGCAGCGCGTCAGTGATGCGCTGCTGAACCGGGGTCCTGGCTCTGCGTCGCGTCAATGCATGCCGCGCCGCGTCCGGGACACGAGAGCAAGCTAATCCAGCCCCGCCCGTTTCGCCGGCTTCTGTGCAGGGGTCTTCGGCACCGTCACGTCAGGCAGCGCCTCGCGCACGATCTCGACTGAGGCCGGCGCATCTGCCGCGACCGTCTCGGCGCGCACCGGTGCCACCTTCATCTCGCCGAGCCGCGCGCGGACCTGCGCGGTGAGTCCGGGGTAGGAGGCAACCGGCGTGAAGTCCGCGGCCTGGTCATTGCCGACGCGGATGCCGGTATAGGCGACGAGGCCGTCGCTGGTTGCGATCACGTCGCCGGCTTTCAGCGAGGAATCCAGCGCGAGATCGACCGGGGCGAGGCCGACCGGCTCGCGGCCGTTGCAGGTGCAATCGGCGCGCAGCGCCTTGCGATAGGCGAACGCGTTCTCGCTGTCGGCGTAGCGCTCGCCGGTCTGCGAAGCGGCGCCGTCGATCGAAGAGCCGAAATAGACCTTTGTCGTGGTGGCAGGACAGAACGCCTGACACATCTGGGCGGGCGAGGCGAGGCCGCGCATCAGCGGAAAATATTTGCCGTCGCAGGTGCGCACGCAGAAGGCCGGGCCCGAGCCGCCGGCCGCCGCCGCGCGTGTCGGGGGCACATATTGCGGGTTTGCGGGATTCTGCTGGCTGGCGAAGGGATCGGCAAAGGAGTTCGACTGCTGCGGCACCTCACGCTGCGGCCGGGGCCGCTGCATTCCGCCGAAGAAGAAGTCGAACAGGCCTTCGGCCGAAGCCGGGGCTGGAACCGCAAGCAGCGGGGCCGCCAAGGTGGCAGCCACTAGCGTCGCGCGACGCCGCCGCGCATGGGACAAGGCTGTACGCAATGCTCACTCCGACGCTACTGAACCGGCCGGAACCTTCCGAGGTCTCGGCACATGATTCACCATAGTGCTGGATGGTAAATGAGCAGTTGCGCGGAGGCGATTTCAAGTCGAGGCCGTGACCTCTTCAAGGCCGGGCACAGCTTCCGGCGGATGGTTGCTTCCGGGCAACGCCCGGGCATGGACGGCCAGAACTGTCTCGCGGCCTTAAGCCTTCAAGAACTCCGACGCCTTGTAAAGCGAGCGGAACGGCAGGCCGGCCGCGCCGAACGTGTCGGTGGCGCCTTCTTCGCGGTCGACCATGGTCAGAACCAGCACCACCTCGGCGCCGGTCTCGCGCACGGATTCCACCGCCTTCATCGCCGAGCCGCCGGTGGTGGTGACGTCCTCGACGATCACGACGCGCTTGCCTTCGAGCGTCTCGCCCTTGGGCAGACCTTCGATCGCGAGCTTCGCGCCGTGCTCCTTCGGCTTCTTGCGCACGAAGAACGCCGCGATCGGATGGCCCTTGATCCAGGAGATCTGCGCCAGCGCGCCGGCCAGCGGCACCGCGCCCATCTCGAGCCCGCCGATGAAGTCGAGCTGGTCGTCCTTCAGCGCCTCATAGGTCAGCTCGGCGAGCAGGGTCGCGCCCTCGGGGTCGAGCATGGTCGGCTTGAGGTTGAAGTAGAAATCGCTCTTGCGACCCGACGCGAGCGTGACGTCACCACGGCCGAAGGAGCGCCGGCGGATGATTTCGAACAGGCGGGCGCGGGAGGCAGATTTCGACACGGCGGTCCCTCGGGGCTTTTTGGAGGTGGCGGAATTTATCCGCGACGGCCGCGACATTCCAGAGGGGACCGGTCGAGTCAACAGGGATCGGCCATCCCGGTCCGCCAGTTGTGGGGGTGCAACCTTCTGGAGTAGTTGGATGCCAGATATCTCGGGGAAGGAAATGCCTGAATGACAATCGAGCTGCACACGTGGAACACGCCGAACGGCCGCAAGATCTCGGTCGCATTGGAGGAAATGGGGCTGCCTTACAAGGTGGTCCCGGTGAACATCACCAAGGGCGAGCAGATGGCGCCGGGGTTCCTGAAGCTCAGCCCCAACAACAAGATCCCCGCGATCGTCGACCCCGAGGGGCCCGACGGCAAGCCTGTCAGCATCTTCGAGTCCGGTGCGATCCTGCTCTATCTCGGCGAAAAGACCGGCAAATTCCTGCCGAAATCGCTCTCGGAGCGCATCCCCGTCTATGAATGGCTGATGTGGCAGATGGGCGGCTTCGGCCCGATGCCCGGCCAGGTGCACCATTTCATCGCGCTCGAGAACGAGCAGGATCGCGCCTATGGCCTGAAGCGCTACATGGCGGAGACGCGCCGGCTCTACGGCGTGCTGGACCGCCGGTTGGAGGCTCACGACTTCGTCGCCGGCGACCTCTCGGTTGCCGATTTTGCCATCCTGGGCTGGGCCTGGCGCCACCCTCGCCACAAGGTTGAGCTGGCCGATTTTCCTAACGTCAAGCGCTGGTATGAGGCGCTGATGGTGCGTCCCGCGGTGAAGCGCGGCATGGACGCGAAGCTGGATTGATTGGGCGGTTTCATCGCCCGACTTGATCGGGCGATCCGGTATTCCAGAGGCGGCGGTGATTGAGCCGAGAGGCCACGGCGTACTGGATGCCCCGGTCAAGGCCGGGGCATGACAGTGCGCCTCACACCTTCTTCGCTTCCACCGCCATCCGCACCGCAAGCCCGGCCAGCACCGTGCCCATCAGCCAGCGCTGCACCAGCATCCAGCTCGGTCGGCTTGCCAGGAACAGCGCGATCGACCCTGCGGCAAGCGCGATCATCGCGTTGACGCTGACGCTGATCGCGATCTGGATCGCCCCCAACACCACCGACTGCGTCAGCATGCTGCCGGCGGTGGGATCGATGAACTGCGGCAGCAGCGCCAGATACAGCATCGCGATCTTCGGATTGAGCAGATTGGTGACAAAGCCCATCGCGAACAATTTGCGCGGGCTGTCGATCGCGAGCTGCTTCACCTGGAACGGCGAACGTCCGCCCGGCTTCACCGCCTGCCAGGCCAGCCACAGCAGATAGCCCGCGCCGGCGAAGCGCAGCGCGTCATAGGCAAAGGGAATGGCGAGCAAGAGCGCGGTGATGCCGAACGCCGCGCACAGCATGTAGAACACGAAGCCGAGCGCCACCCCGCCGAGCGAGACGATGCCCGCCGCCGGCCCCAGCGTGATCGAGCGCGAGATCAAATAGATCATGTTCGGTCCCGGCGTGAGCACGAGACCGAGGCAGACGAGGGCGAAGCCGAGCAGGGCGGAGGTGTGAGGCATGGGTGAACCGGTGCGGGAGACGGCACGGTTCTAATATGCGCCGCGCGGCGGAGCCATCGCGCAATTGCACGGAGGACAATTCGATTCCCGCATCTCACCCCAACGTCGTCCCGCGAAAGCGGGGACCCATACCCCCAGGCAGAAGTTTGGCGCGAGATCGTAGTGGGCAATCTTCGCTTAACTCGATCCTGTGGTTACGGGTCCCGGCTTTCGCCGGGACGACACCGTGTTCGCGGCATCAGTGAAGCGTTAGCGGGCAGAGGTGAAGAGACATCAGTGCGCCTCGTCCCAATTGTTCGCCGCGCGCGCATCGACATGCAGCGGCACCGACAGGTTCACGGCCGGGAACGGCGCGTCCTGCATCACGTGCTGCACCACCGGTAGCGTCGCCTCGACTTCCGCGTCGGGCACCTCGAAGATCAGTTCGTCGTGCACCTGGAGCAGCATCTGCGCCGTCAGCTTCTTCTGGACCAGGGCGTCCTCCATCCGCGTCATGGCGCGGCGGATGATGTCGGCGGCGGTGCCCTGGAGCCGCGCGTTGATCGCGGCGCGCTCGTTGAAGGCGCGCACCGAGGCGTTCGAAGCCTTGATGTCGGGATAGTACATCTTCCGGCCGAACAGCGTGGTGACATAACCGTTGCTCCGGCAGAAGTCGCGCGTCTCGTCCATGTAGGCGCGGATGCCGGGGAAGCGCTCGAAATACTTCTTGATGTAGGCGGAGGCTTCCTCGCGCGCGATGCCGAGCTGGTTGGCGAGGCCGAATGCCGAGATGCCGTAAATGATGCCGAAATTGATCGCCTTGGCACGGCGCCGGATTTCGCTCGGCATGCCCTCGATCGGCACGCCGAACATTTCGGAGGCCGTCATCGCGTGAATGTCGAGCCCGTCCTTGAACGCCTGCTTGAGGACGGGAATGTCGGCGATCTCGGCGAGCAGCCGCAGCTCGATCTGCGAATAGTCGGCGGAGACGAGCTTGTGCCCGGGCGTCGCGATGAAGGCACGGCGGATCTTTCGGCCGTCCTCGGTGCGCACCGGGATGTTCTGCAGATTCGGCTCGTTCGACGACAACCGGCCCGTCGTGGTCGCGGCCAGCGCGTAGGTGGTGTGGACGCGATGGGTCTGCGGGTTGACGTAGGTCGGCAGCGCGTCGGTGTAGGTCGATTTCAGTTTCGAGACCTGGCGCCACTCCAGGATCTTCTTGGGGAAGTCGTGGCCCTGCTCGGCGAGCTCGTCGAGCACCTGCGCGGTCGTCGACCAGGCGCCGGTCTTGGTCTTGGTGCCGCCGGACAGCCCCATCTTGCCGAACAGGATGTCGCCGATCTGCTTGGGGCTGCCGACATTGACGGGCTCGCCCGCGATCTCCTGGATCTCGGCTTCGACGCGCACCGCGGTCTGGGCGAAGTCGCCTGATAACCGCGACAGGACCTGGCGGTCGATCGAGATGCCGCGCCGCTCCATGCGGGCGAGCACCGACACCAGCGGCCGCTCCAGCGTCTCGTAGACGGCGGTCATGTGCTCGGCGACGAGGCGCGGCTTCAGCACGCGCCACACGCGCAAGGCCATGTCGGCGCCTTCCGCCGACAGCGGCGCGGCCTTGTCGATCGGCACCTGGTCGAAGGTGATCTTGCCCTTGCCGCTGCCGAGCAGCTCGCTCTCCTTCAGCATGGCGTGGCCGAACCAGCGCTCCGCGAGCGCTTCGATCGCGTGCGAGCCGCGGCCGGCATCGAGCACATAGGAGATCAGCTGCGCATCGTCGACGTTACGCAGCGTGATGCCGTGCTGCGCCAGCATCACGGCGGTGAACTTGACGTCGAAGCCGATCTTGAGAATGCCCGCCGATTCCAGTACCGGCCGCAGCGCCTCGATCGCGTCGGCATGCTTGACCTGGTCCGGCGCGAGACCCGCGTCGAACAGGCCGGCGCCGCCGCCGGACTGCTTGTGCGCGAGCGGCACGTAGCAGGCCTCGTTCGGCGCCAGTGCCAGCGCGATGCCGCAGAGATCGGCCTGCATCGGGTCGATGGAGTTGGCTCTCGTCTCGATCGCGACATGGCCGGCGTCATGGATGCGCGCGACGAAGGCGTCGAGCTCCTTGAGCGTCTTGATCGCCTGGTATTTGCTGCGGTCGACCGGCAGCTTGCGCAGCGCCTCTTCGCGCGCGGCGGCCAGTGAAATCGGCGCGCCCTTGAGGCCGGCCGACTTATCGCCCTTGTCGCCGCCCGTTGCGGTCGCGGCTGGAGCGGCGAAGAGATCGCCGGAGGTCTCTGACGTTTTTGCCCTGGCGGCGTCGCCGCCGACCCTGGCGCCGCTGCTGTTCGACGCATCGGCATCGACATTGGCGGGATCGATCTGCGAATAGTCGGCGACGCGGCGCGTCAGCGTGGAAAATTCCATCGCCTTGAGGAAGGCAATCAACTTGCGCGCGTCGGGCTCGTGCACTGCGAGGTCGTCCAGCGGCACCTCGAGCTCGACCTTGTCGTCGAGCAGCACCAGCTGGCGCGAAATCCGAGCCTTCTCGGCATTCTCGATCAGCGCCTCGCGCCGCTTCGGCTGCTTGATCTCGGTGGCGCGGAACAGGAGCTGTTCGAGGTCGCCATATTCGACGATCAGTTGCGCCGCGGTCTTGATGCCGATGCCGGGCACACCGGGCACGTTGTCGGTGGAATCGCCGGCCAACGCCTGCACTTCGACGACTTTCTCCGGCGGCACGCCGAACTTCTCGATCACCTCGGGAATGCCGATGCGGCGATCCTTCATGGTGTCGTACATCATGATCTTGTCGTTTACGAGCTGCATCAAATCCTTGTCGGAGGACACGATGGTCGTGTGGGCGCCGCGATCGCTGGCCTGCCGCGCATAGGTCGCGATCAGATCGTCCGCCTCGAAGCCGCCCTGCTCGAGGCAGGGCAGATCGAAGGCGCGCACGGCTTCGCGGATCAGCGCGAATTGCGGAATCAGATCATCGGGCGCGGGCGGCCGGTGTGCCTTGTACTCGGGATAGATCTTGTTGCGGAACGTCACCTCCGACTTGTCGAACACGATCGCCAGATGCGTCGGGCGGTTGTCCTCGGGCATGTCGCGCAACAGCTTCCACAGCATGTTGCAGAAGCCGAGCACGGCGTTGACCTGCAAGCCGTCGGACTTGCGGTTCAGCGGCGGCAGCGCGTGATAGGCGCGGAAGATGTAGCCGGAACCGTCGACCAGGAAGATGTGGTCGCCCTTGCCGGCCGCCTTCGCCGCGACTGGCTTGGCAGCAGGCTTGTCAGCAGCGGGTTTGGTGTCGGCTTTGGCGGCGGTCTTCGGGGAGGTCTTGGGCATGGCCGCAATGTATGAATTTTTGCGGGCTTTGACAGCCTTGCGAGGGGGATTTTTGGCTTGCTGGCGCCACTATCCCCACTGTCATTCCCCGCGAAAGCGGGGAATCCAGTACGCCGCGGCTTCTCGGCTCAATCACTGGCGTCTCGGCGTACTGGGTCGCCCGGTCGAGCCGGGCGACGACACCGGGAGGGCGGCTACTCCGCCGCCTGCAACACTGGCCCGGCCTTCTTCGGCGCGATCCAGAACGTCTGCGGCCGTTCGAACAGGAAGCGGGCATTGAGCCGCAATGCGACGTACCAGATCGCGAGCGATCCGATCACGCCAACGATGGTGACGATCAACGACACCGTGCCGATGTCGGGAATGACGCCGGTGCGCAGCAGCAGCGTTCGTGTCGCTGCCATCGGCAGGAAGAAGGCGAGGTAGATCACGATGGAATGCTCGCCGCAGAAGCGGAAGAAGTTCAACCACTGTGCGCGCGCGAGCAGCGTGCCCATCGTGATGATGGCGCAGGCGCCGGCGAAGCCGAGCGCGAGCGAGACGATCTTCCATTCGCTGGCGCCGAGCGCGACGAGGCCCGCATTGAGCAGCGCCCAGGTCGCAAGCGCCGCCAGCGCGAGTGCGGGATGGTTGCGCGCGCGATCGGACAGCGCGAACACGTAAGGCGCGAACAGATATCCCGAATAGAAATAGACGAAGCGCGCGCAGGATTCGTCGATCGCGGTCCAGCCGGTCGAGATGCGCGCCGTCTCCAGCGCGGCGGCGATGAGCCAGATCGCCAGCGGCGGGACTCGCCGTGTCAATTTCGTGACGACGAAGAAGATCGGCAGCAGGTAGATGAACCAGAGCGTGCCGAACGGTTCGACGAAGGATTCCAGATACAGCAGGCCCGCCTCGCGCCAGCTGGTTTCCGCCGCAAATGCCGGTGCCTTGAAGCCGAACTGGATTGTCACCCAGACGACATAGAAATAGGCGAAATGCACCACCTTGCGGTCGAGATAGGTTCGCCAGTCCCGATCGATCACCAATGGCAGGAACAGGCCCGAAATCAGGAAGAAGTCCGGCATCCGGAACGGCTTTGCGAAGGCCACGGCGACATGCATGAAACCGGTCTGGCCGGCCGCGATCTCCACCCCCAGCACCGAGTGCATCATCACGACCATGACGATGCAGATACCCTTGGCATAGTCGACCCAGTCGACGCGCGCGGCCGAGGGGGCCTTGGGAAGCCCGCTCGCGGCGATTGTGCCTGATAAAGCCATGGTGTCCCGTTTCGAGGCGCGGTCCGCCCGGCTCTGTGCGGGCGTGGTGCAGTGTGAAGCCTTGCGGTTTAAGGTTTCTTTACCGGTACAATTCGCGTGCCGGTTTTTGCATCCGGGCTGTTCTCTCCCCTCAGGAAAATGCTAAACCGATCGAGTTGGGGTTTCGTTAACCAAGCTGGAGCAGGGTTTTTCATGCGAATCGCGATGATCGGAACGGGCTATGTGGGACTGGTGTCCGGAGCCTGCTTTGCGGATTTCGGTCACGACGTCACCTGCGTCGACAAGGACGAGAAGAAGATCGCGGCGCTTCATCGCGGCGAGATTCCGATCTACGAGCCCGGCCTCGACGAACTGGTCGCGACCAATGTGAAGGCCAAGCGGCTCGACTTCACCACCGATTTGTCGAAGCCGGTCGCGGACGCCGATGCCGTCTTCATCGCGGTCGGCACGCCCTCGCGTCGCGGCGACGGTCACGCTGATCTGTCCTATGTCTACGCCGCCGCGCGCGAGATCGCGCAGTCGCTGTCGGGCTTCACCGTCGTCGTGACCAAGTCCACCGTCCCGGTCGGCACCGGCGACGAGGTCGAGCGCATCATCCGCGAGACCAACCCCGCGGCCGACGTCGTCGTCGCCTCCAACCCCGAATTCCTGCGCGAGGGCGCCGCGATCCGCGACTTCAAGTATCCCGATCGCGTCGTCGTCGGCACCTCCGACGAGCGCGGCCGCAAGGTGATGGGCGACATCTATCGCCCGCTGTCGCTGAACCAGGCGCCGCTGATGTTCACGGCGCGCCGCACCGCCGAGATGATCAAATACGCCGCGAACGCGTTCCTCGCGACCAAGATCACCTTCATCAACGAGATCGCCGATCTCTCGGAAAAGGTCGGCGCCAACGTGCAGGAAGTCGCGCGCGGCATCGGCCTCGACAACCGCATCGGCACCAAGTTCCTGCATGCCGGTCCTGGCTTCGGCGGCTCCTGCTTCCCGAAGGACACCAAGGCGCTGATCAAGATCGCGCAGGACTATGACGTGAGCTTGCGCATCGTCGAATCCGTGCTGGCCGTCAACGAGAACCGTAAGCGCGCGATGGCGCGCAAGGTCAGCCAGGCGCTCGGCGGCAGCTTGCGCGGCAAGACCATCGCCGTGCTCGGCCTCACCTTCAAGCCCGACACCGACGACATGCGTGATGCGCCGTCGATCCCGCTCGTCACCGGCCTGATCGACATGGGCGCGACGGTCAAGGCCTTCGATCCCGTCGGCATGGAGCAGGCCAAGGGCGAGCTGCCGCACATCACCTATTGCGAGGACGCCTATTCCTGCGCGCAAGGCGCCGATGCGCTCGTCATCGTCACCGAATGGGTGCAGTTCCGCGCGCTCGATCTCCACAGGCTGAAGGCGGCCATGACCCAGCCCGTTGTGGTCGATCTCCGCAACATCTACCCGCCCGAAGAGATGCAAGCCGCCGGCTTCACCTACGAGAGCATCGGCCGTCCGCCGGTGCAGGGCTGATAACCACGCATTGTTGTCATACCCCGCGAAGGCGGGGTATCCAGTATGCAGAGATCCTCGGAATGGCCGGGATCTGAGTTGACTGGATCGTCCGCCCTGCGCGGACGATGACGGACCGAGACTTTTGCCCCGCAGCTTCGACACGCCCCTCCCGATCGATGCCGTGCTCGACGACCTCTCGCGCACGCTGGAGGCGCATAATTCGGCTGTGCTCGTGGCGCCGCCCGGCGCCGGCAAGACCACGCGCGTACCGCTGGCGCTGCTGGATGCGCCCTGGGCCGCCGGCAAGAGGATCATCGTGCTGGAGCCGCGGCGTATCGCTGCGCGGGCGAGTGCCGAGCGCATGGCCAAGTCGCTTCGCGAGCGGGCCGGCGAAACCGTCGGATACCGCGTCCGCTTCGGCTCGAAGATCTCGCGCACGACGCGCATCGAGGTGGTGACCGAGGGGATCTTCACCCGCCAGATCCTCGACGATCCCGAGCTTTCCGGCATCGCGGCCGTCCTGTTCGACGAATTCCACGAGCGCTCGCTCGACGCCGACATGGGCCTCGCGCTGGCGCGCGACGCGCAAACCGGTCTGCGCGAGGATCTGCGCATCCTCGTGATGTCGGCAACGCTCGACGGCGCCCGCGTGGCAAAGCTGCTCGGGGAAGCGCCCGTCGTCGAGAGCGAGGGCCGCGCCTTTCCGGTCGAGACGCGCTATCTCGGCCGCAAGGCGGATGCGCCGGTCGAGCGGCAGATGGCGGATGCGATCGCGTCCGCGCTGCGCGCCGACAGCGGTTCGGTGCTGGCGTTCCTGCCGGGCGCCGCAGAAATCCGCCGCACCCAGAATTTTCTCAGCGAGCGTGTCCAGGATGCCTCCATCGAGATCGTGCCGCTGTTCGGTGCGCTCGACGCCGCCGTGCAGGACCGCGCGATCGCGCCCGCGCCAAAGGGCACGCGCAAAGTGGTGCTGGCGACCTCGATCGCGGAGACCTCGCTTACCATCGAGGGCGTGCGCATCGTGGTCGATTCCGGCCTCGCCCGCGTGCCGCGCTACGAGCCCGACATCGGCCTGACGCGGCTCGAGACCGTGCGCGCTGCGCGTGCGGCGGTGGACCAGCGCCGCGGCCGCGCCGGCCGCACCGAGCCCGGCGTCTGCTACCGGCTCTGGGACGAGCCGCAGACGGCCTCGCTTGCGCCCTACACTCAGCCGGAGATCCTCAGTGCCGACCTCTCCTCGCTGGTGCTAGACCTCGCGCAATGGGGCGTCGCCGATCCTTCGGCGCTGTCATTCCTCGATCCGCCGCCGCAGCCGGCCTGGAAAGAGGCGAAAAGCCTTCTCTCCGAGCTCAACGCGCTCGATGGCGACGGCCGCATCACCGCCGAAGGCAAAAGCCTGCGCGCGCTGGCGCTGCCGCCGCGGCTGGCGCGCATGATCGTGGATTCGCATCGCGTGGGCAGCGGTGAAGCCGCCGCCGAGATCGCGGCCATCATCACCGAGCGCGGGCTCGGCGGCGACAGCGTCGATCTCGAGTACCGGCGCGATCAGTTCCGCCGCGATCGCTCGCCGCGCGCCGCGAGCGCGCGCGATCTCGCGCGGCGCTGGGCTTCGCAGGTGGCGGCGTCGGAGAAGGCCGCAACCGGACAGGATGATCTCTCGACCGGCCTGATGCTCGCCTACGCCTTCCCGGACCGCGTCGCGCGCAATCGCGGCAACGGCACCTTCGTGCTCGCCAATGGTCGCGGCGCCGCGGTGGAACAGACCTCGTCGCTCGCCCGCGCGCCCTACATCGCGATCGGCGAGATGACGGGCACGGCGGCGAGCGGCCGCGTTCTGCTGGCAGCGCCGATCAGCGAGGACGACATCGAGCGGCATTTCGCCGAGCATATCGAGACAGTCGACGAGATCTCGTTCGACCGCGGCGCGATGGCGCTGCGCGCGCGGCGCAAGCGCGCGCTGCATGCGATCACGCTGTCTGAGGCAACACTCGCGGTGTCGCCTTCGGAGGAGACCGCGCGCATCTTCGCCGATGGGCTGATTGCCGCGGGTCTCGACCGGCTGCCCTGGTCGAAAGCCGCAAAGCAGTGGCGCGACCGCGTGATGTTTCTGCGCAAGGCCGAGGGCGACAGCTGGCCCGATTTGTCGGACGACGGACTGATCGCGCGGCGCGACGACTGGCTGGTGCCGGCGCTCTACGACAAGATCGCGCTGAAAGACATCTCGGCCGGCGATCTCTCCGACGCGCTGATGGCGCTGTTGCCCTGGGAGATGCGCGCAAGGCTCGATCGCGAGGCGCCGACGCATTTCGAAGCGCCGACCGGCAGCGTGCTCGCGATCGACTATGAGGCCGAGCAGGGGCCCACCATCGCGGTGCGGCTCCAGGAGTTGTTCGGGCTCAACACCCATCCGTCGATCGCCGCCGGCAAGGTGCCGCTGGTGCTGGAATTGCTGTCGCCGGCGCAGCGCCCGGTGCAGGTGACGCGCGATCTCCCCGGTTTCTGGCGCGGCAGTTACGCCGCCGTGCGCTCCGACCTGCGCGGCCGCTACCCGCGCCATCCCTGGCCGGAGGATCCTGCGAG
This sequence comes from Bradyrhizobium japonicum USDA 6, assembly GCF_000284375.1. Taxonomy (NCBI): domain Bacteria; kingdom Pseudomonadati; phylum Pseudomonadota; class Alphaproteobacteria; order Hyphomicrobiales; family Nitrobacteraceae; genus Bradyrhizobium; species Bradyrhizobium japonicum. Next base: position 1,270,950 of record NC_017249.1, read on the forward strand.
TGCGCTGCCGACCCGGCGGGTCAAGCCGCGCGGGACGTAAGAAGCCACGAAGCCGCATTAACCCTCCGCTCATCCTTTTCGTCAAAATAGCAGCGCTCTGACCGCAGCCTCGCTCGCGGCCCGGCGTGTCGCGTGGTGAAATCGAGCTTTCCGGCTCGGAAGTGGTGTGATGCGTAACATAATGATCCTCGCGGCCATCATGATCGGCCTCGGCACGTTCATGGCGCAGATGGCGGACAGGATGAGTTCCGCCTCCGCGACGTCAGCGCCGCGCGCGACGATCGCGGTTGCTGCGACGGCGCCGGCCGGTGGGCGCAGCCTCGCCATCTCCCGCGATGGCCGCGGCCATTTTCAGGCCGAAGGCCGCATCGACGGCCAGCGGATCGGCTTCATGATCGACACCGGCGCCTCCGTGGTCGCGCTGAACGAGACCTCGGCTGCTCGCTTTGGCCTGCGTCCCTCGCGCGGCGAGTACAACGCCACCGTCTCGACCGCCAACGGCACCATCAAGGCGGCCCGCACGCGCATCGCCATGCTCGAGGTCGGCGGCCTCGTCGTGCGCGACGTTGACGCCATGGTGCTGCCGGACGAGGCGCTGTCGGAGAACCTGCTCGGCCTCTCCTTCCTGTCCCGCCTGAAGCGCTTCGAATACGCCAACGGCCAGATGGTGCTGGAGCAGTAAGTTCGCGCCAAAGGCTCTCACCGCGCCCACGAACGGTCGTTCGCACGGATTTTTTCAGGACGGCATTGGCGGAAGTCTCGCGCCGGGCCGCGTTTTGCCGTTACCAAACTGCCGCAATTATAAGCCATAAGCTGCCATTCCCGCCTTCCGCTGCGGCCCGGCATTCGCTAAGGCTGCATCAATTCCCGCCATTTTCACGAGACCGTCTCAATGTTCCCCAAGCCGAAATCCGTCTTGTTGCCCAACACCTATGCCTTCGAATCAGAGCCGATGGTGAAGGCCACGGGTTTTCGCGAATACGACGCGCGCTGGTTGTTCCAGAAGGAAATCAACCTGATGGGGATCCAGGCGCTCGGCATGGGGCTGGGCGCGCTGATTGCGGAGCTCGGCGTCAGGCAGGAGATCGTCACCGGCCATGATTTCCGCGGCTATTCGGCCTCGATCAAATATGCGCTGATTTCCGGCCTGATGGCTGCGGGCTGCAAGGTGCACGACATCGGGCTCGCGGTGACGCCGATGGCCTATTTCGCGCAGTTCGACCTCGACGTGCCCTGCTGCGCGATGGTCACGGCCTCGCACAACGACAATGGCTGGACCGGCGTGAAGATGGGCGCCAACCGCCCGCTGACCTTCGGCCCCGACGAGATGACGCGGCTGAAGGAGATCGTGCTCAACGCCGAATTCAAGAACAAGGCCGGCGGCTCCTACCAGTTCCACGAGAATTATCCGGCGCGCTACATCGCCGATCTCACCGGCCGTCCGAAGCTGACCCGCAAGCTCAAGGTCGTCGCCGCCTGCGGCAACGGCACGGCCGGCGCGTTCGCGCCGCAGGTGCTGGAGGCGATCGGCTGCGAGGTGATCCCGCTCGACACCGAGCTCGACCACACCTTCCCGAAATACAATCCGAACCCGGAAGACATGGAAATGCTGCACGCGATCCGCGACGCGGTGCTGCATCACAAGGCTGATGTCGGTCTCGGCTTCGACGGTGACGGCGATCGCTGCGGTGTCGTCGACAACACCGGCGAGGAAATCTTCGCCGACAAGGTCGGCGTGATGCTCGCCCGCGACATGTCGGCGATCCACAAGGACGCGCATTTCATCGTCGACGTGAAGTCGACCGGCCTGTTCGTCACCGATCCCGTGCTGCAGAAGCAGGGCGCCAAGGTCGCCTATTGGAAGACCGGCCATTCCTACATGAAGCGCCGCACCCACGAGACGGGTGCGCTCGCGGGCTTCGAGAAGTCTGGCCACTTCTTCTTCAACAAGCCGTATGGACGCGGCTATGACGACGGCCTGGTGTCGGCGATCGCGATCTGCGACATGCTCGACCGCGCGCCGGGCAAGTCGATGGCCGACCTGAAGAACGCGCTGCCGAAAACCTGGTCGTCGCCGACCATGTCGCCGCATTGCGCCGACGAGACCAAGTACGGCGTCATCGACCAGGTGGTGAAGCATTTTGAAGGCTTGCAGGCCAAGGGCGCCAAGATCGGCGGCCAGGCGATCCGCGATCTCGTCACCGTCAACGGCGTACGCGTCACGGTCGAGGACGGCAGCTGGGGCCTGGTGCGCGCGTCCTCCAACAAGCCCGAGCTCGTCGTCGTGGTCGAGAGCCCGGTCTCCGAGCGGCGCATGCACGACATGTTCGAGATGGTGAACAGCGTGCTCCGTACGCATCCCGAAGTCGGCGCGTACAATCAGACGATTTGAGCGGGGTCCGGAGCGCTCGCGCTTGCCGCATCCACCGCTGGATCACCCGCGAAAGCGGGTGATCCAGTGCGCTGCGGCCTCTCGATTCAATCACTGGCGTCACGGAGTACCGGATCGCCCGGTCAAGCCGGGCGATGCCCGCGTTCGGGCCGCGCCTCACGCCGTTCGCAGCGAGCCCAGGAAACCGTCGACCTCGGCCTTCAACCGCTCGGACTGCGATGACAATCCGGCGGCCGCCTGGTGCATCTTCGAGGCGGCGGCGCCAGCCTGCTCGGATGCCTTGCTCACGCTCGCGATGTTGTTGTTCACCTCGCGCGTGCCGGTGGCGGCCTGTTGCAGGCTGCCGGCGATCTCGCGCGTGGCGAGGCCCTGCTGATCGACGGCAGTCGAGATCTGGCCGGAGATCTCGTCGATCTCGGCGATCGTAGCCCCAATCGCCTGGATGGCGTTGACGGCATCGCCGGTCGCGCTCTGGATGCTCTGGACCTGCGCCGAGATCTCCTCGGTGGCTTTCGCGGTCTGGTTCGCCAGCGCCTTCACTTCGCTTGCGACCACCGCGAACCCCTTGCCGTGCTCACCGGCGCGGGCCGCCTCGATGGTGGCGTTCAGCGCGAGCAAATTGGTCTGGCTCGCGATGCTCTGGATAAGGGTGACGACCTCGCCGATCTTCTGCGTGCCGCTGGCAAGGCCTTCGACCACCTGATTGGTGCGGCGGGCCTCGTCCGCGGCCCTGGCCGCGATGTTTGCGGAGCGTGCGACCTGCTGCGTGATGCTGCTGACCGACGCGGTGAGCTCCTCGGTCGCGGCGGCGACGGTCTCGACATTGCTCGAGGCCTGGTTCGACGCTGCGGCCGCTGCACTGGTCCGGCGCGCGGTGTCGGCGCTGTTGCTGCTCATCGCGGACGACAGATGCTGCACCTCGCCGGCGGCGATCGCAACGGCCTCGACGATGCCGCCGATGCTGCGCTCGAAATTGTCGGCCAACCGCTGCTTGGCGGCTTCGCGATCCTGCTTGGCGCGCTGCTCGACCTCGCTGCGCTCGCGGTTGGCGCGCGCTTCCGCCGCCATCGCAGCCTGTGCTTCCGCGGTCTTCACGGCGGTGGTCTCGAACAGCTCCTGGAGCTTGTGCGCCAGCGCGATCAGCACGCCGGCCTCGATCAGCAGGATCGCCGCATGCAGCACGACGCGGCCGAAATCGGAGCCGCCGGGATAGATCGCAGCGGGCAGCACGAAGTTCAGTGCGATGTGATGCAGCGCCACCGCGACCGTCGCCGCGGCGATCGCGCGATAGTCGCAATAGGCGACGATGCACGCCAGCGCGGCGAAGAAATACATGTGCATGTCGATCTGCCAGGGATTCCCCTCGAACTGCCAGGTGAACATCGATACGCCGCTCATCAGGGCGACGGAGAACACGAGGCGGGTGGAGAGGCCGTTGCCCGACATGCGCCAGGACAGGGTCGCGGCGAGCGCGAAGATCGTCATGAATATCGCGGGGATCAGCCATGCCTTGCCCAGTGCGAGCCCGATCGTCACGCTGATCGGCACATGCAGCCAGAGCACCGCGACGAGGATCCTGCTGGTGGTTTGGCGCAGCGATTCGAGTCCGTCGTTCTCGACCATCATTTCGTCTTCCCCGGAACTATTTGCCAATGCATGCTGACACCGCTTGCGCGTCCATCACGAACCAGGCGCCGGCCTCATGCAGACGCGTCAGTCCGTCATGGTCATCCGGGCGGACGACGAGAAGGGTGGGAAGGGCGGTTGCCCCGACGATCGCCGCTTGCGCCGATCCCGCACCCTGAAACACCTGCTGCGTGCTCCACCAGGGCGGAAACACAACTGCGACGACTGTCGCGCCCGGACGAACCTGTAAGGTGAGGATTGCGAGCGCGATCCAGCCTGCGACCAGCAAAGCCGCCGCATTCGCCCAGGCAGGCCACCGCCGGGACGGAATCGTCGTTGTCCCCTCCATGCCACGATCGTAGGTGAACGGAGCTAATTCTCGGTAAATGCTTCCTTACCGAGGTACCGAAATCGAGCAAGGGGCCGCACGGAGATCAGCGGTGATCTGCCAATCTCAATTCAAGTGATGTGGGTTGAGGGGCGGCTGTCAGGCCGCCACCACCGCCGGGATCGGCAGCGCGGTGACCGACTTGATCTTCTCCATCGCGAAGCGCGAGGTGACGTTCTTCAGCGGCACGGCGCTGATCAGCTTCTTGTAGAACACGTCATAGGCCTGCATGTCGGCGACCACGACGCGCAGCATGTAGTCGACGTCGCCGGCCATGCGGTAAAACTCCATCACCTCGGGCATGGCGCTCACGGCCTCGGCGAACTTCTTCAGCCAGGCGTCGGAATGGTCGGCGCTCTCGACTGACACGAACACGGAGATGCCGAGCCCGATCTTGTTCTGGTCGACCAGGGCGACCCGCTTCAGGATCACGCCGTCGGCCTCGAGTCGCTGGATGCGCTTCCAGCAGGGGGTCGAGGACAGCCCGACGCGGTCGCCGATCTCGGCGACGGACAGGGAGGCATCCTCCTGGAGCACCATCAGGATCTTGCGGTCGATGGCATCGAGCCGGCGGCTGGTCTCGGGGAGCTGGACGGCGAGGTCAGTCATTTGAAGAACTTTGTTCCATTTAAAGGGCTGATTTCCCTGATATAGAGAAAATCTTTCCACGGCAAGCCCATAATCTCGGCGTAGCAGTGGAACCGCTCTAAAGCCCGCCTCGTAAAAGCTCTTCAACTTCAACGCGTTGTGGGGCGGCCATGCCGCCACCATGGCGGGTGCATTTCAGCGCTGCGGCGGCCGCGGCGAATCGCAGCGCCTCCCGCACCCCCTCGCCCTCGGCGAGGCGAAGCGTGAACGCGCCATGGAAGACGTCGCCGGCCCCGAGCGTATCGACCGCCTGAACCGGGAGGGCCGGTGTCTCCTCCAGCTCGCCCGCCTCGTTCAGCCAGATCGTGCCACGCGGGCCGCGCGTGGCGGCGAGGAAGGCCGGCGTCAGTCCTGCGAGGCGCTTCAACGCGCCACCGTCATCGGCGACACCGGCCGTCTCCTGCATCTGGTCGCTGGCGAACAGCAGGTGCGAGGCGGCCGTGAGCAGGCCGTCCTGCAACGACATCGCGCGATCGACGCCGACGATGACGGGAATGCCGCGCCGTTGCGCCTCGGCGCAGAGATCGATGCAGAGGGCGCCGCAGCGGCTCTCGACGAGGACCGCGCGGCACTCGGCGAGCAGCGCGTCACCGTCCGGCAGCTTCACGCTCCACAGAGCCGGATCGCGATAGATTGTGAGCGTCCGTTCGCCCGAGGGCTCGATCAGGATCGCCGAGACCGGCGTGGTCAGGCCGGGCATGCGCACGACGTGCGTCGTGTCGATGCCTTCACTGGCCATCTGTTCGAGAATGAAGCCGCTCGACGCCTCCCGTGCATCGCCCATCGGGCCTGCGAAGGAGACCCGGCCACCGAGCCGCGCGATGGCGATCGCAGCATTGAGCGCGTTGCCACCGCAGATCTCGGCGAGATGCGTGGCGTTGGCCTTGCTGCCGCGCGCGGGCACGGCCTCGACCCGAAAGGTGAGGTCGCGCACGGGAATGCCGATGCAGAGGATGCGCGGCGCGGTCCCTGATGTGGCCACCGGCGGCCCCGGCTTACGCGCCGGTCTTGGTGTGCACCCAGCGGCCGAGCAGGTGGTGGGCGATCGCGAACGGATGCGGGCCGGCGAGCCCGTCCGGATGCGTCCGCGTCAGCATCAGCGCGGCCTCCTCGCGCGTGAACCAGCGCGCGTCCTCCAGCTCGGAATGATCGACGACGACGTCCTCGTTCAGCGCCCGCGCGCTGCAGCCGATCATCAGCGACGACGGATAGGGCCAGGGCTGCGTCATGTAATACTGCACGTCGGTGCAGCGGATTCCGGATTCTTCGAGGATTTCCCGGCGTACCGCGTCTTCGATGGTCTCGGCGGCCTCGACGAAGCCGGCGAGACACGAAAACATGCCCGGCGGAAAATGCTTCTGGCGGCCGAGCAGGCACTTCTCGCCGGAAGACACGTGCATGATCACGACAGGATCGGTGCGCGGGAAATGCTCGGCCTTGCAAGCAGGGCACTCGCGCTTCCAGCCGCCTTCCTTCATCGCGCTGCGCGCACCGCAATTGGCGCAATAGCCGTGGCGCTGATGCCAGCTCACCATCGACTTCGCCATCGCGATCGCCGAGAGCTCGTCCGGCGGAATCGCGCCCTGCATCGCCATGCCGCGCAGCTCGGTGACGGTGTAGTCCTCGCGGCCGATCAGCTTCTCGGCCGCCGCCTGCGGCATCCCCATGCCGAACACCGCGGCGCCGTCGCGCAAACCTAGGAAGATCGTGCCGGGATTGGCGCCGCATTTCAGCGCCTCGTCGATTCCCAGCAGCGCGCGCGTCTTGTCGCCTTCGCGCTTCACCAGCAGCGAGTCGCGGCAGACGACATAGGCGCGCGATGATGGCTTCTGCTCCATCGCGAACAGTTTTTCGTCGTCGCGGCGCAGATGCGCGGCGCGATCGAGGACGTTGGTGACGAAGGCCGGCTGTCCCAGCGGAAACGAGTCGAATGCTGACATTTCTTGTTCTCAACCCAACCAGATCTTGCGGCGAAGCGCGCTGATGAAAGTCTGCACCTCGGTGGCGTCATGCGCCAAGGGCGGCATCACGCCCCAGACCGGCCGCGGCCAGGCGGCGTCACCGGTGCGGCGCGCGATGATGTGGACGTGAAGCTGCGGCACGAGGTTGCCGAGCGCGGCGACATTGAGCTTGTCGCATTTGGTGATCTCTTTCAGCGCGCGCGAGACGCGGGAGATCTCCGTCATCAGTTGCGCCTGCTGCACCTCGTCGAGATCGATGATCTCGACCGCATCGGGTCGTCGCGGCACCAGCAGCAGCCAGGGATAATGCGCGTCCTTGATGACCAGTACCTTCGACAGCGGCAGGTCGCCGATATCGATGGTGTCCTCTTTCAGGCGGGAGTGCAGTGACCAGGCGGGATCAGACATGAAGGTTTCCGAATGGCCCGATGGGGCGGGCTTGTTGGCTCCGACCATACGATACCGATTCCCGGAGGGGAAGGATCGGGGCCGCGGGGGCGGCATGCTCCGCTGTCGTCCCGGGGCGCGCAAAGCGCGAACCCGGGACCCATAACCACAGGGAGAAGTTTGGCGAAGATGCGTGGTGACCAGCTCGCGCGAAAACCACTTCCTGTGGTTATGGATTCCGGGTTCGCGCTTTGCGCGCCCCGGAATGACGGAAACTACGCCTCCGCAAGCACCCGCGCATTGGCGCGGATGGAGGCCTCGCTGACGCGGATGCCGAGACCCGGGCCGTCGGGCACCACGACATGGCCGGCGCGGTTGGCAACGCGCTCTTCCAGCACGTCCTCGGTCAGCACGTGATGCGGCATGTAGAATTCGCAGCCGAGCGAGATGCCCGGCGTTGCCGCGATCAGCTGCGTCCCGGCGGCAAGCCCGATGCCGCCCTCCCACAGCGTGCCGCCATAGCCGGGCAGGCCGGCGATGTCGGCGATCGCCATGATCGCCTGCGCCTCGAACAGGCCGCCGGCCTTCATCAGCTTGACCGAGACGGCATCGGCGGCCTCGCGGCGCACCACCTCCATCATGTCGCGGCGGTCGAAGCAGCTTTCGTCGGCGAGAACGGGTGTTTCCAGCGCCGCGGTGAGCTGCGCCATCACGTCGAGAAATTTGCGCGGCACCGGCTGCTCGATGAAGGTCGGCGCGAATTCCTCGACATCGCGCAAAATCTTGATCGCGCCGAACGGCGCCAGCGCCTGGTTGTAATCGACGCGCAGATCGACCTTGTCGCCGAATTCCTTGCGGATCGCTTCGAGATGATCGAGGTCCTCGCGATGCGGTTTTACGCCGGTCTTGACCTTGTAGATGACGTTGCCGTCCGGAACCATTTTTCGCATGCGTTCGAGATCGGCGGCGAAATCGGGATCGGCGATGGAGAAGGAGAGGGGAATCGTGTCTCGCACGCGGCCGCCGAGCAGGTCGGCGACCGACAATCCCGACGATTTGCCGACGATGTCGAGCAGCGCCATCTCGATCGCGACCTTGGCCTCGGCATGACCGACCAGCGCGCGGTCGAACTCGGCCATCAGCGCGCGGATGCGGCGCACGGGTTTGCCGAGCAAGATCGGTCGCAGATAGATGTCGAGCGCGGAGAAGGCCGCTTCCGGCGTCCCCGTGAACACTTCCCACGGAGCTGCTTCGCCCCAGCCGATCACACCGTCGCTGGCGGTGAGCTCGATCAGCACGCGCTTCACCGTACCCTTGACGTTGCCGACGCCCTGGAGGCGCGCCATCTTGATCGGGCTCTCGATCAGGAACAGCCTGATGCGTTCGACGGTCGCTTCGGTCATGTCAGGCCTCCATTGACGTGCCAGACCTGGCCGGTGACGTAGGATGCCTTCGGCGATGCCAGGAAGGCGATGATCTCGGCCACTTCTTCCGGTCGCCCGCGGCGGCGCATCGGGATCAGCGCTTCGGTGGTCGCGATCTGCTCGGGCGAGAGCCGGCTCTCGCTCGGCTTGTCCTTGATGATGAGGCCGGGTGACACAGCATTGACGGTGATGCCGTCCTTTGCGAGCTCGATCGCGGTGAGACGCACCAGCGCTTCGAGCGCGGAGCGGCTTGCCGCCGTTGCGGCAAAGGGTGCGAATTCCGGCCGTATCGCATGCGCGACGAAAGAGGAGACCGCCACGATCCGCGCATCGCGCCCGTCACGCAGCAGCGGCAGCGCGGCGTCGACCAGCCGCGTGAAGGCCAGTGCAGACTCGTCCATCGCCTGCCGGAATTGATCCGCCGGCGTGCCGATCGCGCTGCCGCGGCGGGCATGACCGCCGACCAGGATCAATCCGTCGAGCCGTCCGAAAGTGCGTTGCGCGGCGGCGACGGCGTCGGTGACGGCTGCTTCTTCGGCGAGATCGCCCAGGCATTTTGCGACGGCGGTGCCTTTTGCTTCGGCTTCGGCCGCGGCGGCATCGAGACCTTCCGTGTTCGAGCGGGTGTGGAGCAGAAGCGCGGTGCCGGGCGCCGCGAGCAGCTTTGCGGTGGCGCGGCCGATGCCGCTGGCGGCGCCGGTGACGAGATAGGCGCGATCGATATCAGGCATCACGGTGCTACGTTGGCCGGCGGCAACGCGCCGGTGCGGTGGAAATGGCTGAGGAAGGCGCGCGTCGCGGCCTCCTGCGGATTGTCGATCACCTGCCGCGCCGGACCTTCCTCGACCACGATTCCGTCGCGCATGAAGGTGAGGCGGTCGGCGACCTCGCGGGCGAAGGCGATCTCATGGGTCACGATCACCATGGTCATGCCTTCCGAGGCCAGCCGCTGCATGACGGCGAGCACCTCGCCGACGAGTTCGGGATCGAGCGCCGAGGTGGCCTCGTCGAACAGCATCACGTCCGGCTCCATCGCCAGCGCACGCGCGATCGCGACGCGCTGCTTCTGCCCGCCCGACAGCGTCGCCGGATATTGATCGGCCTTTTCCGCAAGGCCTACCTTGGCAAGCTGCGCGCGCGCGAGCTTCTCGGCGTCCGCCTTGGCCATGCGGCGCACGGTGACGGGGCCCTCCATGACGTTCTGAAGCGTCGTCATGTGCGGGAACAGGTTGAAGTGCTGGAACACCATGCCGGTGGTGGCGCGGAATTTGGCCAGCGTCTTCACGTCGGGGAGCTTCGAACCATCGCCGAACGCAAAGCGCGTATCGCCGACGCGGACGCTGCCGCCGTCGGGTACGACCAGCAGATTGATGCAGCGGAGCAGTGTCGACTTGCCGGAGCCGGATGGGCCGATCAGCGCCACAACGCCCCCCTTGGCCACGTCGAGGCTGATGTTCTTCAAAACCTCGTTGCTGCCGAAGCTCTTGCGAAGGCTGCGGATCTCGATCTTCGAAGTGTTCCTGGATGGCTCGCTCATTCGCTGACCGCCAGTCGCTTCTCGCCGCGGCGGACGATGATGGTCAGGGGAATCAGGATCGCCGCATAGGCGACCGCGACCGCGGTGTAGGTCTCCAGCGGCCGGTAGCTGTCATGGGCGGCGACCTGGCTCTGGTAGACGAGGTCGGGCACGGCGAGCACCGAAACCAGCGAGGTGTTCTTGAACTGGATGATCGACTGGTTCATCAGCGCCGGGATCATGCGCTTGATCGCCTGCGGCAGCACGATGCGCCGCATGCCCTGGCCGGGCGTCATTCCGAGCGCGGCGCCTGCTTCCGACTGGCCCTTGTCGATCGAGATGATGCCGCCGCGGATGATCTCGGAATAGAACGAGCCGCCATAGAGCGAGAGCGCGAGCGCCGAGGCCGTGATCGGCGTCATCTCGACGCCGGCGAGGATCGGCAGCGCGTAATAGAACCAGATCAGCTGCACCAGGATCGGCGTGCAGCGGAACGCCTCGATGAAGGTAAGGGCGACCAGACGCACCGCCTTGAAGCGCGACAGGCTGCCGAACGCGCCGAACAGGCCGAAGACGAGACCGAGCACGACGATGACCACGGTGAAGCCGACGGTGACGCCGAGCCCGTTGAGAAAGAGCCAGCGATAGCTCCAGAGGATGCCGAAGTCCCACTGATACATGCGTGTTTAACTCGTCGTGGGTGCCGTTGGCACCGTCGTTCCGGGGCGATGCAAAGCATCGAACCCGGAACCTCGAGATTCCGGGTTCTCGCTTCGCGAGCCCCGGAATGACAGTGGGAGATTACAGCGAAACGCCCGGCGGAATGTCCGCTTCGGTCACGCCCACCAGCTCCATGTTGGTGATGATCGCGTTGCGGATGAAGCCGAGGCCCTTGTTGAAGTCGATCCAGGTGTTGACGTAGTCGCGGAAGGTCTTGTCGTTCTCGCGGCGGAAGCCGGCATTCGACGTGGTGGCGAAGATCGGCGTCGGCAGCACGAACTGGCCGAGCGAAGGATTCTTCTTCAGCACGGTCAGCGACAGCATGGTGATCAGGCACTGCGCGTCGACGCGGCCGGTCTGCAGCGCGGCGGTGGCATCGTCGGCGGTCTTCAGTCGCGAGATCTGCGCCTTCGGCGTCAGGCGGCTGACGACCTGGTCGTGCGACGAGCCCTGGTCGACGGCGATCTTGACGTCGGGCGAGTTCAGCTCGGCCCAGCTCTTCGGCTTGAAGTCCTTCTTGCAGAGGATGCCGAAGGCGTTGTTGAAGACCGGCACCGAGAAGTCGACCACCAGCGCGCGCTTCGGGGTCGGGTTGAGGCCGAAGAAGATGTCGATCTTGTTGGACTGCAGATCGAGCACCGAATTGCCCCAGGTCGTCTCGGTGATCTCGAGCTCGGCTTCCATGTCGTCGGCCAGCCCTTTGGCGATGTCGATGTAGAAGCCCTTCCACTGGCCGCTGGCGAGGTCCTTCATGTAATAGGGTGCGCCGCCGCCGACCGCGCCGATCCGCATCTTCTTGGTACGGCGGATACGGGCGAAGGTCGATTCGTTGGGATCCGCTGCGGTCTGCGCCACGGCCGGTGAGGCCAGCGTGGCCGCAGCCATCGCGCCAAGTCCGACAATCGATGCGACATCACGACGTGTAACCATTTTGAGGAATCGCTTTTCTGGTTGGATGAAGGTGTTTGGTTGATCTCGCGCGAAAAATTCACCCATCAATCGGCGTCAGCCGGCTGAAAAATGCTCTGGATCGGACTTTCGCGCACCCTTTGTTTCGGTTCCGGCAGGATTTCATAGAAAGGCGCTGCCGGGCGGGCCCTGTCAAGACTCGATTGCCTGAGGGATGTGCGGGGCCTCGAAGATGGGCAGGGAGCCTATCGGCCATGACGCTTTCCGAGGCGAACGTCCGCATCTGCGCTTCGCGACAGGCGCGCCGCGGCGAGCGCGAGGGAAGGTCGGGCGAGCGCGTCGGCTCTAGCTATTTTCGCGAGAAAATTGAGAGGCTTCGGCGGTTCGCTTTAAAAATGCGAACGGCGCCCTGTCGGCGCCGTTCGCCGAAGACGGCGAGAGGTCGGTGCGGATCGACCGACCCTATTCTGCGGCCTTTTCCGTACCCTTGGCACGAACGGTCGCGAGGCGCGTCAGCGCGTCGCGGACACCGGCGCCATAGGCGGGATCGGCCTTGGCGCAGTTGGCGATGTGCCGTTCCTGGATCGGAATGGCAGCGGCGCCTACAGCACGCGCCGTGTTGTCGAACAGAGCCTGCCGCTGGGCTGCGTTCATCTTGCGAAAGAGGTCGCCGGGCTGCCGATAGTGATCGTCGTCGATGCGGTGATCCCAATGTGCGGCCGCACCATCGATCTCGAGCGGCGGCTCGTTGAGATCGGGCTGGTCCGTCCACTCGCCGCGGCTGTTCGGGAAATAGGTCGGCGTCCTCCCCTGATTGCCGTCGGTCCGCATTGCGCCATCGCGATGGTAGCTGTGATACGGGCATTTCGGCGCGTTGACGGGGATCAGATGATGGTTGACGCCGAGGCGATAGCGCGCCGCGTCCCCGTAGGAGAACAGCCTCGCCTGCAGCATCTTGTCGGGCGAGAAGCCGATGCCCGGAACGACATGGGCCGGCGAGAAGGAGGCCTGTTCGACCTCGGCGAAGACGTTTTCCGGATTGCGGTTCAGCTCGAAAGTGCCGACCTCGATCAGCGGGAAGTCCGCCTTCGGCCAGACCTTGGTCAGGTCGAACGGGTTGAAGGCAAACGCCTTCGCCTGATCGTCGGTCATGATCTGCACGAACATCGTCCAGCGCGGGAAATCGCCGCGTTCGATGCTCTCGAACAGGTCGCGCTGGTGAGTCTCGCGGTCCTTGCCGATGAGGGCTTCGGCCTCGGCGTCGGTCAGGTTTTCGATGCCCTGCTGCGTCCGGAAGTGAAACTTCACCCAGGTCCGCTCATTGGCGGCATTGATGAAGCTGTAGGTATGGCTGCCGAAGCCATGCATGTGCCTGAAGCTCCTGGGGAGGCCACGCTCGCTCATCACGATGGTGACCTGGTGCAGAGCCTCCGGCAACAACGTCCAGAAATCCCAATTGTTGTCGGCGCTGCGCATCCCGGTCCGGGGATCGCGCTTGATGGCGTGATTGAGGTCGGGAAAGCGCAAGGGATCGCGGAAGAAGAACACGGGCGTGTTGTTGCCCACCATGTCCCAATTGCCTTCCTCGGTGTAGAACTTCAGCGCAAAGCCGCGGATGTCGCGTTCGGCGTCGGCTGCGCCGCGCTCGCCCGCCACCGTCGAGAAGCGCGCGAACATCGGCGTGACCTTGCCGATCTCCGAGAAGATCCTGGCCTTGCTATAGCGGGAGATGTCATGGGTGACCGTGAAGGTCCCGAAGGCGCCGGATCCCTTGGCGTGCATGCGTCGCTCGGGAATCACCTCGCGATCGAAGTGAGCCAGCTTCTCGATCAGCCAGACATCCTGCAACAATGCGGGGCCGCGACGGCCGGCGGTCATGATGTTGAGATTGTCGCTGACGGGAGCGCCGGTCGCGTGCGTGAGATGGGGTCGTTTGTCGCTCATGTCGTAAGTCCTGGTCGATGATTGGGGCGGGGATTCGCAACGGCAGCGAATTGCGTTCAGCCGTGCCAATGCGAGTTGCGGATGACGCTGCAGAAATTGCCACGATGGAAATGCGGCTCCTTGTCGGCGATGACGTCGGCCTTGACGTTGCCGAACGTCGTATCAGGCCGATGTTTGATGCCGTCGTAGAAGGCCTGGATGATGTCTTCCTTGAAATGCGCTGTGCGCGGAAACGCCTTCACGACCGCCTCGCGCTCCGCGTCGGAATATTCGCCGTAGGTGAGCCCGAGCACGTCCATCTCGACACCCGCGGTCACCAGCGCGACGACGGGGTGCATGTGCTGAGGGACGCCCGGCGTCGTGTGCAGGGCGATCGCGGTCCACACCGTGTAAGCGTCGGCTTCCGAAATGCCGTGGCTGCGCAGGAAGTCGCGCGCGGCGTGCGCGCCGTCGACCTCGAACCGCTCGTGCTGGCTGCCATGGCCCGGCATCAGGCCGATGTCGTGAAACATCGCGCCGGCGTAAAGCAGCTCGCGGTCGAAGGTCAGCCCACGGCGGACGCCGGCCATCGCGCCGAACTGGTAGACGCGGCTGGAATGGTTGAAGAGCAAATCCGTTTCGGTGTCGCGGATGTATTCGGTGATGGCACGCGCCAGCTTGCTGTCGGGAATGACGGCGGCCTCGGTGATTTCTGACATGGGCAGCTCCTGAAATTTCGATCGCGTTCAATGTAAATCCGGGCTACGTTGTCTTAAATCGACGTAATACGTCTAAAACGGACAAATCCGGATCGAGGCGGACATGGGCGCAAAGCCGAAACCAAGGACGGTTGTGATCGTGGCGCTGCCAGGGGTGCAGCTGCTCGATGTCGCAGGGCCGCTCGACGTGTTCGCCGAGGCGAACGTCCAGGCCGGCTATCCCGCCTATGCGCTGTTCGTGGCGGGCGCGGAGCCGGGGCCGATCCGCAGCTCCTCAGGTATCCGGCTGATGCCCGACCGAATCGTCGACCGCGACTTCCAGGAGCCCATCGACACCTTGCTGGTGGCAGGATGCCCGAACGCGGCCGAAGTCCCGGCGGATGGGAGCGTGATCGACTGGCTGCGGCGGGGCGAGCTTCGCGGACCCGCAGATTCGGCTCGGTGTGCAGCGGGGCCTTCTTCCTTGCCGCCGCCGGTCTCCTCGATGGCAGGCGGGTTACGACGCATTGGGCGGTCGCGGACATGCTGGCCAGCAAATTCCCGTCGGTCACCGTGGACAAGGATGCCATCTACATCACCGACGGCAAGCTTCGCACGGCCGCCGGCGTGACCGCAGGGCTCGACCTCGCGCTGGCACTGGTCGAGGAGGATCTCGGGCGCGATACGGCCATGAAGGTCGCAAGCCAGCTCGTGATGTTCTTCAAGCGCCCGGGTGGGCAGATGCAGTTCACCCGCAAGGGCGAGGCTGTTCCCGCCGGCCGCGCCGCATTGCAGGAGCTGCAGCGCTGGGTCGCCGCCAACCCCTCGCTCGACCACAGCGTTGCGAGCCTGGCGACGCGCATGGAGCTCAGCCCGAGGCATTTTGCACGGCTGTTCCGCGCCGAGGTGGGCGTCACGCCTGCGACCTGGGTCGAGGAAGCCCGCGTCAATGCCGCGAGGCGGCTGCTCGAGTTTGGCAATGAAGCCCCGAAGCAGGTGGCGCTCCATTGTGGATTCGCCGATGCCGATACGCTGCGTCGCGCGTTCAATCGTCACGTCGGCGTGACGCCCGCCGAGTATCGCAAGCGGTTTGCGCGAATCACGGAGGTTCCAGCTCGCCAGCACTGAGCCGGCTTCCGCGTCCAAATGGGCCGGCGGGGGCCCTCCAGCGGGGTGTGCGGGACCTACGGATACCCGCTTGCTTTCCCGACCTTTTGGCCCCAAATAGGGACCGGGAGATTGGCGGTGGACGAGCCACTCGCCAACCGGGTCAGGTCCGGAAGGAAGCAGCCCTAACGAGGTCCGGATCGGGTCGCTCGTCAGTCTCCTACCTGTTTTTCCGAGCGAATTGCGCCGGCGGGCTTCCCGCCAGCGCGCTCCTTTCCGCAATAGCAGGGCGAAAGACATTCCATTGCGGATCGACCGATGACCGACGCTGGCGCCCCTCCCAACCCCGATAGCGCCGGCCAGGCCAGCACGCCCTACCGGGTGCTGGCGCGCAAATACCGGCCCTCCAGCTTCGACGATCTGATCGGCCAGGAGGCCGTGGTCCGCACCGTCTCGAACGCGTTCGAGACCGGGCGCATTCCGCAGGCCTGGATCCTCACCGGCGTCCGCGGCGTCGGCAAGACCACCACCGCGCGTATCCTTGCCCGTGCGCTCAACTACGAGATGCCGGATGGATCGGTGAAGGGCCCGACCATCCACATGCCGACGTTAGGGGTGCATTGCCAGGCGATCATGGAAAGCCGGCACATGGACGTGCTGGAGATGGACGCGGCCTCGCATACGGGCGTCGACGACGTCCGCCAGATCAATGACAGCGTGCGCTACGCGCCGGCCAGCGCCCGCTACAAGGTCTACATCATCGACGAAGTCCACATGCTGTCGACGGCGGCGTTCAACGCCTTCCTGAAGACGCTGGAGGAACCGCCGGAGCACGCCAAATTCGTGTTCGCGACCACCGAGATCCGCAAGGTTCCGGTCACCGTGCTGTCGCGTTGCCAGCGTTTTGACCTGCGCCGGGTCGAGGCCGACGTGTTGATGAAGCACCTCGCCAATATCGCGGCGAAGGAGAGCGTCGAGATCGAGCCGGAGGCGCTCGGCATCATCGCGCGCGCCGCGGAAGGCTCGGTGCGCGACTCTCTGTCGCTGCTCGACCAGGCGATCGCACACGCGGCAGGCACCGTGAAGGCGGATGCGGTCCGGCAGATGCTGGGGCTCGCCGACCGCACCCGCGTCATCGACCTGTTCGATTCGCTGGCGCGCGGCGACATCGCGAGCGCCTTCAGGGAGTTCCGCGATCAGTACGACGTCGGCGCCGATCCGATCGTCGTGCTGTCGGACCTTGCCGAGTTCGTCAATTTCGTCACCCGCGTGAAGATCGTGCCGGCGACCGCCGACAACGTCGCCTATGGCGAGACCGAGCGCGTGCGCGCGCGGGACTTCGCCTCGAAGATCTCGATGCGCGTGCTGTCGCGGATGTGGCAGATGCTGCTCAAGGGCATCACCGAGGTGCAGGCTGCGACGCGCCCCGCAGCAGCCGCCGAGATGGTGCTGGTGCGCATCGCCTATGTCGCCGATCTGCCGACGCCGGACGAAGCGATCAAGATGCTGGAGCAGAACGGCGGCGGCTCGCCGGTCGTGGGCGGCGGAAGTGCCGCGCGCAGCGGTGCGCCGGGTGCGCCGGTGGCCTCGGCGGCGCCCATGCGCGCGCCGACCTCGTCGCCGTCCGGGTTCGGCGGCGGCGCTGCCCGGCCGCAGATGGCGGCGCCCGCGCCGGATCCGCAAGGGGCCGCGCCCCAGCTGCGCATCACGAGCTTCACCCAGCTCGTAGCGGTCGCCGGGCAGAAGCGCGATCTCATGACCAAGGGCGCGCTCGAAGGCGACATGCGCCTCGTCCGTTTCGAGGAGGGCCGGCTGGAAGTCGCGCTCGAGCCCAACGCCTCCAAGACCATGATCTCCGAGCTCGCGCGAAAATTTGAGCTCTGGACCGGCCGGCGCTGGACCGTGATCGTCTCCAACGAGCAGGGCCAGCCGACGCTGCGTTCGGTGAACCAGGCGGCGAAGCAGGAACATGCGCGCTCCGCCGAAGCCGATCCGCGCGTGCAGGAGGTGCTGTCGCGTTTTCCCGGTGCGAAGGTCGTCGAGGTCCGCAGGCTTGCCCCCGAGGCGCCGGAAACCAATATGAATGCGGACTATGGCAGTGACGATCCGCCCGATGGTTCCGACGGCGACGATCTCTAGAGCATGATCCGGACCCGAAGGCCGCGTCACGCAAAGTGTGAAGCGGCTTTCCGATCAGATCACGTTCAAACCAAAAGTTAAGGCGCGATGACGAGTCATCGCGCCAACCAAGGACAGCACCGATGGTCGATATTTTCGGCATGATGAAGCAGGCGCAGCAGCTGCAATCCAAGATGCAGGAGATGCAGGATCAGCTCTCCAACGTCGAGGTCGAAGGCATTTCCGGCGGCGGTCTCGTCGCCGTGCGCATGACCGCGAAGATGGACGTGAAGGGCATCAAGATCGATCCCTCGCTGATGAAGCCGGAAGAGCGCGAGGTGCTCGAGGACCTGCTCGTCACCGCACTCGGTGAAGCCCGCCGCAAGGCCGAGACGGCCGTGCAGGAGAAGATGCAGGCGCTCACGGGCGGGCTCAGCCTGCCGCCGGGTATGTTCGGCCAATAAGATGGGTTCGGTTGCAGGTCCCGAAATCGAGCGGCTGGTCCAGCTTCTCGCACGGCTGCCGGGCTTGGGCCCGCGCTCCGCGCGGCGTGCGGCGCTGCATCTGATCAAGAAGCGCGAAGCGCTGATGATGCCGCTGTCTTCGGCGCTGCAGGTCGCGCTCGACAAGGTCCAGGTCTGCAAGACCTGCGGCAACATCGACACGCAAAATCCCTGCACCGTCTGCACCGATCCGAAGCGCGATCCCGCAATCATCGTCGTGGTCGCCGATGTCGCCGACCTCTGGGCGCTGGAGCGGGCCAATGCGACCCAGGGCCGCTATCACGTGCTGGGCGCGACCTTGTCGCCGCTCGACGGCGTCGGCCCGCAGGATCTCACCATCGACGCGCTGGTCGCGCGCGCGCATGCTGCCGAGGTGCATGAGATCATCCTGGCGCTGAACGCGACGGTCGACGGCCAGACCACGGCGCACTACATCACCGACCTGCTTCAGGACGCCAACGTAAAAGTAACCCGGCTGGCCCATGGTGTGCCGGTCGGTGGCGAGCTTGATTATCTCGACGAAGGTACGCTATCGGCCGCCATGCGGCAGCGGACCCTGTTCTAGCCATCCAGACTTACGGAACGGACGACATGACGAAACTTTTCGCCACACGATCGGCTTTGGTCGCGACGTTGATGCTGCTGGCGACGCCGGCCATCTGCGCGCAGCAGGACGACGGGGCGCCGCCGCCGCCGAAGCCCGGCAAGCCGATCAATGCCGGCGAGGTGCTCTCGGGCGAATTGAACGCAATGAAGGTGCGCGACGTCAAGAACGCCGGCAAGCGGATTGCGATGTACCAGATCACCTCCGAGCCGCGTCGCCTGCCGGCGCCGAACGGGCTGTGCAATCTCGAGACTGGTCCCGAGACGTTCCAGCTCGTCACCTCCAGCGACGCACAGGCCACGCAGCTGAAATCGTTCGTCGGCAAGGAGATCTCGGTCAAGGTCGACGAAGTCGCCTGCGCCAGCGATCCCGGCCAGATGAGCGAAGCCGTGATCACGAAGTGGAGCTTGATCAGGAAGCAATAGGGCATCAGATCGAGATGCTGTAGGGTGGGCAAAGCGAAGCGTGCCCACCGCTTCCGTCGAATGCTGGGAAAGATCGTGGGCACGGCGCAAGTGCGCCTTTGCCCCCTACGAGACCGCTAAACCCTCACCGGCCCCAGCGTCTCGAAGTGCCCGCGCTTCTGCAGCCAGGCCAGCAGCAACAGGCTCGGGATCGCCACCAGCACGCAGATCACGAAGAACAGCGGCCAGCCCGTCGTGTCCGCCACGAAGCCCGCACTTGCTGACAGATATGTGCGCCCGACCGCCGCAAGCGCGGTGAGCAGCGCGTATTGCGTCGCCGTGTGCAGCGGATTCTGGCACAGCGCGGAGAGATAGGCGACGAAGATCACGGTGCCGATGGCGCTGGTGAAGTTCTCGCAGGTGATGGCGAAGGCCAGCGCCCATTGGCTGGTGCCGACGAATGCCAGCCATGAGAAGGAGAGGTTGGCGAGCGCCTGCACCACGCCGCCGATCCACAGGCTGGTCGCCAGCGAATAGCGCCGCGCGAGGAAGCCGCCGGCAAAGCCGCCGATCAGCGTTGCCGCGAGGCCGACGCCCTTCACGATCGCCGCATAATCGTTGCGGGAGAAGCCGAGGTCGATCACGAACGGCGCGGTCATCGTGCCGGAGAAGGCATCGGTGAACTTGAACAGCACGACGAAGGCGAGCGCCGCGAGCGCGTCCTTGCGCGTCAGGAATTCCGAGAAGGCTCCGATCGCCGCGTGCAGCACGCGCGCGAACGCCGTCTCGGTTTGTGTCGCGGCTTCCGCCCGCACCGATTGCTCGGGCTCGGTCGCAGCCAGCGCGGTAATCGTGCCGATCAGCACCATCGCCGCCATCACCACATAGCCCCACATCCAGGCCGACGCGCGCGGAATGCCGGTGCCCTCGAAGCCGGACACGATGAACAGCGCGCCCGCGGTCGAGACCAACATGCCGATGCGATAGGCGGCGACATAGGAAGCCATTCCGGCGGCCTGCTCGCTCTCCGGCAGGCTCTCGACGCGGAAGGCGTCGACCACGATGTCCTGCGTCGACGATGTTGTCGCCACCAGCAGTGCACCGAGCGCGACGTAGAACGGCGAGCGCGCGGGATCGGTCAGCGCCAGCAGCAGGATCGCGATGATCAGCAGCAACTGCGAGAACAGCAGCCAGCCGCGCCGCCGTCCGAACGCGCGGGTAAACAGCGGCACATGCAGCGCATCCACCAGCGGCGCCCACAGGAATTTCAGCGTGTAGGGCGTGCCGACCAGCGCAAATAGCCCGATGGTCTTGAGATCGACCCCGGCCTCGCGCATCCACACCAGGAGCGTCGAGCCCGACAGCGCCAGCGGCAGCCCGGACGAGAAGCCGAGGAACAGCACGATCAGCACCCGCGGTTGCAGGTACACGGCCAGGCCGTCGCGCCAGGAGGTAGGGGCCGTGTCGGGGCTGGCAGGGGAGGTCGCGTCGGGTGCGGTCATGGGGAGGTGTTAGCAGATTCTGAAGGAAAAGCCTCGTGGTAGCCGGTGAGGCGGGAGACGCCTCAACACCCTCGGTGTCATCGTCCGCGAAGGCGAACGATCCAGTAATCACCAGCGCCTCGATCCAATCACGGCTGCCACGGCGTACTGGATACCCCGCCTTCGCGGGGTATGACAGTGTGCCTCAAAACTCACTCTCCCGCCTGGAGCTTCCTCGGGAACAGCTCCGCGGCACCTGCCGCCACCAGATGCGGACCCTCCGGCGCATCGGTCTTGCTGAAATCGAGCTCCTCGATTCGCCTGGCGCGCTTCTCGATCTTGTCGGCGGAGATCAGCACCTGTCGGACGTCCTCGTTCGCATCGGCAAAATGCTTCTGCAATTTCAGCACGCGGTCGCGCAGGCGTCCCAAATCGTCGCCGAGCTTGATCACCTCGGTGCGGATCTGGTCGGCGGCGTCGCGCATGCGCGCGTCTTTCATGATCTGCTGCATCACCTGGATCGCGAGCATCAGCAGCGACGGCGACACCAGCACGACGCGGGCGCGATAGGCCTTCTGGATCACGTCGTCGAAACCGTCATGAATCTCGGCATAGACCGATTCCGACGGCACGAACATCAGCGCCGTCTCCTGGGTCTCGCCGGCGACGAGATATTTGTCGGCGATGTCGCTGACATGCTTCATCACGTCGCCGCGCAGCCGCTGCGTGGCGACGCGCCGCTCCTCGTCGGTGCGGGCGTCGTGCAGCGCGGTCATCGCCTCCAGCGGAAATTTTGCGTCGATGCAGAGCGGGCGCTGGTCGGGCAGGAACACCACGCAATCCGGCCGCTTTCCGGTCGAGAGCGTGAACTGGAACTCGTAGGCGCCCTTCGGCAAGCCGTCCTGGACGATCGCCTCCATCCGCGCCTGGCCGAAGGCGCCGCGTGACTGCTTGTTGGCGAGCACGTCGCGCAGGGTCGTCACCTGTGTGGTGAGGTCGGTGAGGTTCTTGTGCGCGTTGTCGATGATGCCGAGCCGCTCGTGTAGCGCGCGCAGGCTCTCCATGGTGTTGCGGGTCGAATGTTCCATGGACTGGCCGACCCGATGGGTCACCGAATCCAGCCGCTCGTTGACCGCGCGCGCCATGTCGGCCTGGCGGCCGGCCAGCGCCTGGGTCATGGCGTCGGCCCGGCCGGCAGCTTCGCTCTGGGCGCGCAGCACTTGGCTGAGGCGCTCCTCGAGCTCGTCGGCGCGGATGGCATTGGCCATGGCGAGTTCCGCACCGCGCCGTCCCGAGCGCGCGATCACCACCGCGATCACCACCAGCAGGATGACGATGAGGGCGCCGAACCCGATCAGCGCATCGATGGTGCGGACCGGCCAGTCGCCAGCCAGGAAAATGATCTCGTTCATGGCGGCCGTTGTAGCCGATTCGACACCCTCCGCGAACGAATAGCGAACATTTATGGTTAACAGCCCCCTAATTTTTATGGTTAACGAAACCTGAAGTTTTATGGTTAGCGGAGGGTTAACGGAGTTCCTCGCCGCATTGACCGCATCCGGCATGCGGCTTAAATCGCGGCCATGGCCCTCAGAGAAATCATCATCCTGCCCGACAAGCAGCTGCGTCTGGTCTCCAAGCCGATCGAGAAGGTCACGACGGAGATCCGCAAGCTTGCCGACGACATGTTCGAGACCATGTACGACGCGCCCGGCATCGGGCTCGCGGCGATCCAGATCGCGCAGCCCTTGCGGCTGATCACCATGGACCTCGCCAAGCCTGACCCGGACGGCGAGACCAAGCCGGAGCCGCGCGTCTTCATCAACCCTGAAATCATCGCATCCTCTGAAGACCTGTCGGTCTACGAGGAAGGCTGCCTCTCGATTCCCGAATATTACGAGGAGGTCGAACGTCCCGCCAAGGTGCGCGTGCGCTTCACCGATCTCGACGGAAAGGTGCATGAGGAGGATGCCGAAGGCCTCTACGCCACCTGCATCCAGCACGAGATCGACCATCTCAACGGCGTGCTGTTCGTCGACTATCTGTCAAAACTCAAGCGCGACCGCGTGATGAAGAAGTTCGAGAAAGCCGCCAAGCGCGCGGAGTGAGTTTAGGTGCTGCTCCATACTCCGCTGAGCTCCCTGCCCCCTTGCGGGGAGGGCATAGGCCGCCTTCGGCGGCCGTCCTTTAGATGGACGCCGAAGCGAAGCTTCGGCTATGGGAGAGGGGTAGCCCAGCAAAAGGCGCTTGTCGTTTGCGAGTGCCAACAACAGGCGCCCGCGCTCATATACCGAGAGAGCGCGTCGTGTGGCACCCCTCTCCCTAGCCCTCCCCCGCAAGGGGGAGGGAACGCAGCGAGTTCCGTTGATGCCCCTCCGCCTGATCTTCATGGGCACGCCCGATTTCTCCGTGCCGACGCTGCTCGAGCTGGTCTCGCATGGCCACGAGATCGCGGCGGTCTATACCCGCGCGCCAAAGCCCGGCGGGCGGCGCGGCCTGCAATTGCAGCCGACCCCGGTCGAGGAAGCCGCGCGGAAGCTCGGCGTGCCCGTGCTGACGCCGAAGTCGTTGAAGACGCCCGAAGCGCTCGACGAGTTTCGTGCCTTCGACGCCGATGCCGCGGTCGTCGTCGCCTATGGCATGATCCTGCCGCAGGCGATCCTCGATGCGCCGAAGCTCGGCTGTTACAATCTGCACGCCTCGCTGCTGCCGCGCTGGCGCGGCGCCGCGCCGATCAACCGCGCGATCATGGAAGGTGATGCCGAGAGCGGCGTGATGGTGATGAAGATGGATGTCGGCCTCGACACCGGCGACGTCGCCATGGCCGAGCGCATCGCGATTCCCGACAACATGACCGCGGTCGATCTGCATGACCGTCTCTCCCGGCTCGGTGCCGATCTGATGGTGCGCGCGATGGCCGCGCTCGCCCGCGGCGGGCTCCAGCTCAAAAAGCAGAGCGAGGATGGCGTCACCTACGCCGCCAAGATCGACAAGGCCGAAGCCCGGATCGACTGGACCAGGCCCGCGCGCGCCGTGCTGCGCCACATCCATGGCCTGTCGCCGTTTCCCGGCGCCTGGGCCGAGCTCGAGAATGCGCGCGTGAAAATCCTGCGCTGCGAGCTGGCCAAAGGATCGGGCGAGCCTGGTGCGGTGCTGGACGATCAGCTCACCATCGCCTGCGGCGAGGAGGCGATCCGCATCGTCGAGCTCCAGCGCGAGGGCAAGGGCCGGATGCAGGCCGCGGACTTCTTACGCGGCGTGCCGCTGAAAGCAGGCGTCAAATTCACCTGACGCTGTCATACCCCGCGAAGGCGGGGTATTTCTCGGTCGAACCGATAGGCCGCGGCGTACTGGATCGCCCGGTCCCGGCTCCGCCAAGGCTACGCCGAGGCCCACACGAGCGCTCGGCACGCCGAAGCTTCAGCGAAGGCGGCAAGCCGGGCGATGACAGCAGAACTGGAAACTGATGCCCCGCTACAAGCTCACCATCGAATATGACGGCGCGCCGTTCTTCGGCTGGCAGGTGCAGGACACGCTGCCGTCCGTGCAGGGCGCGTTAGAGGCGGCGGTGAAGGCGATGACCGGCGCGGATCTGCGCGTGCACGGTGCGGGCCGCACCGACGCCGGCGTGCATGCGCGCGGCCAGGTCGCGCATGTCGACATCGACAAGCAGTTTCCGCCGGGCCGTTTTCGCGACGGGTTGAATGCGCATCTGCGCCCCCATCCGATCGCGGTGCTGGAGGCCGAGATCGTCCCTGACACCTTCGAGGCACGCTTCTCGGCCGTGAAGCGTCACTACCGCTACCGCGTCGTCAACACCCGCGCCAATCTCGCGCTCGATATCGGCCACGCCTGGCGCGTGCCGCGCCGGCTCGATGCCGATGCGATGCATGCGGCGGCACAACGTCTGCTCGGCAAGCACGATTTCACGACGTTCCGCGACACCGAGTGCCAGGCGAAATCGCCGGAGAAGACGCTCGACCAGCTCGACGTGCTGCGCGACGGCCGCGAGATCACGATTGTCACCTCGGCGCGCTCATTCCTGCACAGCCAGGTGCGCTCGATGGTGGGATCGCTGGTCTGGGTCGGCGAGGGCCGCTGGACCGCGGACGATCTCTCAGCGGCGCTCGCAGCCCGCAACCGCGCGGCGTGCGGCATCGTCGCGCCGCCTGACGGGCTGTATCTGATGAAGGTGGATTATTGAGGAGCGCGTCAGTGCGGAGAGCGCCCGCTCTCGCCGCGCCCACCGCTGTCATGCCCCGGCTTGACCGGGGCATCCAGTACGCCGCGGCTTCTCGGTTCAATCACTGCTGTCTCTGGAATACTGGATCGCCCGATCAAGTCGGGCGATGACAGCGGCGTGCTGGGTGAGGGCAGCGCTTACCCAAAATACCGCGTCAAAATTCCCCGATACACCTGAGTCAATCTCTCCAGATCCACCACCGGCACGCGCTCGTCGACCTGGTGCATGGTCTGGCCGACCAGGCCGAATTCGATCACCGGACAGTAGCTGGAGATGAAGCGCGCGTCCGAGGTGCCGCCCGAGGTCGACAGTTCCGGCTTGCGTCCCGTCACCTCCTCGATCGCGGAGACCGCGAGGTCGGTGAACGGGCCGGGCTTGGTCACGAACACGTTCGAGTTCGAGGGCTCCCAGACGATGCGGGCCTTGATGCGGTTGCCGCAGGCTTTCGTCAGGCGGGTCTCGACCAGCTCGCGCAAGGATGCCTGGGTGTGGTTGTCATTGTAGCGGATGTTGAATTTTGCGCGGGCCTCGCCGGGGATGACGTTGTTGGCCTTGTTGCCGACGTCCACCGAGGTGAATTCGAGATTGGAGGCCTGGAACTGCGCGCTGCCATGGTCGAGCGGCTCGTCACTGATCGCCACGATCAACCGCGAGATATCAGGCACCGGATTGGACGCGCGGTGCGGATAGGCCACATGGCCCTGCACGCCGTCGACATAGAGCGTACCGGATTGCGAGCCGCGGCGGCCGACCTTGATGGTGTCGCCGAGCGTCTCGACATTGGAGGGTTCGCCGAGCACGCAATGGTCGAACTTTTCGCCGCGCTCCGCGGCCCATTTCAGCAGCTTGATGGTGCCGTTGATGGAGACGTCTTCCTCGTCGCCAGTGATCAGGAACGAGATCGAGCCCTTTCCATCGGCCCGCGGCGTGCCGCCGTTGGCTGCGAGATGCTCGAGCACGGCTGCCACCGAGCAGGCGATGCCACCCTTCATGTCGACCGCGCCGCGGCCGTGCAGAAAGCCGTCCTTCACCTCGCCCGAGAACGCGCCGACGCTCCAGGCGTTCTCGTCGCCGGGCGGCACCACGTCGGTGTGGCCGGCGAAGGTGATGTGCGGGCCTTCAGTGCCGATCCGCGCATAGAGATTGTCGACGTCGGCTGTGCCTGGTTCGCTGAAGGTCACGCGGTGGCAGGTGAAGCCGACGGCGTTCAGGGCTTGTTCAAGCACCCCGAGTGCACCGGCATCGGCCGGAGTTACCGAGGGGCAGCGGATGAGATCGCGGGCAATCGAGAGAGCATCGGTCATGCGCCCCGCTTAACATGCATGCCGCCGGGTGGGCTAGCGCTGGGCGGCACCAATTCGAGCTCGCTTTGCTGGTCCCAGCTTTTTGCAGGGGACGAGCCGTCCTCGGTCTTGGCCAATGGATCAGGACCGAACCGGTTATCGCCGACGCTGCCTGATACGATGAACATCTCGACAAACCCCCACAGCCACAGGATGGACGCGACCAGCCAGAACGGAAGCATCCAGGTGGAGTTCGGCAACAGGTCCGAGAACTGGTTGTACAGACCGGGCAGGAAGAAGAACGGGACGAGCCACCAGCCACTCCTGTCGCGATCATGCAGCCGCTTGATCGCCGTCGCGAGATAGATCCAGAGGAACAGCGACAAGCCGAACGCCTTCAGGATCAGGTTGGTGCGATCAACGGGCGTCAGCTAGCGATAGGCCCGGGGATCGACCAGCTTGAAGAGGTCGCCGAGGCCGAAGTCGAAATCGAGTTTCAGGGATAGCTTCAACGCCCCCTCGGCGTCGATGAGGTGGATCACCTGACCGATCACGCCGAGCACGGCCGCCAGCAACGCGACGATCAGCAGCGCCTGCCACAGCAAAGCGCGGTTGATGCGGCCGTCGAAGCGAAAGAGGTACCAGGTCCAGTCCATGGCGAAGGTTCCGGGCAGCGGAGGCCGTCCGGTGATTGGTCGCGATGGAGGGACAGAGGGTTCGATGAGGCAGGCTGGCGCCACTGCTCACCTCTCCCGCTTGCGGGGAGAGGTCGGATCGCACTTGCGATCCGGGTGAGGGGGTACAGGTCTCACGGCAATCTCATCCGTGGAGAGGGGCCCCTCAACCCAACCCTCTCCCCGTAAGAACGGGGAGAGGGAGAAGAGAGAGTCTCAATCCCGCAGCAGCTCGTTGATGCTGGTCTTCGAGCGCGTGCGCTCGTCGACGCGCTTGACGATCACGGCGCAGGCCGTGCTCGGGCCGATGTGGCCGTTCTTCATCGGCTTGCCGGGCAGCGCGCCGGGCACCACCACCGAATATTCCGGCACCTCGCCCATGAAGACCTCGCCGGTCTCGCGGTCGACGATCTTGGTGGAGGCGCCCAGGAACACGCCCATCGCCAGCACCGCGCCCTTGCGCACGATCACGCCTTCGGCGACCTCGGAGCGCGCGCCGATGAAGCAGTCGTCCTCGATGATCACGGGCTCGGCCTGCAGCGGCTCGAGCACGCCGCCGATGCCGGCGCCGCCGGAGATGTGCACGCGCTTGCCGATCTGCGCGCAGGAGCCCACGGTCGCCCAGGTGTCGACCATGGTGCTCTCATCGACATAGGCGCCGAGATTGACGAAGGACGGCATCAGCACGACGTTCTTGGCGATGAAGGCCGAGCGGCGGACGACCGAACCCGGCACCGCGCGAAAACCGGCGTCGCGAAAACGGTTCTCGCCCCAGCCCTCGAACTTCGAGGGCACCTTGTCCCACCAGGTCGCCTTGCCGGAACCGCCGGGAATGACGCCCATGTCGTTGAGGCGGAAGGACAGCAGCACGGCCTTCTTCAGCCATTGATTGACCTTCCACTTGCCGTCGGCCCCGCGCTCGGCGACGCGCGCCTCGCCCTTGTCCAGGATCTCCAGCGCCTGGTCCACGGCCTCGCGCACCTCGCCCTTGGTCGAGGTCGAGATGCCGTCGCGTGCGTCGAAGGCGCTGTTGATGGTGGATTCGAGGGCGGACAGGGACATCGGGATTTCCTCTGGGAAATGAGAATTTTGACGGATTGGGCGCTTTTTCGGGATTTGGCGGGGAGGAGTCAAGGCATACTCGGTCGTCGTCCCGGGGCTCGCTTCGCGCCGCGGGACGACAGCGGTTATCTGGGAGAGAGCCCCGCCAAAAACCCGGTCAGATCATCCGTGACGTGGTCGACATGGGGCGCGTCCCGGCCCTCCAGCTCCCAGTCCTCCCGCACGACTTCCTTGGTACCATCAGGTACCACCAGCACGGTGGTCATGCCGAGCGCGTGCGGGACGGTGAGGTTGCGGGCGAGGTCCTCGAACATCGCGGCTTTGGTCGGATCGACGGCATGGTCGGCGAGGAATTTTTGATAGGTCAGCGGCGACGGCTTCGGCTCGAACCCGGCGGCGATGATGTCGAACACGCCGTCGAAATGCGTTGCCAGGCCGAGCCGCGCCAGCACGGCATCGACATGGTCGACCGAGCCGTTGGTCAGGATCAGCTTGCGCCCCGACAGTTTTGCGATGGCCTCGCCGAGCGCCGGGTTCGGCTCCAGCGGCGAGTGGTCGATCTTGTGGACGTAGGCGAGGTAGTCGTCGGCGCGCACGCCATGCAAGGTCATCATGCCGCGCATGGTGGTGCCGAAGCGCTGATAATAATCCTTCTGGATCCTGCGCGCCTCCTCCGGGCCGATGTTCAGCCAGTTGCAGACGAACTCCCCGATCCGCGCGTCGACCTGCTGCCACAGATTGACGTGATGCGGGTAAAGCGTGTTGTCGAGGTCGAACACCCAGGTGTCGACGTGGGCAAAAGTGCGGGGTGGATTCATAACTGGTCTCTCAATCAAGGCATCGCAAAGCGCAGCGTCTTGCCGCCGCTCGACATGTCCACCACGCCAAAACCCGTCGCCGCGAATCCGCGCGCGCCGCAATCGGCCTGCTCGCTGGTCTCGAACTTGGTCTCGCGCGTGCAGAGCTGCTTGTCGCCGCCCCAGTTCAGCGGCTTGTCCTTCAGCTTGATGACCCGGTTGTCCGCGTCGATGGCTTCCGCGAAGCTGAAAATCTGCTTCGGCTGCCCGGTCACATCGGGGTGCAGGCAGGTCTTGGGATCAATGCGATACCAGCCGCGGCTCGTCACCGACTTGCCGTCGTCGGTGGCGACCGCCGCCATCACCTTGTGCGGCGTGTCGTTGCACCAGGTCAGGCCGGTTGCGGAAGGCGTCTGCACCGCATCGACCATGGTCTTGAAGAAGTTTGGCGACGACATGATGTCCGCCGCCAGTCCGCGGCTCTTCAGGAAGGCGGCAAGTGCTGCCTGCGTCTTCGGCCCGTCGACGCCGTCGATCGGCGCGGCGTCGTAGCCCGCGATCACCAGCAGCCGCTGGATGCCGGCGAGGCGGGCCTGCTCATCGTCATATTCGGAATCCTCGGCGAGATAGGCCGTGAAATTGCCGTCCGCGGCTTGCGTCGGCGTGATCTGGGTGAACGCGGCCTGGGTCTGGCCGCTGCGGCATTGCCGCGCAGCCGCGATGACGAAATTGTCCTGCGCCACGCACAGCATGTCGCTGCCGTTCTGCGGGATCGGCGAGGCGCCGTAGACGCCGAGCGCGCGGGCGTTGAGCAGGATGCGGTCGGCGGTCAGCGTGCCCTGCACCACGACGCGGCAGTTGGCGGGATCGATCCTGAACCAGCCGCGCGTCGCGGTCGCCGCCTTGTCGTCGATGCCGATCGCGGCCTCGACGACATAGGACATGCGGTTGCAGATCTTGAGGTCGGCCAGGGCGGGCGCGGAGGAGAAGAAGAACGAGACGGCCGCCGCGGGCAGCGTCATCAGGAAACGGGTCAGGAATGAGCGATGATGTCGCCGAGCCCTCAACTCGTCATGCCCGGGCCTGTCCCGGGCATCCACGTTCTTAGTGCGGGTCCAAAGGTCGTGGATGGCCGGGACATCTTCGCGAAGACGCGCTTCGCGCTCTTGCCCGGCCACGACGAAATCTCTCGTCTCCGCGTCTCTCACTTGTGGATCAGCGTTCCCGTGCCCTGGTTGGTGAAGAGCTCGAGCAGCACCGCGTGCTGCATCTTGCCGTCGATGATGACGACGCCCTCCACGCCCTGTTCGAGCGCGTAGATGCAGGTCTCGACCTTCGGAATCATGCCGCCGGAAATGGTGCCGTCGGCGATCAGCTTTCGCGCGTCCTTCACCGAAAGCTGCGGGATCAGCTTCTTCGACTTGTCGAGCACGCCCGGCACGTCGGTGAGCAGCAGCAGGCGCTTCGCCTTCAGCGCGCCGGCGACCGCACCGGCAAAGGTGTCGGCGTTGACGTTGAGCGTCTGGCCTTCCTTGGAGGTCGCGAGCGGCGCCAGCACCGGGATCAGCTCGTAGCCGATCAGCTGGTTGAGCAGCGTGAGGTCGACCTTCTCGGGGTCGCCGACGAAGCCGAGATCGATCGCCTTCTCGATATTCGAACCCGGATCGACGATGGTGCGGGTCGTCTTCGACGCCTTCACCATGTTGGCGTCCTTGCCCGACAGGCCCACGGCCTTGCCGCCGGCTTCGTTGATGTAGCCGACGATCTGCTTGTTGACGGAGCCGGCCAGCACCATCTCGACGATCTCGATGGTCGCCGCATCGGTGATGCGCAGGCCTGCCGCGAACTCCGACTGGATGCCGAGGCGCTTGAGCATGGTGGCGATCTGCGGCCCGCCGCCATGCACCACCACCGGGTTGATCGCGGTCTGCTCGAGCAGCACGATGTCGCGGGCAAAGTTCTTCGCGGTCTCCTCGTCGCCCATGGCATGGCCGCCATATTTGATGACGATGGTTTCCTCATCATACTGCTGCATGTGCGGCAGCGCTTCGGACAGGATGCGGGCCTGGTCGAGCGGAGAGATGTCGGTCATGAGGCGGATCTCGCTGGCGGGACTGTCGGTGCGCGTTCTATCCGATTGGCGGGCGCGGCGCAAAGTGGGTGTTGCCTCTTAGCCTCCCCCTCCAGGGGAGGGTAAGATGGAGCATCACTTCCGCGCCGCCACGGCCGCGAGCGTCACGGCCAGCCAGCTCAGGATCATCACCGTCCCACCCGTCGGCGCGGCATACGGAAACAGCGAGTGCCCCGCATATTGCCGCAAGGTGAGATCGCCCGCGAACAGCGCGGCGCCGATCAGGAAGCCGAACGCCGCGACGAGGCCAATTCCGCCGTGCAGAAGGCCGCGCGCGAGCAGGGCGACGCCTGCGAGTATGGCAGTTGCATGAAACAGCAGCATGGCGCTGGCGGAGGCGAGCCGGCTGGCGTCGGCGCCGTGGGCGGAGGCGGCGGCCAGTGCGACGCCAGCGGCGCCCATCAAACCGGCAAGCCCAATCAGCAGGCGGAACGCGAGCGTCACGAGGTTCGCTCTTCCAGCAGCTTCGCCATCGCGGCGCGCAGTTCAGCCATGCCGGTCGAGCTTCGCGACGAAGTCGCGAGCACGTTCGGAAACGCCGCCGGATGTTTTGCCAGCGCGGCCTCGGTCTCGGCGATGCGGGATTGAAGTTCGGACGCCTTCACCTGGTCGGCCTTGGTCAGCACGATCTGGTAGCTCACCGCGGAACGGTCGAGCGTCCCCAGGATTTCGAGATCGACCTCCTTGAGGCCGTGCCGCGCGTCGATCAGCACGTAGACGCGCGCGAGCGAGGCGCGCCCCAGCAGGAATTTGTGGATCAGCTCGGTCCAGGACGCGACTTGCGTCTTCGGCGCCTTGGCGTAGCCGTAGCCGGGCATGTCGACGAGGCGCAGGTCCTTCTTGCCGGGGACCTCGAAGAAAATCAGTTCCTGGGTGCGGCCTGGCGTATGCGAGGTGCGCGCAAGCGCGTTGCGGCCGGTCAGCGCGTTGATCAGGCTGGACTTGCCGACATTGGAGCGGCCGGCAAAGGCGATCTCCAGCCCATCCATCGGCGGCAGCGTCGCAATCGAGGGCGAGGCCCAGATGAACTGCCAGTCGCGGGTGAACAGCTTTCGCCCGGTTTCGATCAGCTTCGCATCTTTGTCTTCGGTCATGCGAAGGCCTTCAGTTGTTTACCTTCGTCATTGCGAGCGAAGCGAAGCAATCCAGAAATGCATCCGCGGAGGCACTCTGGATTGCTTCGTCGCTTCGCTCCTCGCAATGACGGAGAGCTACGTCGCCTTCTTCGCGAACGTCGCCTTGAGATTGTCGAACAGCTCCACCTTCACACCGTTGCGGCGCATGATGAAGCTCTGCTGGAGCACCGAGAGCGTGTTGTTCCAGGCCCAGTAGATCACGAGGCCCGCCGGGAAGCCCGCCAGCATGAAGGTGAAGATCAACGGCATCCAGTTGAAGATCAGCTGCTGGGTCGGATCCGGAGGCGTCGGGTTCAGCTTCATCTGGAACCACATCGTGATGCCCATGATGATCGGCCAGATGCCGAGCGCGAGGTAGTGGCCGAACACCGGAATCGTCGTCGGATCGAACGGGATCAGGCCGAACAAGGTGAACAAATTGGTCGGGTCCGGCGCGGAGAGGTCCTTGATCCAGCCGTAGAACGGCGCGTGCCGCATCTCGATGGTGACGAACAGCACCTTGTAGAGCGAGAAGAACACGGGAATCTGGATCACCACGGGAAGGCAGCCGGCGACCGGATTGATCTTCTCCTTGCGGTAGATCTCCATCATCTCCTGCTGCTGCTTCACCTTGTCGTCGGGAAAGCGCTCCTTCAGCGCCTGAAGCTGC
Source organism: Bradyrhizobium japonicum USDA 6 (assembly GCF_000284375.1). Classification (NCBI taxonomy): domain Bacteria; kingdom Pseudomonadati; phylum Pseudomonadota; class Alphaproteobacteria; order Hyphomicrobiales; family Nitrobacteraceae; genus Bradyrhizobium; species Bradyrhizobium japonicum. The sequence continues at coordinate 1,303,734 of NC_017249.1, forward strand.
GGCTGGATCGACTTCATCTTCGCCATCGAGGCGTAGGACTTGTTGGCCAGCGGGAAGAACAGCAGCTTGACGATCACGGTGACGAGCAGGATCGAGATGCCGAAATTGCCGAAGAAGCGGTAGAAGAAGTCGAGGCCGAGGAACATCGGCTTGGTGATGAAGTAGAACCAGCCCCAGTCGATCAGCAGATCGAAATGGTTGAGGCCGAGCTCCTTGTTGTAGCCGCCGAGGCCGGCGAACGGGAACACGCCGACGACGCCGGCTTCCTTGGCGCCGGCGAACAGCCGCGCATTCGCCGTCGCGGTGCCGCCGATTGCGACGGTGACGGGATCGAGCAGATAGTCGGTCTGGTAGGTGTGGACGTTGCCGACGGGGTTCGACGAGAAGCGTGCCTGCAGCTGCGCACTGGTGTCGGGCAGCAGTGCCGAAGCCCAGTACTTGTCGGTGATGCCGAGCCAGCCATTGGTGGCCTTGAAGTTCACCGCCTTGGCTTCGTCGATCTTCTTGTAGGCGTATTCCTGCAAGCCATCGAGATAGCCGATCAGGCCTTCATGCAGGATGTAGTAGCCGGAGACCTGCGGCGTGCCGTGGCGCGAGATCAGCGCGAACGGGTAGAGTGTGACCGGCGCGTTGCCGACATTGCTCACCTCGTCCTTGAGCGTGAAGAGATAATGGTCGTCGACCGCGATGGTGCGGCGGAAGGTGAGGCCCTCGCCATTGTCCCACTTCAGCACCACCGGCGTCGTCGGCGTCAGGCTGCCGCTGCCGTCCTGCTGCCAGAGGGTCTGGGCGTCCGGCAGCTTGGCCGTCACGCCCGTCGCCGGCACCCAGCCGAACTCGGCGTAGTAGGGCTCCGCCGTGCCCGAGGGCGAATAGAGGATGATCGGCGGCGACTTCGGGTCGACCGTTTCGCGGTATTGCACCAGCGCGATGTCGTCGATGCGGCCGCCCTTCAGCGAGATGCTGCCGGCAATTCGCGGCGTGTCGATCTTCACGCGCGGGCTGGCTGCGATCGCGCTTTCGCGGGAAACGACCGGCTGGGCCTGGTTCGCGGCCGGCGTTGACGGCTGGGCCGCGCTGCCGGGCTGCGGCGCGGCGCCCGGCGTTGCGGAGGCCGTCGGCTGCGGCGTGTTCTTCTGGAGCTCGGCCTGCGCCTGCTGCTGGGCGCGCTGCTTCTCCATCGCCGGCACGTTGTAGAAATACTGCCAGGCGATCAGCACCAGGCCGGAGAGAATGACGGCGAGGATGGTATTGCGATTGTCGGTCATCACTATTGTCTCGTCATCAATCCGGTTTGCGGCTGGTCGCAGGAGCGGGGCCGGGCCTTGAGCCGTCGGTTCTTGAGCCGCGTCCCTTGTGCGTATGCCGCGCAGGCTTCGTGAACGCTATGCGCAGGTCGTCGAGCATGGTGGCGAAGTCGCGCGAGAGCGCGTCCCTTCGGCCAACCAGTACATAATCATGATGGGGCTGCATCGACACCGGATCGAGCCGCTTCACCAATTCGCGAAGCCGGCGCCGGATTCGATTGCGCTCGGGGGCGTTGCCGTTCTTTTTGGTAACGGTGAAGCCGATCCGGATCGGGCCGCTGTCGTCGCGGCGGCGGCTTTGCAGGACGAACGCGGGACTATTCGCCCGCGCGCCATTGGCAACGGCGAGGAAATCCGCTCGCTGCCTCAGCCGATCCATGATGAAATCCCAAAAATGGGGGTCCGGCTCAGGCGCTCAGACGCTTGCGGCCGCGGGCGCGGCGGGCGGCGAGAACCTTGCGGCCGCCGGCAGTGGCGAGGCGGGCACGGAAGCCGTGACGGCGCTTGCGCACCAGTTTGCTGGGTTGATAAGTCCGCTTCACGGGTTTTTCTCCGCTGACCGGGCAATTTGCCTGTAGAATTGATGATAAAGTCCGGAAGATGCGGCCCAAAATGGGCCCTTTTCGGCCCCAAGAGAGCCGCTCCCGGCGTGCGCACCGGGTCATCGCGGACAATTTGCGCGGCTTATAAGGGAGCGTCTTCTTTTCGTCAACGTCGCAAGACCGCGCTGTTCCGGTGAATATCGCTGTTTGTGCGGGGTTTTTAACCCAAGAGGTAGCGACTCGCGATATCCGAGCTTACATCCCACCTTGAGAGATTAGCGATCCGTAATTTGACCGGCCCCCGGCCGGGTCGCATCTTCCATCAGCCAGGCTCTATAACAAAGCCAACAGGGGCGAATTTCGTGGCAGCGACAGACCTCCAGCCGGTCCATGATACGGATCAGCCGGGCCAGCCGGCGATGCGGCCGCGTGGGCCCAGCGGGCTCGGCCTGTCCGGCAAGCTGCTGCTGCTCACCGTCCCCCTCGTGATGATCGCCGCCGTCCTGCTCTATGTGCCCGCCATCGCCAACTTCTGGGTCAACCGGCTCAATGACCGCGTCGCGGCGGCCAACACCGCCGCGCTGGTGCTCGACGCCGCCCCGCTCGGCATGGTCCCCGAGTCGCTGTCGCGCGAGATCCTGAAAAGCATCAATGCGCGCGCCGTCGCCATCAAGATGGGGCAGCAGCGACGGCTGCTCGCCAGCGACAACCTTCCCACCGCGATCGAGCATGACATCGACCTGCGCGACATGACGGTGTGGGAGGCGATCACCGGCTCGTTCCGGATGATGCTGGAGACCGGCAACCAGGCCATCCGCATCGTCGGGCCCGGCGTCGGCAACGCCCAGTTCATCGAGATCGTGACCGATGAGCTGCCGCTGCGGCAGCAGATGTATCGCTTCTCCCGCAACGTCGTGGTGGTCGCGCTGATCATCGCGGTGCTGACCGCGGGCCTCGTCTATCTCGCGCTGCATTATCTCTTCGTGCGCCCGATGCGGCGGCTGACCGCGAGCCTGGTCGGCTTCCACGAAAACCCCGAAAGCTCGGCGCGGATCATCGTGCCGAGCCAGCGCAGCGATGAAATAGGCGTCGCCGAGCGCGAATTGTCGGACATGCAGCGCGACCTGATGTCGATGCTGCACCAGAAGAGCCGGCTCGCCGCCCTCGGCCTCGCCGTCTCCAAGATCAACCACGATCTGCGCAATCTGCTCGCGTCGGCCCAGCTTCTGTCCGATCAGCTCGCCAGCGTGCCGGATCCGCGGGTGCAGCGTTTTGCGCCGAAGCTGGTGCGCTCGCTCGAGCGCGCCATCGCCTTCTGCCAGTCGACGCTGTCCTACGGCCGCGCCCAGGAAGCGGCGCCCGACCGCCGCATGATCATGATCGAGCCCGTGGTGCTGGAGGTGCGCGAAACCGCGGGCCTCGCCAGCGATGCCTCGATCGCTTGGGTCGCCGCGATCGAGCGCGGGCTCGCGGTCGATGCCGATCCCGACCAGCTCTTCCGCGTGCTGCTCAACCTCGTCCGCAACGCCGCCCAGGCGCTGGAAAGCCATTCGTCGGGCGACGGCGGCGCGCAGCAGATCCGGATCACGGGAAAGCGCGAAGGTGCCGTCGCCATCCTGGAGGTCTCCGACACCGGCCCCGGCGTCCCCCAGAAGACCCGGGACCATCTGTTCGAGGCGTTCCAGACCTCCGGCCGCCCCGGCGGCAGCGGGCTTGGTTTGGCCATCGCCGCAGAGTTGGTCCGCGCCCATGGCGGCGAGATCCATCTGGTCGAGGGCACCATCGGCGCCACCTTCCGGATCGTCATCCCCGACCGCCCCGTGGAACTCCTCTCCATCCGCAACGAGCGTCAGAGGGCGTAGTCGGCCAGCGGCCGAGTGAGCGACCGGGGCAATCTCGACCACTCTCGTCATTCCGGGATGGCCAGAAGGGCCAGGCCCGGAATCCATAACCCCTGCTGTTGGTTATGGATTCTCAGGTGCGCAATTGCGCACCATAGCTCGCGACTTAGTCGCGCCCCGGAATGACGGTGAGAGGGGCAAATACGCGAAAATCTCCCCAATCCAGACCTTGCCAATCGAGACAAGAGCGGTTAGTCAGAGCGCTCTTTCGCACCCCTCCGGCGCTGTCCGGAGGCTGCCTGCGGGCCCAGCCCGCACTGTTCGCGAAAAACGCGCCCGTAGCTCAGCTGGATAGAGCATCAGACTACGAATCTGAGGGTCGGACGTTCGAATCGTTCCGGGCGCGCCATTTCGCTACAAAACTGGGCACTCCAAAACCTCCCATTTCCGCGCCGGACGACGTCGTCGCACGGCAGCTCACTATTCGTAATCGCGTAAGCCTGGAGCAGGTAACCGACGCCTTCCTGGCGAGGCGTAGCCGGGAGCACTTGGTCGGCCGCAGCATCATGGCACCACGGCGAAGCAGGAGTGGCCATCTTCACCGGCCGTGATGGCCCGTTTAGATTAAGGTCTCGCCAGAGACGCCTGGACATTTCGGTGAATACGGAGATGACCCATGAAGCTCGCGCATGACGGCATCCAGCTGTCCTTCGACATTGCCGGCGCGGGACCGCTTCAGTTCCTGTTCGTCCATGGCCTCGGCGGGGATCGCACGCATTTTGCGCCGCAGATGGAGTATTTCGCGCGTCAAGGTCGGGCGTTGAATGCCGAGCTGCGGGGGCATGGTGAGAGCGACAAGCCGCAACAGGCGTATTCGATCGAAAGCTTCGCCGATGATCTCGTCTTTCTGTGCAACCGACAGCAGATCACAAGGCCGGTCATCGTGGGTCAAAGCATGGGTGGCAACATGGCGCTCGAAATCGCCGCCCGCTATCCGGACTTTCCTGCAGGCCTGGTGCTGCTCGATTCAGGGGTGCTCTTCCCTGCCTCGGCAGGGGCGGTGTTCGCCGGGTATCTGGAGGGCTTGAGGGGCGCGAATTTTGCGGACGAGGTCCGGAAAATCGTCGCGGACTCCTGTCTGCCGACCGATAGATGCCGCGCCCATGTCGAACAGACCTTTCTGGCGACGCCACAGCACGTGCTGGTGTCCACGTTTACAAGTTTGTTCCCCTGGGATGTGCATCGGGCGCGTGAATGCGCCCAGGCGTGCCGGGTCCCGGTGCTCTACATCGAAGCGGCCCATCGGCTCGCGGATCTGGATCGTTTTGCGGAGCTGTGCCCGCAGCTGGTCACGGCCAAGGCGGTCGGCTCCGGGCATTTCCTGTCGCTGGAGGTGCCGGAGCAGATCAACCCGATGATCGACCGGTTCATCTCGCTCTACGTGCGGACACCCGGGTAAGCTTCGTCATCGGCCGTGGCGCGCCATTTCCAGTCTTTTGGCGGCGCCCCACAATCGGGCAAGGACGAAACCCTTTGCAGGCCGGGCGAAGCCGGCCGGAAACAAACCCGGCCTAACCTTGCCCGGGCTTTCCCGACCAACCCGATTCAAGGGAGGATCTCATGAAAGCAGCGCTTCTGGTCCTGCCGCTTCTTGGCCAGCCCGCGATGCCGATTTCGGACCGTGTACCCGTCTTCAACGTGGAAGCTCTCTGCCGCGACGTTTCCGCGGACGACAAGGCCTCGGGGCTCTCCCTGGCGCAGGACGCCGGCGAATGCGTGCGTGATGAGACAATTGCGCAGCAACAGCTGAGCTCGACCTGGCTGACAGTTCCGGGCCCCGCGCGCGATAGTTGCGAAGGCGAGGCTGCTGCAGGGGGAATAGAAAGCTATGTCGATCTGCTCACCTGCCTGCAGATGGCAGGCTGGGCGAATCCGACTCCGCCGCCGAAGCCCCCGCTCAGGGGAGCGAGCAAGATGCGGAACGCCAAGAATGAGCTGAAGAACGAATTGAAGAATTAGCTGCGCAGGTGACACTGGGGGAGAGAAGACTGCGGAGCAGCTTCTTGGCAGGTCGCGTGTCACTGCGTGCGCGTTCGCCGGCAGCGGGGTCCTGCGAGCGATGCGACGAAGTTCCGGGCGCCGGGTGGCGGTCGCCATCAATGATGGGCCGACACGCCCTTGACGCATTGGGTCAACAGATCAACGCTGGCGAATTGGCCGACATCGCCCAGGCTGATCATGCCGACCATCCGCTTGCTCTTGTTGATCACGGGCAGCCTGCGGATTTTCAGCGTCTCCATGTGATGCACGGCTTTCGCCAGATCGTCGTCTTCCCGGCAGCAATGGATGCCTTCGGTCATCACGTCCCGCGCCGTCATGCGCGCGGCGTTGAAGTTCTTGCTCGCGAGGCCTTTGCAGACGATGTCGCGATCGGTCACCATCCCGACCAGATGGTCGTCATCGCCGATCGGAATGCAGCCGATGTCGTGCCCTTGCATCAACTTCGCGATCTCGGTGATCGGGGTGTCCGGGCTGACCCAATCGACACCCTTGTGCATCACGTCCTTGACCTTCATGGAGGACCTCCGTTGCGAACGCAGCCCCCGTGACGCGATCATACTACGAACCGGGCGCGACCGCACGCGCGCCGCGACGAAGGCGCAGGAAAAATCATCCCGCAAAAATCATCCCGCCGCCATGCTGCGTCAAGCGTGGGTGCTGAAGCGTCCATGCGGCGCATTGGCCGTCAGCCGTTCGAACTGTGCATGCGTCAGGTGAAGCAGCGTCTCATGGTCGCCGGCTTCGATATAGATCTCGGGCTGCGCGCGGATGCTGTCATCGACGATGAGATCGAGCCCGTAACACCGGCCTACCGCCGGAACGGCGCCATGCGCGCAGTCAGCGAACAGCCTGTTGATCTCGGTTTCGTTCGCCATCACGAGATCCGCGCCGAGCTTCTCCTTCAAGTCCGGCAAGTTGAGACGGTGCGATGCCGGAACGATCGCGAGCATGTAGCCGCCGTCATGGCGCAGCACGACGGCCTTGGCATAACGATCGCCCGAGACGTGGCAGGCCTGCGCCGTGCGCGCGGATGACATGGTGAAAACGTGCGGGATCTCGACATACTCGATGTTCTCGGCAGCCAGGTATCGGTGGAGCGTGGGGGCAATGGTCATGGCATAGCCTTTCGGATGGATATGCGAGCCATCCACCGTGAGGCTGCCCCGCCGCACGATGGGCGGCCGCGTGATTGCCGGATGCCAACATAGGCCTCGCGCTCGAGAGCCGCAATCGGGTCGGGGGGGCGGATCGTTCCGGGCGCGCCACTTCGGTAGAGAGGGCTGAATAGGCTGCCACCGAATTGCGTGCGCAGCCGAACCACTAAGCCGGCTTGCACTTCGCAAGCGCCTGCCCTTTCCGATTGATAATTTTGAATGCGCGTATCAGCGGTGCCGCAGACCGCCATGCACATTCGGAGAGTGGGCCGTAATCAGGCTCTTGTGCTTCCGGGCCGCCGCTTCGGCCTCGCGAGCAAGTCGTTCAGCCTTTAACCTCTCGCGGTTTGCATGAAACGCCGCTTGGATGCGTTCATGCTCGGAAATCGCTACTTTGGCATCGGTTTCCTTGAAGACCCTTTGCGCCTCACGTTGGGCGGCAGTGGGCGGCTTCCATCCGTAATTCTTATGAGCGGTCATTCCCTCCTCCTTCGGTGATAGCCGTGGGGGCTTGTTGGGTCCGACTGTCAAACTCTCTTCCTGTTTTTCAATTACCGCAATCGAATATTCGCCAGTCGTTCCCGCGCCGGCCATAGATCCGCGCGGCTTACGGGATCCTTGCCACGACGCTGGGCCGGTTTTTCTCGAGCCAGGCGATGGCCTCGGGTCCATCGACGACACATTCGAAGGTTTCCCAGGTCGGGTCCTCCAGGGATTCCGATTGCAATCGCTTCGCCGCATACTCGACGAGATCGTGCAGGCCTTCGTATCCTCGCCGGTGCTCGAGGGACTCTGCAATCGCCGTGCTGGTCCAGCCTCGCCGGGCCAGATCGATGATGCTCGGAACGTCAGCCTCGCTGAACCAGGGCGTGGCATCGAACTCGAGGCATCGGATGTTATCGGCGGTATGGCAAGTGGCGTGGATCATGGGCTTCCTCCGTTCGCCGGCCAAAGCGCGATGAGATTGGGTTGAATCGTCATCGCGCATTAGCTCCTTGTTTGAGCATGATCTCCGCGCAAACGCGTTCCGCGTTTGTCGCGAGGGAAAACCGCTCCACACTTTTCCGGATCATGCTCTCAGTTTCACATCGCTGCGTCGCACGCTCTCAGACTTTGACCAGGTCCCCCAGCAGGTTCGCCGCCACCGTCAGCTTGGCGAGCGTCAGGCCGCTGGCTGCAATCTCCTCGACCGAGCGGCGGATGCGCGCCGCTTCGGGGTGAGCCGCGAGCCAAGTCTCGACAGCCTGCTGACCGGACTGGCCGGTTGCCAGCATATCCGCGGCCAGTCTTCTCTCGGCGCTGGCGATCTGCTCGACGGCGCGATCGACCGCCATGCGTTCGAAATAATCATTTGCCGGCACGCTGCGCGCGGCCGCGATGATGCGGTCGAGGCGGAAATTCGCCTCGGCGGCGAAGAAGGTCGCGGCGGCATCGCCGATGGCGCGGGAGGTGCGCTCGGCGACCGTCACGATATCGGGTGCCGCAATCAGAGGGTCGAGATCGGCGAGCTCGCCGGCGAGGCCGGCCGGGACGCCGGCATCGGTGAGTTCCTGGCGCCGCTTGCCGCGCGCGGCCTGCAGGTCCGGCGGCAGGGTGGTGTCGAGGGAGGCCGCGATCTCGCGGATACCCGGGCCAAAACGCCCGATCACTGCCTCGAGGCCGTCCTTGAAATCGACATTACGCACGTACCAGACCATGCGGGAAATCAGGAGGTCCTGGACCGTCGCGTAGAGGCCGAGCTGCACCTGCCCGTCGATGCGGGTGTCGAGCGCGTCGATCGCGTCATTGAGCCGCCTGAGCTCGTAGATCGCGTCCACCGCCACCTGCGCCATGACGATGGTGGGAATATCGGCGTCGGTCTCGTCGGTCAGGCGCACGATACACGCCGGGCCGCCGCGGTTGATCACGGCATTGACGAGACTGGTCGCGATGATCTCGCGTCGCAGGCGATGGAGCTCGACCGCGGCCGGGAATTTATCGGGAACCTCGCGCGGAAAATACAGGGACAGTCTGCGGGCAAGATAGGGATCATCAGGCACGCTGGTGGCGAGCAGGTCCTCGTAGAGCGTCAGCTTGGCGTAGGCGAGCAGCACGGCAAGCTCGGGCCGTGTCAGGGCCTGGCCGCGCCGGGTCCGTTCGGTGAGCGCTGCGTCGTCGGGCAGGAACTCCACGGCGCGGCTGAGCAGGCCGCGCTGCTCGAGCGACTGCATCAGGCGGGTGAGGAAGCCGGTCTCGGCCACGCCCTTGCGCTCGGCGAGCGAGAGCGCCAGCGTCTGCAGATAGTTGTTGCGCAGCACCAGCGTGCCGACCTCGTCGGTCATCGCGGCCAGCAGGCTGTTGCGGTCGGCGAAGCTGAGGCGTCCCTCGCGCTCCGGGCGCGCCAGCGCAACCTTGATATTGACCTCGACGTCGGAGGTGTTGACGCCGGCCGAATTGTCGATGGCGTCGGTGTTGAGCTTGACGCCCTTCTGTGCCGCTTCGATGCGGCCGCGCTGGGTGACGCCGAGATTGGCGCCTTCGCCGATCACCCGGGCGCGAACGTCGGTGCCTGCGATGCGGATCGGATCGTTGGCGCGGTCGCCGGCCTGATCGTCGCTCTCTGCCGACGCGCGGATATAGGTGCCGATACCGCCAAACCACAACAGGTCCGTGCGCGCTTTCAGGATCGCCGTCATCACCTCGAACGGCGTGGCCTGTTCCTTGTCGAGATCGAGCAGGCTGCGGACTTCCGGTGCGAGCGGGATCGCCTTGAGCGTGCGCGAGAACACGCCGCCGCCCTGCGAGATCAGCGACTTGTTGTAGTCCTGCCAGCTCGATCGCGGCAGGTCGAACAGACGCTTGCGCTCGGCGAAGCTGGTCGAAGGGTCGGGGGAGGGATCGATGAAGATGTCGCGGTGATCGAACGCCGCCACGAGCCTCGTCGCCGGCGAGAGCAGCATGCCGTTGCCGAAGACGTCGCCGGACATGTCGCCGACGCCGGCGACGGTGAACGGCATGGTCTGAATGTCGGTGCCGAGCTCGCGGAAGTGGCGCTTGACCGCCTCCCAGGCGCCGCGCGCCGTGATCCCCATCTTCTTGTGGTCGTAGCCCTGGCTGCCGCCGGAGGCGAAGGCGTCGCCGAGCCAATGGTTCTTCTCGGCCGAGATCGCGTTGGCGACGTCGGAGAAGGTGGCGGTGCCCTTGTCGGCGGCGACCACGAGGTAGGGGTCGTCGCCGTCATGGCGCACGGTGGAATCGGGCGGCACGACGGCGTCGCCGTCGAGATTATCGGTGAGCTCGAGCAGCGAGCGCACGAAGATGCGATAGGCCTCGGTGCCTTCCGCGAGCCAGGCGTCGCGATTGGACGGCGGCGGCAGGCGCTTGGGCACGAAACCGCCCTTGGCGCCGACCGGCACGATCACGGCGTTCTTGACCTGCTGCGCCTTCACGAGACCCAGGATCTCGGTGCGGAAATCCTGCGGCCGGTCGGACCAGCGCAAGCCGCCGCGCGCGACCTTGCCGAAGCGCAGGTGAATGCCTTCGACCCGCGGCGAGGAGACGAAGATCTCGTAGAGAGGCCGCGGTGCCGGCAAATCGTCGATCCGCTGCGCGTCGAACTTGAAGGAGATCACCGCACGCGGATGTCCATCCTCGCCGATCTGCCACAGATTGGTGCGGATGGTTGACTGCACCAGATTGGTGAAGCGGCGCAGGATGCGGTCTTCATCGAGCGAGGCGACGGATTTGAGCTGCTCCTCGATCTCGGCAAGGAGTGCCGTCTCGCGCGCCGAACGCTCGCGATCGGTAAGCACGAGGCGTGGATCGAGGCGGGTCTGGAACAGTGCGACGAGGGTGGCCGTGATCGCGGCGTTCTTGCGCAAGGTCTCCCACATGTAATCCTGGGTGAACGGAGCGCGGATCTGGTGCAGGTAGCGCGACAGCGCCCGGATGGTCGAGACCTCGCGCCAGCCCAGGGCGGTGCGCAGGATCAGGGCGTTATATCCGTCGGATTCGGCGCGGTCCGTGACCACCGCCATGATCGAGGCTTCGAGGCGATGGCTGAATTCGGGGTTGATCTCGATCGGCTGGCCGTCGCTGGTCTCGATCGTCATCTCGTGCAGCCAGACCGGCTCCGGCCTGTTGCCGGGCACGATCTGATAGGTGCGTTCGTCGACCACGCGCAGGCCGTGATTCTCGATCACCGGCACGCGATAGGACAGCGACAGCGGTGCGGCGTCGGAGAACACCTTCAGGCCGAAGCGCCTGGGATCGTCCTCGTCCTTGTCGCGGTGCACCGAAATCGTCACCGGGCGGGCCGGCGTCAGCCTTTCGATGGTCGCGATATCGGCGATGGCCTGCTCCGCCGTGAAAACCTCGGTATAGCCGCCGCTGAAGGCCTGGGCATAACGATTGGCGATCATGCGCGCCCGCATGCCGTCGGTCGACGCCGTGAGCGCGGCCTTCAGCTTGTCGATCCAGGTCGCGGCAATGGCGCTGATGCCGGCTTCGAGCGCGGTGCGCTCGACGACGGGCGTTTTGCCCTCATAGCGCCCGATGATGAAGTGGACGCGCGCAAGCGCGCCTTCAGGGAACGATACGTAGGACGCCGACAGGGTCCCCTTGTAGACCTGCGACAGGAAGGCTCCGACGCGCGTGCGCACATCGGTGTCGTATTTGTCGCGCGGAATGAAGGTGAGAATGGAGACGAAGCGATCGAACTTGTCGACCCGCGCCAGCGCCCGGACGCGCGGGCGCTCGTAGAGGATCAGGACCTCGATGACGAAATTGTAGAGCGTGTCGACGTCGATCTGGAACAGCTCGTCACGCGGATAATCTTCGAGGATATGCATGAGCGCCTTGCCCGAATGGCCGTTCGGGTCGAAGCCGGCGCGCTGCAGCACCCGCGAAACCTTGTGGCGCACATAAGGGATCTGCCGCACCGAGCGGGTATAGGCGCCCGAGGTGAACAGGCCGACGACGCGCAATTCGCCTTCGAGCCGGCCGTCGGGTGCATAGAGCTTGATCCCCACATAATCCATCCGGATGCGCCGATGGACGAGGCTTGAGACATTGGCCTTGATGACGATCAGCAGGGTCGGCTCGTGCATGAACTCGCGGATTTCCGAGGTCATCACCACCATTTCGGTTCCGCGGCGCAGGACCTTCACGTCGGGATCGCGCAGGATGCCGAGGCCTTCACCGGTCGTGATGTCGTCGGAGGCATCGCTGTCGGGCGAGAAGCGATATTCGCGCACGCCGAGGAAGGTGAAATTGTCCGCGCAGAGCCATTGCAGGAACTGATTGGCTTCGGCGACCTCGTCGATCGGCAACGGCGGCGGATTGGAGGAGAACGTCTTGATTGCCTCCTCGACGCGGTCGCGCATGGCGCGCCAGTCGGTGACGCAGGCGCGGACGTTGTTCAGCGCCCTGGTGAGTCCGTCGATCAGCTTCTGGCGATCGGCGTCGGCGTCCAGGCGGGTGATGTGGAGGTGAATCAGGCTTTCGCGCGCTCCCTTGGCTCCCTCCGGCAGTGCTTCGCCGTAGAACCGCAGCAGCTTGCCCTCGGCATCGCGCTCCACGGCGATGATCGGGTGGGCGACGAGGCTGACTTCGATGCCCTGCTCGGCGAGTTCCGCCATCGTGGAGTCGTAGAGGAAAGGCATGTTGTCGTTGAGAATTTCGAGCACGGAAATCTCGCGCCCGTTCGGCAACGTAGGATTGACCACGCGGATATCGGCACTGCCCGACGTGCGCCGCTGCACATGCTCCCAGGCGTGCTCCGCCAGGAGGGCGAGGGAGGCGGCATCGTAATTGTCGAGATCCTCGATATTGCTGTAGCCGAACAGGGGCTCGGCAAAGGCCCGCGGGCTCTTGCCCGGCGGCACGCTGCCCGCTGCATCGCGGATCAGGGTTGCCCGGGCCTTGTCGTCACGCCACGCCATCATGTCCTCCATTTGCCGCGCCGTCCGACCGCAGTCGCGATCATCAGCCAAAGTCTGGAGTGCATCTCGTCGAGCGCCGCGATCGCGTGGATACGCAAAATCCTCGATCTCGTGCGTCGGCGGTTTCCGACGACAATACTACGATCCCGGGGCGAAAGGCGCACGCTGTTGTGAGGCGTGCTGAAATTCCCGACGGCAGCGGGCGAGGCCGAGGTCGGCGCCGACGGCCGTCGAATCATGAGGGCGATAAAAATCGCGAGCAATTTCAAATGTGTATGAGTTCGTGGTTTCATTCGGAATGGCGCGCGCCATGTCGGCATGAATCATCGCAGCCAGGATCGACGGGTCCTCGCGTGGATTCGCCGGCGCCGCGCGTTATCTGGCCGCGCTGGACCTGCAATTTGGCGCCTTGTGGTTTCGAAGCCGGAACCGTCAGCCTGCGAGCCTTCAGCGGCCTGCCAGTACCTCCTTGCACTTGGCCGCGAAGGCGTTGAGGTACGAGCCGATCTCGCTCGCCAGCGCATCCGACCGATCGACATTCTGCAGACTCATGTTGAGCGCGTAGACTGGAAGCCCCTCCAGCACGATGGGCGTTGCGACGGCAAGAACGGCAGGCTGCCACGACACCGCGCAATAGCCGTCGCGTTCGACGGAGCTGATCGATGTCCTGACGTCCGCGAGCAGCGCCTTCGTGGCCGCAGCGCTGCGCCGTTTGAACAGCTTCAGCAATCGCTCTCGCTCGGCCTCTGCAACGCCGGCCAGATATGCACGACCGAGCGACGTCAATTCCATCGGCACCTGCTGCCCGGCGACCACGTTGCGCAGCGCCGCGCGGGGGCTGTAGCGGATCGATTCGAGATAGACCATCATGGTCCTATCGGCGGTCGCGAGCCCCACGTTCAGCCGGCGCTTCGCCGATTCTGCCCGCATCATTGCTCCGATCGCATTGAGCACGGGTGATCCTGTCCGCATCGCGTGACCGATGCTGACGACGGAGGCGGCAAGGCGGTAGGTCCGTTCGCTGCGGACTTCGTCGAGCATCCCGGAATTGACCAGCGTTCGCGTCAGCCGGCTGACCGTCGATCGCGGTAGTCCGGTTCGCTCCGCGATCTCGCCGTTGCCCAGCGTGTCGACGCCGGGCCGGAAGGCGCGAAGGATTTCCACGCCCCTTTCGAGCGACCGATTGCCGTCTACCCCGCCCGCATATCTGCGTAGCTTCGCCACATCGAGCCTCCCACCGCATTTCCACTAAGTGGAATTAGGGGGATGTTCCTGATGGTGCAAGCCGATATAGGCACCGGGAAGAAGAATGCCCGGTCGCGCACGGCTCAACGAAGAAGCGGCACGGTCTGAAATCGGCATTCGGGAGCCCGCACGGAGCCTGTCATGTCCTATCAGCTCATCGAGTTTTCCGTCGAAGCCGGTGTCGCGACGATCGCATTCAACCGGCCGGAACGGCGCAACGCCATGAGCGATGAGATGCGCGCCGAGTTCGTCAGTGCGCTTGAAACCGTCTCCCGAGACAAGGCGATCAAGGCCCTGGTGCTGACCGGGCGCGGCAACGCCTTTTGTGCCGGCGGCGATATCAGCGGTATGAAGCGCCGGCTCGAGGCGCCTCAGGGCGAAGTCGCATTCAACGGATGGAGCCGTCAGCAGGGCGTGCACCACGTGCAGTCTTTCCTGCTGGGCCTGCCGAAACCGACGATTGCCGCTGTCAACGGCGCCGCGGCGGGCCTCGGTGCGGATACCGCGCTTGCCTGCGACTTCGTCATGGGAACGGAACGGTCGAAGTTCACCTGGTCCTACATCAAGCGAGGCCTGATACCCGACGGCGGTGGCCTGTATTTTCTGCCTCGCCGGGTGGGGCTTGCCAGGGCAAAGGAGCTGATCTTCACCGGGCGCGTCGTCGAGGCCGACGAAGCGCTCTCGCTCGGCATCGTCGATCGCAAGGTGGCCTCGACCGAGCTCCTAACGGCCGCGCAGGCCTGGGCGGCCGAATTGGCCCAGGGGTCTCCCACCGCGCTGGCGCTGGGCAAGAAGATCCTGAACGAGACCTTCGAGCATTCCGCGCACGACATTTTCAGTCTCGGCAGCCAGGCGCAGGCCATCTGCTACACCAGCGCGGAGCATCGCGATGCCGTGACGGCGTTCCTTGCGCAATCCTCGTCGAAGGGCTGAGCGATGGATGCCATCGAGCGGCTGATCCGACCACGCAGCGTCGCCATCATCGGCGCGTCCGCAGACCCGAGCAAGACGTCGGGGCGGCCGGTCGCCTATCTCCAGAAACACGGCTTTGCGGGCGAGATCTATCCCGTCAATCCGAAGGTCGGAGAAATCGGCGGTCTGGCCTGCTACGCCGACATCGCCTCGCTGCCGGATGTGCCTGATGTCGGCATTGTCCTGCTCGGCGCGGAGCGGGCGCACGCCGCGGTGCGTGAATTGTCCGAGCGGGGAGCTGCGGCGGCGATCGTTCTTGCCAGCGGCTTCACCGAAACAGGCGCGGAAGGCGCCGAGCGTCAGAAGCAGCTCATGGAAGCCGCCGGATCCATGCGCCTTCTCGGGCCGAACACGATCGGGCTGGTGAACCTCACCGACAATATCGTGCTTTCGGCATCCGGCGCGCTGGCGATGGATCACTTCCCGACAGGCTCGATCGGGCTGGTCTCGCAAAGCGGGGGTATTCTCGGAGCCTTGCTGTCGCGCGCTGCGGCGCGCGGGGTAGGGCTGTCCAAGCTGGTGTCGACCAGCAACGAAGCCGATCTCGAGCTCGCTGATTTCGTCGACTTTCTTGCCGACGACGGCGCGACCAGGGTCATCGCGCTCTACATCGAGGCGATCCGCAATCCGGCTCGCTTTCGCCAGGCGGTCCTCAAGGCGCGACGCGCCGGTAAGCCCGTTGTCGCCTTCAAGATCGGGCGATCGGAGGCGGGTGCAAAGGCGGCCGTCTCGCACACGGGTGCGCTTGCGGGCTCCGACCGCATGTACGACGCCTTGTTCAGGCAGATCGGTGTGCTCCGCGCGAAAACGTTTGATGAGTTGCTCGACATTTCCGCAGCCCTTGCGGCGGAACGGAGGCTGTCCGGCAGGCGCGTGGCGATCCTCACCTCGACCGGCGGCGCCGGCACGATCGTTTCCGACAGTCTCGGCGTCGCCGGCTTTGCAACACCCGCTCCCGACACTGAGACGGCCGCGCAATTGCGCAGCCTGCAGTCGGGATCGCACGCCACGCTCGACCGCAATCCGATCGACGTGACCTTGGCCGGTCTGCAGCCGGATCTGCTTCGCTCGGCAATTCGCATCCTGCTCGCAAGTCCGTCCTACGATGCGCTGACCATCATTGTCGGCTCGTCGGCGGTGGGATCGCCAACGTTGATGGCTGATGCCATCAACGACTGTTTGCCGATGAGCGACAAGCCCGTCATTGCTTATGTAAGTCCCTACGCGCCCGACGTCGTCTCCGTCCTCACCCGGCGAGGTGTCCCGGCTTATACGTCTGCCGAGAGCTGTGCTGCCGCGCTCGACGGGCTCGTGCAGGCCGGGATGCCGGAACAGGTCCAGACATCCGGCTCGATTGAGCCGGCAGTCGATATCAGCGACTTCCCGGCGGGATCGCTGGATGAGGCACAAGCCAAGGCGCTGTTCGCCCGCTTCGGCGTTCCGATCGTCGCAGAGAAGGTGGTCGCATCTTCAGGCGAAGCGGAACTGGCGGCACGCGGCTTCGGCGGCCCGGTCGTGCTCAAGATTCTCTCGCGCGAGATTGCGCACAAGAGCGATGTCGGCGGCGTCGCGGTTGGCCTGACCGCTGAGACGATTGGCGGCCGCCTGACGGTGATGGCCGAAGAGGTCGAGGCGAGGACCGGGAAGCGACCCGAACGCTTCCTGGTTCAGGAGATGATCTCAGATGGCGTTGAAATCATTCTCGGGATGCATCGTGATCCCCTGGGCACCGCGATCCTTCTCGGAATGGGCGGCGTCACCGCCGAACTGCTCAAGGACACAACGATGCGTCTGCTTCCGCCGGAGGGCGGCCTCGGCCTGGCCGAGGCTCGCGAGATGGCGCGCGATCTCGTCACGTGGCCGTTGCTAGATGGTTTCCGTGGCCGGCCGAAATGCGATGTCGAAGCGCTCGCAGCAACGATCGTCGCTTTCTCGCGCATGGTTGCGCAACTCGGCGACCGCCTCGCCGAGGCTGAGATCAATCCCGTGTTCGTGCTGCCGGCGGGCCAGGGTGTGAAGGCCGCCGACGGACTGGTCGTTCTCAATGTCTGAACAAAAAACGAGGGAGGTCCATATGGCCATCGGCGAAATCGTCAATCACGAAGGCACTCGCGAGAGGCGTTTCGCCGTGCGGCGCCGGCTGAATCTCGCCGTCCTCGCCTGTGCCGTCTTGCCGGTGGTCGCGGGACTGGGAGTTGCGCCGGCGTGCGCCGAATATCCCGAAAAGATCATCAAGATCGTGGTGCCCTTCGCGGCCGGCGGCGGGACCGACATCATCGCGCGAACGACAGCGCAGGACATCCAGGGAGACCTCGGCAAATCCGTCATCATCGAGAACAAGCCGGGCGCCGGGACCATCATCGGAACCCAGACGGTCGCCACCAGCGATCCCGACGGCTATTCGCTGCTGATGGCGACCTTCGCACACGCGGTCAATCCGAGCCTGTACAACAAGCTGCCGTTCGATCCGCACAAGGATTTCGCGGCCGTCTCGCTGATCGCGCGGTCCTTCAATATCGTCGTCGTCAACCCCGCGTCCAAGATCAATTCGATCGCCGATCTGGTCGTCGAGGCCAAGGCCAATCCGGGCAAGCTCAATTTCGGTACGTTCGGCACCGGCACCTCGGCCCATCTGGCCGGCGAGTTGTTCAATGCGATGGCGAAGGTCAAGATGACGGCGGTGCCGTATAAGGGCGCGGCGCCTGCGATCAGCGATCTCCTGGGTGGGCAGATCGACGTGATGTTCACCACCGTGGCCAGCGCGGCCTCGCTGGTGGCCGCGGGTCAGCTCCGGGCGCTGGCCGTCACGTCCGCCGAGCGTTCGGCGGCGTTTCCCCAGTTGCCGACCGTCGCCGAGGCCGGGGTGCCCGGCTACGCTGCCGAGTCGTGGTATGGATTATACGCTCCGGCCAAGACACCCGCTCCCGTGATTACGCGCCTGAATCAGGCGGTCGCCAAGGCCGTTCAGTCCGGTGGATTCAAGCAACTCGAGGCGAACGAAGGCCTCATCATGGTCGGCGGCCCTCCGGAAGAGCTCGATCGCTATGTTGGTCGCGAGGAGGAACGCTGGCGCAAGCTGGTCAAGGACGCGAACATCGAAGTGCAATAGGCTCCGTTCGACACTCCGGGCCCGGACTCTGATCCGCTACGGGCGACGCGTCAGCTCCACGCCATCGACCACCATTTTCCAGGTTCCCGCCTCCCGGTGAGGCGGCGTCGACACCTCGAAGATCGTCGAGATAAATGGAATGCCGACAACGAAATTATCGCCCTCGAATCTGCGCAGCGGGGCGTTGATCGACGTCGTCATGGTGTCGGCGATCGCGCCGCCGTTCCTGACGCGCTGGTAGCGGACCGTCCCGTCCTTGGTGACCTCGACGTCCATCGCCTGCGCGTGCCACTTGCCGACATAGTCGGCCTTGTCGTCCGGGATCGCCTGCCCACAAGCCGACAGCATCGGCAGGGCTGCAACCAGGATCACCAATGCAATCGGCTTTCTCATTGTCGTTCGCCATTCGGCAGCCGGGGGCCGCCACGGAGATGCAACGGGGCACATCTTCGTCGGGTGTCGCGCCGGCCCGGTTCAACCGGACGCGCCGATGCAGCGCGGCGCATCGGCACGCGCGTTAACAGATTGTTCATTGACCATTGCGCGCCCGCCGTAACCGCCGGTTAACCATGGATATTTACGGTGTAGCAAGCCTCTGAACAGGGGCTGTCAGTTGATTTCGAGTCCAACCCCATGGCGTTCGGTAGAGGCGCATCTCCGCGAAGCATCGCCCCGACGGAGCCTGCGGCTTCGTGGGAAGCGCCGCGGGCTGCGACGGCGAGGCCGGACGGCGCTGCTCCGGCGCAGATCAAGGGATCGCTGACCGTCACCGGTGCGCTCTCCTTCCTGCGCGAGAATGGCCGGCGCATCCTGGCGCTGGCGCTGGCGCTGTTCGCCCTCGGCGTCATTGTCCTGATGGTCTTGCCGGTCCGGTATGCCGCGACGGCCCTGGTCGTCCTCGATCCCCGCGAGCTGCGCGTGACCTCGGAGCAGGACGTGCTGCCGGGCATCGGCCAGGATGCCGCGGCACTTCAGAGCCAGATCGAGATCGCCAAATCGGACGGCTTTCTCCGGCCCCTGATCGAGCAGCTCAAGATCGCCGACGACCAGGACATCGCGGGCGGTTACACCGACATGACGCGCCTGCTCGAAAAATTCCGCAACCGTCTCGATATCTCGCGCCGCGGACTGACCTACGTCATTGCGATTTCATTCACCTCGAACAATGCGGAGCGGGCCGCGCATTACGCCAATGCCATCGCCGAGGCATTCGTCGCGAGCCAGGGTCGTGTCCGCACCGAGGCGACGGACGAGGCGGCCGATTGGCTCAAGGACCGGCTGAAGGCATTGAACGAGCGCCTGCGCGCATCGGAAGATGCCGTTGCCGCCTTCAGGTTCGAGCACAAGATCCTCAATGCCGGCAAGGATTCCACGACCCAGCAATTGCGGGTGACCGACCTCAACCAGCAGGTCTCCGCCGCTCGCGCGCGCACCGAGGAAGCCAGGGCGCGTTACGAGCAGGTGCAGCGCGACCTCAAGGCCAATGTCGAAGGTCCGGTGAAGCAGGACCTCCTGAGCATGCTGCGCGCGCAGCGCTCGACCCTGAACGATCAGATCGCGCAGAAGAAAGCGGTGTACGGCGACCGCCATCCGGATCTTGCGATCTCCTACAGCCAGCTGGCTGACATCAACCGGCAGATCGAGGTCGAGCGGAAGAAGAACATCGACACGGCGAAGTCCGAATATGAGGCTCAGCTGGAGCAGCAGAACGCGCTGGAAAAGCAGCTCAAGACGGTCGAGACGCAGATGCTGGTCGACGGCCAGGCGCTGGTGAAGCTGCAGGAGCTGCAGCGCGACGCCGATGCCAACAAGAACATCTACGAGCAGTTCCTGTCGCGGTTCAAGACGACCAGCGAGCAGCGTCAGCTGCAGAGCTCCCAGACCAAGATCGCCTCGCTCGCGATCCCGCCAATGCGCTCGACGCGTCCGCCCCTCGCCTTGCTGCTGGCGGCGCTCGCGATCGGCTCGATCCTGACCTCGACGGCCGCCGTTGCGGCGATGGGAAACACGTCCGACAGGCCCGCGCCTGCCGAGGCTCCTGCTCAAACTCATTCTCAAACGCTTGCGCGTGCGGAAGCGGCGGACGCGCAAGTCCAGCGTCCGGCTCCGGCCGCGCGCCAGCCCGAGGCGATGCCAAACCTGCCTGTCTGGGCCCGCATTCCCGATCTGGCGCCTGGCGCCGTGCCCAACACCGTGTGGCAAAGGCCGATCGCCGCGACGGCCGAGCTCGATCTCGGCGCATATCTGCGTCCGCTTCTCGAGCGGATCGATCGCGCGCCGGTGCGTGGCTGCAAGGTCGCCCTCGTGCTGTCGGTCGGCAAAAGTGCCGGCGGCAACACCGTTGCGCGCTCGCTCAATCGCGCGGCGGTGAATCGGGGCATGATGAGCGTGCTGATCCGGCTCCTGCCGGAATTCGCCGGTCACCAGCCTCCGGTGACCGAATGGCAGGACGGCTCCACCACGGCAGGGCTGCAGTCGATCGACGAGCTGCTGAGCGCCGGCAGAAAAGCCGATGCCCGGCCCGAGGACGATATTCGCTCGGAGTTCGATCTGATCGTCGTCCATGCGAGCAATCTCGCCTTGCAGCCCGACGCCATCGCGCTGGCTGCGCACGCGGATCTGATCATCCCGGTGGTGGGTGCCGGCGAGCTCGGTTCGGCGGCGATGCGGCGGGTCACCGCAGCGCTGTCGAGGTACAACACGGTGCCGACCGGTCTCGTCGTCAATCACGCGCCGGCGGGTTCAGTGGCGCCTGAGGGCAGCGCGTTAAGCAGGGCGGTTTGACGCTGGCAAGGCTGCGGCTCATGCCTGAGGCGCAGCCCGCAAGCGCGCCTGTAATCTGCTTCACACGCAAACGCACCCAATGACGCTAGGTGAACCAGGGCCCGCCTCCGCGCGGCCCGGTTCGGGTGGCGATGATGGCTGCACTGGCAAAGGCGATATCCCGCGCGACGAGAACCAGCGTTGATGTCGAAACCGTAAAGGTGCTCGTGATCTTCTCGGGCGCGGGCTTGCTGCTCTCTCTCGTGGCCGCGATGATCTACGGACAGCCCCTCAACGCCGCCTTGTTCTGAGATCGCGCGAGTTGGCTCCCTTTCGCCCCGAAGGCGGGGTAGGCCCGGGCGCGGGACTGATGTCACCACGAATTCACGGGACTTCACCCTCCGCGCATCTGACAAATGTGAGATGCGGGGCGTCCGTGAGCCTCGGCCACCCCATTTTATCAGCCTGCGGTCTGGTTTATCTCTGTCACTCCGATGCCCGCGCAAGGAGACAGACGCGTGATCGAGCATATTCTCAGATTCATGACGCTCGCGACGGTCATCGTCGGCATGGCCGCGATCTACGCGGCGCTCCACACCAACAATCGGCGTCTGGGCGCGGATATCTTCCTGCGATATTCGGACCGGGTCTCCGACCTTCGACGCCGCCTTCCGGTCGCGGCATTCCTTGAGCGGGGAACTGCCGGCGACGTCGAGCTAACGGCGGACGAGCGGAGGGCCGTGCATGAGATCATCCACGCGATCTTCGAGCTCTACGAGCTCAAGGTGCATGGCTTCTTTCCGCCGGCGATCTGGAAGATCAGGGAGCCCGATATCGAACGGCTGCTCTCGCTGCCGGTCTTTCAGCAGGAACTGGCGGGCCTGGAGGGCCGATATACGCGACATCCGCGTTTGGCAGCCTGGCTTGAGAAGATCAGGTCTCAGCAAGAGACGGCCTGACTTGCGCGGTGAATCGGTCGCAGTGAACCGGTCGACGGTCTCACCGCCACCCCAGCGCCGGCGCGACGTGCGTCAAGATCGCCTCGATCGCATGCGCGCAATAGTCGACGCCGAGCTGGTTCGGGATCGTCAGCAACAGCGTATCCGCCTCGGCGATCGCCTCGTCCTGCCGTAGCTGCTCGATCAGTGCCTCCGGCTCGGCCGCATAACTCCGGCCGAAGATCGCGCGCGTTTGCGGGTCGATGAAGCCGATCTGGTCTTCGCCTCCGCGCTCCCCGCCGAAATAGGCGCGGTCGCGATCGTTCATCAGCGCGAAGATGCTGCGGCTGACGGACACGCGGGGCTCGCGGGTGTGGCCGGCTTCCGTCCACGCGGCGCGATAGCTACGGATTTGTGCTGCCTGCTGCACATGAAAAGCTTCGCCGGTCTCGTCGTTCTTCAGCGTCGAGCTCTGCAGATTCATGCCGAGCTTCGCCGCCCACACCGCGGTCGCGTTCGAGCCGGCGCCCCACCAGATCCGTTCGCGCAGGCCTGCCGCATGCGGTTCGAGGCGCAGCAGTCCCGGCGGATTGGGAAACATCGGCTGCGGATTGGGTTCGGCAAAACCTTGGCCGCGCAACAGGTCCAGGAAGACCTCCGCGTGGCGCCGTCCCATATCGGCATCGCTCTGGCCATCGGCCGGGCGATAACCAAAGTAGCGCCAGCCGTCGATCACCTGCTCCGGCGAGCCACGGCTGATGCCGAGCTGGAGCCTCCCGCCGGCGATGAGATCGGCGCTGCCCGCATCCTCGATCATGTAGAGCGGGTTTTCGTAGCGCATGTCGATCACGGCCGTGCCGATCTCGATCCTGCTGGTCTTCGCGCCGACGGCGGCGAGCAGCGGGAAGGGCGACGCCAGCTGGCGCGCGAAGTGATGCACGCGGAAATAGGCGCCATCCGCGCCCAATTGCTCCGCCGCGACGGCCAGCTCGATGGATTGCAGCAGCGTGTCCGCAGCGGAGCGGGTCTGCGATTGCGGCGAGGGCGTCCAATGTCCGAAGGACAGAAATCCGATCTTTTTCATGGGCGTCATTTAATGATGGCGGGGGCGTCGTCAACCGCCTGCGCCGGCGGCGGGGGTATGCGACGGGGCCGGCGTGAAATGCTCGGCGCGGTCGACCAGGAGATCCAGAAAGCTTCGCGCGCGCAGCGACATCCACTGCGTCTCCGGATAGACCGCGTGCAGGGGCAGCGCAGCGATGGTGTAGTCCGGAAGCACATGTTCGAGCTCGCCGCTGCGAAGCCCCTCCGCGGCATTCCATTCGGGCAGGATCGCGATGCCGAGATGCTGCATCGTCGCCTCCTGCATCGCATCGGCGTCGTCGACGTGAATGGGCCCGTTGATCGATGCGACGTGACGGCCATGCTCGGATTCGAAGGCCCATTGCTGCGCCGGCGACATCCGTGAATAGACGATGCACTGGTGCGCGCTGAGATCGTCAGGCGTCCGCGGCAGCGGGCGGCCGTGCAGATAGGTGGGTGTTGCAACCAGATGGCGCTGCACGGTCCCGAGCCGGCGGGCGACCAGCGTGCTCGCCTCCAGGTTTCCAATGCGCAGCGCCAGCTCGATGCCTTCTTCCACCAGATTGACGAACCGCTCGCTGAAGCGGATGTCGACCCGCACTTCCGGATAATTCCGAACGTACTCGGCGATGACGGGCATCATGTAGCGCCGTCCGAACGACGACGGCACGCCGATCCGGAGCGTGCCGGTCGGGCGTGGCGCGGCCTGTTCGACACTCGACCGCGCCATGTCGAAGCTGTCGAGGATCTGCCGCGCGAGATCGTAGATCCGGTGCGCCTCGGCCGTCGGCTTCAGCGTGCGCGTCGTGCGCGAAAACAGCTGCGTGCCGAATTCGCTTTCAAGCATCGCAATGCGCTTGCTGATCGCGGGCTGGCCGATCCCGAGCTCCTTGGCCGCGGCCGAGAAGCTGCCGCCCTCCAGGGCGCGAACGAAAGCGCGCAGGCAATCGATCCGGTCCATAATTCATTCCGATCTGGAATAAATTATATCCCATTTATTCCGTAGTGCGCAACACGGCGGGTCGCTAGGCTCCCTCAAAACAAGCCATCACAGGGCAAGGAAACAGGGAGGAGACCACGTGGCACGCAACATCGGAATCGTCGGCGCCGGCATCGCCGGCCTGCATCTCGCGCTTTACCTGCAGAAACATGGTGTGGACGCCACTGTTATCACCGACCGGCCGCCCGAGGACTACCGCGACATCCGCCTGCTCAACACCGTCGCGCATCACCATGTGACGATCGCGCGCGAGGACTATCTCGGCGTCAATCACTGGAGCGATCCGAAGGACCATTACTACTACCACGATCACGTCTTCAATTTTCCGCAGCCGCTGAGCTTTCGCGGCGATTTCTCGAAGCCGAGCCGCGCCGTCGACTACCGGATCTATCTTCCTGCCCTGATGCAGGACTTCATGAAACGCGGCGGTAGAATTGAATATCGCCGTATCGAGGAGCGCGACATCCGTCCGCTGGTCGCCCGTTTCGATCTCCTGGTCGTCTCGACCGGCAAGGGTCCGCTGGGCCAGCTCTTCACTTACCGGCCGGAGCACACGCCCTATTCGCAGCCGCAACGGCGGCTGTGCGTCGGGCTTTACACCGGCGTGCGGCAGCCCGATCCCATGAACGTCACGCTCTCGGTGTCTCCAGGCCATGGCGAGATGATCGTGATCCCGACCATTACGTTCGGCGGTGTCGCCAACGCGCTGCTGATGGAGAACGTGCCGGGCGGCGACATGGAGGAACTGGCCACGCTCAGCTATGACGACAACCCGAAGCACTTCTTGAAGGTGCTGCTGGGCAAGCTCGAGAAGCATCACCCGACGACCTACGACCGCATCGACACCGCGCGATTCGATCTCGCGCAGCCGCAGGACCTGCTGCAAGGCGGCGTGGTCCCGACGGTGCGCAACACTGTGGTCGAGTTCGACGACGGCAAATGCGCGATCGCGCTTGGCGACGTCCATGCGATCGTCGATCCCATGATGGGCCAGGGCGCCAATGTCGCCTCCTATGCGGCCTTCGTGCTCGGCGAGGAGATCGTCAACGCGGACGCGCTCGACGTGCGCCTGTGCGAGAAGATCGAGCTGAAACGACAGGATCGCGTGCTGGCGGCCTCGCGCTGGACCAACGTGATGCTGCAGCCGCCGACGGAAGCGCTGGGCATGCTGATCGGCGCGATGAGCCAGAACCCGGCGCTGGCCAACGAGTTCACCGAGAATTTCAACTACCCGGACCGGCAGTGGGACCGCATCTGCACGCCGCAGCGCATCCAGGCCTGGATCGAGCGCATGTCGGCGCCGCCTGAGCCGGTCAGGGCGATTGCGTGAGGACCGATGCGAGTGGGGACTGACATGCCGCGCGCTAATCCGGCCTCGTTCCGCGAGGCCGCATCGCGCTTTACGACCGGCGTCGCGGTGCTGACCGCGCTGGACGAGCACGGCCGCGTCTGCGGCATGACCGCGAACAGCTTTGTCACCGTCAGCCTGTCCCCGCCGACCGTGCTGGTGTCGGTCATGCCGGGACGCATGCACCGGGCGATCTCGGCGACCGGACGTTACTGCGTCAACGTCCTGCCCGAGCATGGCCGGGACCTGTCGCGGCACTTCGCGAGCCAGCCGAACACCGGCGCGACGCCGGATTACGACATCGTCGATGGCCTGCCGCGTCTGTCCGGTTGCATGGCCTGGTTCGCCTGCGAGGTCACACGCCACGTCGACGTCAGCGACCACACGCTGATCATCGCCGAAGTCTCGAACTGCGACTATCGCGACACCACGCCGCTGGTGTTCTTCTCAAGCCGGTATCATCTCGGCCCGGGTGTGCCGGTGGATCGGTGACGGGGTGCGGGGTACAAGCGACGAACATTTCCGTATTCTGTCAGCTCCGGGAGGAGTTCGCGCGTGCGCGCTTTGCACGAAGCAGCGTATCGTCGAGGCCACCGGCGTGCTTGGGATCACCGGCGGCGCGCCATCGTCTCGGCGTCACGCCGGTCCACCGCCTGAAGGCGTGTGTGAATGCGCTCACTTCCCCGTAGCCGAGGAGCCACGCGGTTTGTGAAATCGACAGTTCATCTTTCTTCAGATAGCTCTTGGCAAGGTCGATCTTCATCTCGTCGAGGATACCACTGAAGGTCAGTCCCTCCAAAGCGAGGCGTCGCACCAGCGTGCGATGACTCATCCCCAGCCGGCGGGCGATCTCTTCGACCCGTGCCTCACGATGCGGGAGCAATGGGGCGATTGCATTCTCGACGCTCGATCTGAGCGAGACTTCGCCGGATTTCCGGTGTGCGAGCGCCTGCTCGCAATACGTCACCAGCAGATCGTTCAGATAGTGATCAGCGCTTTCGATCGGCATCGGCCCCACGGATACCGGGAAAGCGATCTCGTCGACATCGGACCCGAACTCGATCTCGCACCCCAGGAACGACCTGACCTCTGTGGGCGTCGTTCGACGGCGATGTACCATTTTGAGCCGGCTCGGGATCAGGCGGCGGTTGGTCAGGGCGCGGTTCATGCGAACGATCGAGGTCAGCCAGAATTCGATCTGGTGCCGATCCGAGCGCCGTTCCACGCCGATATATTTCAGCGTGATCGTCATCTCTTTCGCGGCGAATCGCAGCGAAATCCCCTCGTTGGCGAGACGGCAATAGCGTTCGGCCTTTGCGAAGGCTTCGGCAATCGTCCCAGAGGATGCTGCCACGTAATAGAGCAGGCCAATTTCACGAAGGTCGAAGTCTCGTGCGAGGTGAAAACCGAGGCTGTCGTCCTGCAACGCCTCGGCCCCAAGTTCCAGAAACCTGATCTGGCTCTCGGCGCTCAGGCGCGCCTTGCGATCCTCGATCTGCTTGAGAGTCAATCCGACCCTGGACAGCAGACCGTCCGCCTCGATGCCGGCGTCCTGCAGGCGTGCCCAAACCAGGCGGGCGATTCCGCCGGTCGCACTGGGCATTGTTTCAGGATGGGGCGAATGGGCAGCCGGCACACCGAACCCTTTCGTCGTTGCCGCTGCGGGCCTCGCTCTTTGGGCTCGCCGATCGTGACTGCGGCATGAAAAATCAACTTATTGGCTCACGATAACAAGAAACCGGGGGTCTTGTGACTTAAATCGCTTGTCTGCCCTGAGACTGGTCTTGCGTTGTCGGGGCAGCCCCTTTCCCCGAAAGCTACGATGGCTTTGATGTCCAGCAGTGACGGCGTCGCGCCGCCCATAAACGTGAAGATTTTACGAGGTTACGGAACGTTGCTCGGAATTCCTCATATCGCCCATGGCTCCCGGACGGTTGCGCTCGAGCGGGTCGGGGATTGCGAGATTAGTATGTTCGAAGCGCTTGGGGCCGGCTTGCCCGAGAGCCCGCTCTTCTGGATGGAGCTGTTCGACCTCAGCGTTCATTCGTCGCTCGACAGTCGCGGTTGCCACAACATGCGTGATGCCGTCGCAGCGTTCGAGGATTTTGCTTCGCAAGCGAGTCGTTTGGCGGCGGCGCCGCTTTGTGCAGAGAGCGAAACGGCAGGCTGACCATCGCCGTGCAGACCGCCAGTTCCCGGCAAGGCGGTGCAGCTGATTTGCCTCAGGCGTACGCCACCCAACCGCGGAACGTGAAGCCGGCGTAGAATAGGGTTGGGTCGGTAAAGCCAACGTCGCGCAAAATCGCTTCATCTCGTGCGGGCGAAAGAATGCTCAATTGCCCGTCGACCGCTTGACGTGCGGCCGCCGCCTTGTCGGGCTCGACTCCGGATGCAGCCAGGAACGCGGAATAGCGCGAGAGCCAGCGCGGCCGCTCATCATCGCCGTCAGGAATGCTGAAATGAGCTGCCACGAATGCCGCGCCAGGCTTGAGGCGGCGGTGAATTTCCGAGGCGATGCGACGCCGTTCCTCGACATCGACGAAGTG
The DNA here is from genome assembly GCF_000284375.1 of Bradyrhizobium japonicum USDA 6. NCBI lineage: Bacteria > Pseudomonadati > Pseudomonadota > Alphaproteobacteria > Hyphomicrobiales > Nitrobacteraceae > Bradyrhizobium > Bradyrhizobium japonicum. The sequence goes on from NC_017249.1 coordinate 1,331,564, forward strand.
CAAAGTCAGCAGGCATGTCGCGCCGTCGAACGGTCCCGCCGGCGCATCGTTGATATAGCCTTGATGCAGATGCGCGCGCGAGGCGAACGGACCCAGCGTTTGTGTCGCCAGATTGAGCATCGCCGCGGACGGATCCACCCCATCGAAGGTCCAGCGCGGCTGAGCCTGCGCGAAGGCCCTCAATTCGAGGCCGCCGCCGGCACCGAGCGCCAGTATCCGGGCGTCTTCAGGCGAGCGCTCGGCCAGCAGGATCGCGGCCATCGACAACATCGCATTGTAGCCGGGAACGAAGCGCGGCGGTCCCTCAGTGTATTTCGCCACCATCTGCGGATCGGCGAACGCGCTTTGAATGTCAGTCACGATATTGCCTTGCTGAATGGAGCACGTCACGCGTGCACGCTCATGCCTTGATGTTTTCGGGACCCGAGGCGCTGACGCAGATCGTCGCTCAGCATTGCGAGCGTCACCTCGCCAAAGCGCCTCAGCAGCAGCGCCTCTGCATCGTCAAAGGCGCGATTGAGCGCGGCATTGACCGCCTGCTCGACGAGACAGCCAGGCGCTTCCGTCCGGTTGCCAATGGCGAGAAGCGAAGGACAGCCAAGCGCGATGTAGACGTCGCGCAGCGTCACCTTCGAAAGGTCGCAAGCCAGCGTCCAGCCGCCGCCGTGCCCTTTCTCGGATCGGACATAGCCGAGGTCCCGCAGCCCCGCCATGATACGGCGGATCACCACCGGATTGGTGTCCATCGCCCTCGCAAGAGTCTCGGACGTGAGGGGGACGTCCTGCTGCGCCATGTGCAGCAGCACGTGGAGCACGCCGGACAAGCGGCTGTCTCGTTTCATGTAACTTCATATGTTGCATAATGGCGCCGGCGTCAACCGGTTTTGGCGCATGCATGTTTGAGCCGTGCTTCGACCGACAGTGGGGGTCTGCTGTCGAGGATGGCGCGGTGTCGATGCTGTCGGGACGATCGCGTCAAGGGGCAGCACGCCCACACACCGCGACCGTGCCATCATGCTCCTGTTTTGCCCGACGGATCAACGGTCTCCTCCGAACCGTCTAAACCATTGATCGCGCTCATGCCTTCTACTGTGCATGGGGTTGTTTTCGACATTTTTGTTTTTGCGCGCCATTTCCTGTCGCCATGATGAATTGTCACGGTGACGCCGCCGCGCGCGAGGGCAACAATCAACCGAGGCGACCGTAGGGACGTTTGGTCCCGGGCCTCGAACGACGCCCGCTTTCATCAGTCCATTTTCAGGAGACGCGCCATGCAGGTTTACAATGTGGTGAAGTTCAAGGTGAAGCAGGGTGAGGAAGCCGCCTTCCTCGACGCGCATCGGGGCGGCAAGGCCAAATGGCCGGGCCTGGAGCACGGCGTCATCATCAAGACCGGCGAGCAGACCTTCTGCCTCATCGGCATGTGGGCCAGCCAGGATGCGATGGTCGCGGCGCGATCGGCGATGATCAAGACGCTCGACAGTTTCAGGTCGGTGCTCGAGGACCAAGGCAACGGACGCGGCGTGACGGATGCCGTGTCGGGCGCGGTCGTGCTCGCGTTGTAGCAGGCGGCTAGCCGCCCGCTACTTCATCACCCGCAAGCCCTTGGTCGTGAACTTGTGCGTCTTGCCGCCGGGGCGAACCGGTCGCCGTGTGCCGGCGGCCTTGCCGGTGCCGGGGGGCTGATGCGCGGGGACGAGCTGGTCGGGGCGGGAGCCGATCAGATCGGCGCGACCCATCTCCTTCAGCGCCTCGCGCAGCACCGGCCAATTGTCGGGGTCGTGATAGCGCAGGAAGGCCTTGTGCAGCCTTCGCTGGCGCAGCCCCTTGATCGCCTCGACCTTGTCGCTGCCGCCGCGGCGCACGCCGCGTAAGGGGTTGACGCCGGTGTGGTACATCGCGGTCGCGGTCGCCATCGGCGAGGGCAGGAAGGTCTGCACCTGGTCGGCGCGATAGCGGTTCTTCTTGAGCCAGAGCGCGAGGTTCATCATGTCCTCGTCGGTCGTGCCCGGATGCGCCGCGATGAAGTACGGGATCAGGTAGTATTTCTTGCCGGCCTGCTCGGCCGCGGCATCGAACATCCGCTTGAACTGGTTGTAGGCACCGATGCCCGGCTTCATCATCTTGTCGAGCGGGCCGCGCTCGGTATGTTCAGGGGCGATCTTCAGGTAACCGCCGACGTGATGGGTGACGAGCTCCTTGATGTATTCGGGGCTCTCGACCGCGAGATCGTAGCGCACGCCGGAGGCGACCATCACCTTCTTGATGCCCTTGGTCTCGCGCACCTTGCGATAGAGCCGGATCAGATCGTCATGCGAGGTGTTGAGGTTCGGGCAGATTTCCGGGAAGACGCAGGACGGCCGCCGGCACGCGGCCTCGACCTTCGGATCCTTGCACGCCATCCGGTACATGTTGGCGGTGGGGCCGCCGATGTCGGAGATCACGCCGGTGAACCCCGGCGTCTTGTCGCGGATCTTCTCGATCTCGCGCAGGATCGAGCCTTCCGAACGGTTCTGGATGATGCGGCCTTCATGCTCGGTGATCGAGCAGAAGGTGCAGCCGCCGAAGCAGCCGCGCATGATCGTCACCGAGAACTTGATCATGTCCCAGGCGGGGATTTTTGCTTCGCCGTAGGACGGGTGCGGCGCGCGCGCATAGGGCAGGTCGTAGACCGCGTCCATCTCGTCGCTGGTCAGCGGGATCGGCGGCGGGTTGAGCCAGAGATCGCGATCGCCGTGGCGCTGCACCAGCGGCCGTGCATTGCCGGGATTGCTCTCCCGATGCAGCACGCGTGACGCGCGGGCATAGGCGTCCTTGTCCTGCTCGACCTGCTCCAGCGCCGGCAGCCGGATCACGGTGGCGCCTTTCGTCCGCGATGCGCCCTCATCGGCGGAGTCGAGATCGTCGGCGTGCAGCTCGGAATAGTCTTCGGGCACGCGGCGGAACAGCGCGACGCCCCTGATGTCGCTGAGCTCGCGCGGCGCTTCGCCGGCGGCAAGCCGGTTGGCCACCTCGACGACGGCGCGCTCGGCATTGCCATAGAGCAGCAGGTCGGCCTTGGCGTCGGCCAGCACCGAGCGGCGCACCTTGTCGGACCAGTAGTCGTAATGCGCGATCCGGCGCAGCGACGCCTCGATGCCGCCGAGCACGATCGGCACGTCCTTGAATGCCTCGCGGCAGCGCTGCGCGTAGACGACGGTGCAGCGGTCCGGCCGCTTGCCGCCTTCGCCGCCCGCCGTATAGGCATCGTCATGGCGCAGGCGGCGGTCCGCGGTGTAGCGGTTCACCATCGAGTCCATGTTGCCGCCGGTGACGCCGAAGAACACCTTTGGCTTGCCCAGCACCTTGAACGGCTCGGCCGAATGCCAGTCGGGCTGGGAGATGATGCCGACCCGAAAGCCTTGCGCCTCCAGCAGCCGGCCGATGATGGCCATGCCAAAGCTCGGATGGTCGACATAGGCATCGCCCGTCACCAGCACGATGTCGCAGGCGTCCCAGCCGAGCGCGTCCATCTCGGCGCGGCTCATGGGAAGGAACGGCGCCGGCTTGCGCGGGCGCGCCTGCGCCATCAGGGGCTTTTCGGCGGTGATGATCTGGGTGTCCATGGCGCCTACGCATAGGACTCCGGGCGTACGAATACAACCGACGGACGCGTGAAGATTTGCGGTTCCGCCAGGGGCAAACCGGCTTGCGGGAGCGCGTTAACCGTTCGCGAACCCCTGCCGGCTCGCCGCCACGCTGGCGGACCATCCGCCCGGCGTTCTCGACGAGGCGGAGATTGGTCACCGTCGAGCCCAGCAGCGCCGCCTCGATCCAGGCCTTGCGCATGGCGAGCATCGCCTCGCCGCCCGGAACGGTGCGCGTGCCGCATATGCATATGAGCGATCCCTCTTCCGGGTTCTCACCGCGGCCGACATCGGATATCCGATTGCGCCATGGGCAAGGAAATTTCTGATGGCGGTGATGACGCCGGCGCTGCGCCGTCCGCCGAGGCCTGGCTCGGTGCGGTTGCGCTGATCGGCTTCATCCTGGTGGCGACCGCGCAGGCCTCAAATCAGATTCTGGCGCGCGGGCTTGCGGGCTCGGTCCCGCCCTTCGCGCTCGCCTTCTTCCGCTGGAGCATCGTCGCCATCGGGCTCGCGCCGATCGCGTTCGCCGAAATCCGCGCCGGCCGCGTGCCACTCGGCAAGAACATCTGGCCGATCCTCGCCGCCGGCTTCATGGGCATGTTCCTCTGCGGCGGCCCGGTCTATGCCGCGGGCATCTCGACCACGGCGATCCACATCGCGTTGATCATGGCGCTGTCGCCGGTCACGGTGCTGATGATCTCTGCGGTGCTCGGCATCGAGCATGTCGGCCAGCTGCAATGGCTCGGCACGGCGCTTGCGCTCGCCGGCGCCTTGCTCATCATCTCCGGCGGTCATCCGGAGACCTTGTTCGCACTGGAGACGGCGGCGGGCGACGGCCTGGTCGTGATCGCGATGCTCGGCTGGTCCGGCTACACGCTGCTGCAATCGCGCGCGGCGCCCAAGGCGTCGCTGCTGGCGCGCATGAGCCTGTTCGCAGGCGCCGGCGCGCTGTTCTCGCTGCCGCAGGCGCTGATCGAGATGTGGACCACGCCGGCGCAGGTCTTCAGCACGAAAGCGGTGTCGGCTTACGTCTTCGCCGGGATCGTTCCCGGGTTGCTCGCCTATGCCGGCTTTGCCTGGCTCGGCGGTAAATTCGGTTCGGTCCGAACCTCGCTCGTGCTCTATCTCGGGCCGATCGCGAGCGCCCTGCTGTCGTTCGCAATTCTCGGTGAACCGCCAAAACTGATCCATCTGCTCGGCGGTGTGCTGATCCTCGGCGGGGTCTGGGCGAGCCTGCGCAAATAGTTCCATCGATCGGAGTTGTGGTTCATTCGCAGGAACCAACCGCCTCCGCGAACATTCTGATCAAGGGACCGGTGCGAGCCATGCTCGCGCGCGCCCCGACCATCCCGGCGCCAGTGCCGTAACCGGATTTTGCCTCGACGCTTCGTTTCGGGGCGATGGGGGACTTGTGAGTACGGTCATAGAGAACTTGTTGTCGCGGAAGCAGAAGCTTGTGGAACAGCTCGAGAAGGCGCAGTCGGTCGACGACCGCGACAAGATCGAGCACCAGCTCGAACAGATCAACACCGCGCTGGATTTCCTGGACAGGCCGGGATCGAAGGACGCGGGGTAGAAGCGCTCAGTCCACCTTCAGTGCCTCCACTTTCAAGGCCTCCACTTTCAAGGCCTTGGCGTAGACCAGGCCGGAATTGGTGATGTGCGTCGTCATCAGCGCTTCGAAGGCGGCAAACTCGCCGCGCGCGAACAGATCGAGCAGCTTGCGATGCTCGTCGAAGGACGAGCGCGTGCGCACGTCGATCGGCGACGTCAGATTTGTGCGCAGCGCGGCGACGCGGCCCGAAACGAGCTGGTAGGATTCGATGAGATAGCGGTTGCCGCAATGCGCGAACAATCCTTCGTGGAAGCTCGCATCGGCGCGGCTATAGGCGATGTTGTCCTTCGCCGCGATCGCCGGCTCCATCGCCGCGATTGCCTCGCTCATCGTCGCAATCGCGCCGTCGCGATCGTGACGGAACGCGAGCTCGGCGGCCTTGGGCTCGAGCGCGATCCGGAAGGTGCAGAGCGCGGTGATGTCCTCGGCGCTCGGCGTGAACACGAAGCTGCCGACCTGCGGCCGGATCACAACCAGGCCCTGCGCCTGCAACTGGCCCATCGCCTCGCGCACCGGCGTGCGGCTGACCCCGAAGGAGTTCGCCACCATCTCCTCGGAGATGGCGGCGCCAAGCGCGAACTCGCCGTCGATGATGGCCTGGCGCAGCCGCAGCACCACCCGCTGCGACAGCGATTTCGGCGTATCGAGCTTGAGCGATCGCATCTGCTGTCTCAGATCACCTTGCCGGGATTGAGCAGGTGATCGGGATCGAGCGCGGCCTTCAGCGTCCGCATCAACGCGATCTCGGCTTCGCTCCTGGCATGGCCCAGCCACTTCTTCTTCAGCGTGCCGATGCCGTGCTCGGCGGAGACGCTGCCGCCCAGCTCGCGCACCAGACCGTAGATGATCGCATCCATCTCTTCCTTCGGTTGCTGCTCGACGGAAAGGCCGGTAACCCAGGACACGAGATGCAGATTGCCGTCGCCGATATGGCCGTAATAGACGCTCTCGCCCCCCCTGATGCCGGAGGCCAACGCGGCCTTGCAGCGGGTGACGAACTCGTCCATCCGCGCCACCGCCAGCCCGATGTCATAGGAGATGTGCGGCCCCAGCACCTGGCCGAACTCGGCGCAGATGTCGCGCACGCGCCAGAACGCCTGCGTCTGCGCCAGCGATTGCGCCACGGCGGCATCTGCGAGCAGCCCGCGCTCCATCAGCTCTTCGAGCCAGGCCTGGAAGCGCGGCGCATCCAGGCTCTCGTCGGTGCCTTGGGCCTCGACGAGCACGTAGAGACCTTGGCCTGCGGCGACCGGCGGCTTCACCCCGGCGCGCGTCGTGATCACGTCCCAATAGTCCGGCCACATCACCTCGAATGCCGACAGCAGCGGCCCGAGCCCGCTTCGCGCGGCATCGAGCAGAGCGATCACCGCGGCATAGTCCTTCAGCGCGCACAGTGCCGCCATGGTCGAGCGCGGTTTCGGGAACAGCCGCAACACCACGCGGGTGATGATGCCGAGAGTGCCTTCGGAGCCGATGAAGAGATGCTTGAGGTCATAGCCCGCGTTGTTCTTCATCAGCTTGTTGAGGCTGGTGATGATGGTGCCGTCGGGCAGCACCACCTCCAGGCCGAGCACCAGTTCGCGCGTCATGCCGTAGCGGATCACGCGGTTGCCACCGGCATTGGTGGAGAGATTGCCGCCGATCGCGCAGGAGCCGCGCGAGCCGAGATCGAGCGGAAAGAAGAAGCCGGCTTCGTCCGCGGCCTTCTGGATCGTCTCCAGCGGCGTGCCCGATTTCACCGTCATCGTCATCGACGCCCGATCGATCTCCTCGATGCCGGTCATGCGCTCGAGCGAGATTGCGACCCAGCCTGCTTCGGGCGATGCGCCGCGGCACAGCCCGGTCAATCCGCCCTGCGGCACGAAGGGCAGCCGCGCCTGCCGGCAGGTCGCAATCGCATCGGCAACGCCTTGCGCATCGACCGGTCGGATCACCGCAAGCGGCGTTTGCGGCAGGCTCGCGCTCCAGTCGTTGCAATTGCGCGCGGGCACGTCGGTGCCAACAAGCACCGCGGCCGCGCCGAGCTTGTCGCGCAAGGCGCCGAGCAACTGATCGGGCCGCTCAATGGGGCTCACCATGTTCATGCGAGACCTCCTCGGAATCTGGCTGCGTCTCATGCGCGCCGTGAAGGTGGAAAGGATTTGCGTCCGTCTTGTATGTAAGGTACAACATAAAAAGTAAAGCAAAAACAAGGCTCGGAAGGCCTCCTAAGATCGTTCGAGATCAGGGGCTTAGTCCGGGACCGCAGCTAATGGGTGGTGAGATGACGGAGGCAATTCGCGGGTTCTGGGTGGCGTCGGCGACGCCGCTGGCGACTGATGGCAGCGTGGACTCCGCCAAGCTCGCCGCTCACGCCAGGCAGCTCTTCGGCAAGGGCGTCGACGGCGTCGTGCTGTTCGGCACCACCGGCGAGGGTACCTCCTTCAATGTCACTGAGCGTGTCGCGACCATCGAGGCCGTGCTCAAGGCCGGCGTCGCGCCCGAGCGGATCGGCATCGGCGGCGGCTTTCCCGCCCTCACCGACAGCATCGCGCTGACACGCGCCATGCTCGGTCTCGGCCTGCGCCACTTGCTGTATCTGCCGCCCTATTTCGATCGCGGTGTCACGCCCGAAGGCATCGAGGATGCTTTTGCCGCGATCATCGACGGCGTCGCCGACGATCGCCTGCGCGCCTCGCTCTATCACATCCCGCAGGTCTCCGGCGTTGCGATCCCGACCAGCGTCGCTGCGAACCTGCGCAAGCGTTACGGCAAGGTGGTTGCGGGCCTGAAGGATTCCAGCGGCGACTTCAAACAGTTCCAGGCGTTCCGTGCTGCCGCGCCGGAGCTCGCCATCACCGTCGGCAACGAAGCCGACATCACCCGCGCGATCGCCGCCGGCGGCGCCGGCACCATCTGCGGCATGGCCAACGTCGTGCCCGAGCTGGTCAAGGGCATGGTTGACGGCAAGGACGTCGAGGCGCGCATGCAAGCCGCGACAGATGTCGTGCTGAACACGCCGTCGTTCATCGCGACGCTGAAGGCAATCCTCGCCGCGCAGACGGGCGACGCGGGCTGGCTGCGCGTGCGCCCGCCGTTCCGTGCCTCGTCCGATGGTGCGGCGCTCAAGCGAAAGATTGACGAGCTGATTGCTCCTGCCATCGCGTGAAATGTCTAACCTTCGTGACACGTTGCCGTAAATTCGCGCGCAGCGTGTCGCGATCCCAGCGATATCAATCGGTGATTGCCGTTCGGTGCGCTGATGCGCTTAGAACGATTCAACACTAGAGCGATTCAAGCTCGCCTACGGTTCTCTTCGATCCCGCCGACTGTTACAGGCGCGCACTTCAATGTTCGTGACTTGAAGTGGAATGAAAGTGCGTGCCTTCGTGGATGGCCAGCGCGTCAGCGGCCATCGTCATCGTGCCGGCAAGAGCCGTGCAGGTCTTCTCCTCGGCGCAGCGGTGCTGATCGTCGAATCCCCCTCGAACACGACGACCGCGCAGGCGCAATCGGCGCTGCCGCCGGTGACAGTGGAAGCGCCGGTGCAGCGACCGAAACCGGCGCGCGCATCTGAATCGCCCCAGCGCCGGACGCAAGCCGCCGCGCGCCAGCGCAGCCGGAATGCCGCGACACCCGCAGCACCGACGATATCGGAACGTGCAGCCGCCGCGGCTGCCGCGCAGCAGGCTGCCAAGCTCGGTTACCGTGCGATGCCGAGTTCGACCACACTGCGCAGCGGCGCCTCGCCCCTCGATACCTCGCAGGCGGTCAACGTCGTGCCTGAACAGGTGTTGAAGGACCAGCTCCCGCGGAACATCGACGATGCGCTCATCAATGTCTCCGGCATCACTCAGACCAACACGCTCGCCGGCAGCCAGGACGCGGTGATCCGCCGCGGCTTCGGCGACAACCGCGACGGTTCGATCATGCGCAACGGCATGCCGCTGGTGCAGGGCCGAAGCTTCAATCCCGCGGTCGAAAGCGTCGAGGTGCTGAAGGGGCCGGCCTCGCTGCTCTACGGCATCATGGATCCCGGCGGCATCGTCAACACCATCAGCAAGCGCCCGGAGCTTTATCAGCACGGTTCGGTCACGCTGCTGGGCTCGGCATTCAGTGCCTCGAAAACCGGTGCCGACGGTCTGCTCGACGTTACCGGTCCGATCGGCGATCAGGGCCTTGCCTATCGCTTCATCGGCTACGGCGTCAGCGAGGATTACTGGCGCAATTTCGGCCGCCACCGCGAGATGCTGGTCGCACCGTCGCTGGCCTGGTACGGCCAGGACACCACGGTTCAGCTCAACTACGAGCACCGCGAGTTCATCTATCCGTTCGATCGCGGCACGGCGTTCAATCCGGTGACCAAGGCACCGCTCGCGGTGCCATCCACGCGCCGGCTCGATGAGCCCTTCAACAACACCTGGGGCACCTCGGACTTGATGCAAGCCTCGATCGAGCACCGCTTCAACCAGGATTGGAAGCTCTACGCCGGCTACAGCTACAACACCGAAACCTTCAGCGCCAACCAGCTCCGCATCTCCACCCTCAACTTCACGACGGGCGTTGAGACGCGCAGCAACGACGGCACGCAGGGCTCGCTCAGCAATGCCAGCTATGGAACGTCGTACATTTCCGGCAGCTTCTGGCTCGGCAATATGCGCAACGAGGTGGTATTCGGCGGCGACGGCCAGTATCGCACCATCTATCGCGACAATCTGATCCGGCAGGCGACTCCCGCCATCAACGTCTACAATCCCGTCTACGGGTTGGTCGGACCGGGCACGACGGTATCAAACAGCGATAGCGCACAGACCGACAAGCTCGGCCAATGGTCGCTGTTCTTCCAGGACACCCTGCATCTCACCGAACGGTTCGCCCTGGTTGGCGGCGTCCGTTACATGGACTACGACCAGATCGCCGGGCGCGGAAAGCCATTCGTCACCAACACCAACGTGTCGCAAGACAAGGTGCTTCCCCTCGGCGGGGCCATTCTCAAGCTGACCAAGGAGGTCTCGCTGTATGCGAGCTACACCGAGTCGTTGAAGCCCAATTCGACCATTGCGCCGATCGGTATCGTGATCGATTCGAATGTCGCGCCCGAAGAAGGCGTGTCATACGAGACCGGCGTGAAGTTCGATCTGAACAAGCGCATCTCAGGTACGCTGGCGCTCTACGATCTCGACAAGACGAACGTGCAGACGACGAAGACGAACAGCGCGGGTGTGGTCGAGCTCCACACCGTCGGTCGCGCCCGCTCGCGGGGCGTCGAGCTGGATGTCACCGGCAAGCTCACCGACAGCTGGGCCTTGATCGGCAGCTACGGCTACACCGACGCCCGCGTGACGGCGTCCGAGGATGTGACGCTGCTCGGGAAGAAGCTGCAGAACGTCGCGCTGAACACGGCCTCGCTCTATCTGGTCTATGATTTCGGTACAGCTTTGCCGGGCCAGCTCCGCCTCGGCGGCGGCGCGCGCTATGTCGGCGACCGTCCCGGTGATGCGATCAACAGCTTCTTCTTGCCGTCCTATGTGGTCGCCGATATTTTCGCGACCTATGAGACGAAATACCAGAATACGCCGGTGATCTATCAGCTCAACGTCAAGAACCTGTTCGACACCGTCTATTATCCCTCCGCCGTCAACAATCTGAACGTCGCGATCGGCGATGCGCGCCGCGTGTCGCTGTCCGCAACGGTGAAGTTCTAGCGATGGCGGTGCGGCACAAAGCCATCGCGGTCCTGATCGCGGCGACGTCTGCCTGCCTTGCTGCCACAGGTACGAGCCGCGCCGAGGAGATCACGCTCTATTCGACCAGGGAGGCCGCCCTGGTCGAGCCGGTCGTTGCGGCCTTCACGGAAGCCGGCGGCGTCAAGGTGAAAATCGTCTTCGTCGAGGATAGCCTCGTCAAGCGACTTGCGTCGGAAGGCGTCGCATCGCCCGCCGACGTATTGATGACGATCGGGCTGGACAAGACGACCCAGCTCTCCACCCGCGGTCTGACGCAAGCCTTCACGTCGTCGCGTCTCGACCAGGTGGTCCCTCCAAATCTCCGTGGTAACGGCGCGCAATGGCTTGCGCTTTCCGTCCGACCGCGTGTTGCCTTTGTGCGCAAGGACAGCGCGCTTGCTTCGATCGACTATGAAGATCTCTCCGCTCCCAATTGGCGCGGCGAGCTCTGCATGCGCTCGCCGTTACATCAGAACAATGTCGCGCTGGTTGCGGCCTATCTCGTCCATCACGGCGAGGCCGCGACGGAGGCCTGGCTCGCCGGCCTGAAGGCCAATCTCGCGCACAAGCCTGATGGCAAGGACAACGACGTGATCCGCGAGATCGCGCAAGGCACGTGCAAGATCGGCATCGGCAACACCGTGGCATTGGCGCAATTGCGCGACGGACGGGAAGGGGCCGACTGGCGTGCCTGGGCGATGGAGGTCAGGGCGGTGCCATCGACATTCAGGGGCGGCGGCACGCATGTGAACCTCACCGGCGCGGCCATCGCGAAACAGGCGCCGCATCCGGCGTTGGCGCGACAATTCCTCGAATTTCTTGTCACGCCGGCAGCGCAGCGGATCTTTGTCGCTGCCGAGTTGGAATACCCCGTGCTTGCAGCAGCGGAGCGTGCACTCATTGTTGCCGAAATGGGCACGTTCATCGCCGATGCAATTTCGATCGACCAGATCGCCGCACATCAGCAGGCCGCGATCTCGCTTATCAAGAAGGTTGGCTTCGATGAGTAGGGTGGGGCATCACATCAAGGCCGCTCTGCACCAGATTCACTCGATCGCGGGCCTCGTGCTTGCGCTGCTGCTGGCTCTGATCGCGCTGACCGGTTCGATCATGAGCTTTGAGGACGAGATCGGCGACTATCTGAATAGCGCTATCATGCAGGTGGCGCCGCGCCAGGCGCCGGCGTTGATGCCGGACGAACTGGTGGCCCGGCTGAAGGCGGAGCAGGACCTCGGCAAGGTTTCGGCCGTCACGCTGTCGAGCGATCCGGCCGCGGCGGTGCGTGTCCGCTTCGCGCGCGACGAGCAGGGCGCGCGGCCGACATCGCTCTATGTCGATCCCTACGACGCGCGCGTGCTGGGTGCGCCGCGTGGCGAGGAGTTCTTCGCGACCGTGCGCAGGCTGCATCGCTGGCTGTTGATCCCCGGCGATGCCAAGGGGTGGGGGCGCCAGATTACCGGCATCGCCGCGCTCGGCCTGATCGTCATGCTCATCTCGGGCCTCGTGCTGCGCTGGCCGCGCCGCGCCGCCAGCGTGAAGATGTGGCTGAAGCCAAATCTCGGTCTCAGTGGCCGCGGCCTGCACCGCTCGCTGCACGCGGTGATCGGCACCTGGGTGTTGCCGGTCTATTTGGTGATGACGCTGACCGGGCTCTGGTACTCGTTCGACTGGTACAAGGACGGCGTGGTCTGGCTGCTGTCGCGTCCGCATGTTGCCGCCGCGAAGATGCAGCCGAAGCAGCCGCGCGCCGCGGGGCGTTCCGAGCCGGCTCAGCCGGCGGGATTTGATCTTGCGTGGTCGACGCTCCAGCGCGAGGAAGGCGATCGTTTCTCCAAAGCGCTGCTGACGCTGCCAGCTGGTCCGGGCACGGTCATTCGGATCCGGTCGTGGCCGAAGGATTCGACGCTCGATACCACGCGCGACGAATTCCGCGTGGATGCGGTCACTGGGCAGGTGATCTCGGCGGAGCGCTATGCCGACAAGACGCTCGGCGAGAAGATCATCGCGAACGTGCTCGACATCCATCGCGGCGCGTTCCTGGGTTGGCCCGGCAAGCTCGCCTTCATGATTGCAGCAGCGTTGATGCCGCTGTTCTCGGTCACCGGCATTTTGCTCTATCTGTCGCGCCGCAGGCTGCGGCGCCCCGCGCAGCCGCCGCTCGGGCGGCTGGTTCCGGGCGAGTGAACGGCCGCGAAGACTAGCCAAGCGCGCGACAATCGTTCAAAAGCCCTTGGCCTTACTTGCCAGGGTTCACGCCATGAAGCTTCCAACTGTCACCCCCGCCGATATCCGCCGCGCGTTGCTGCTGCGCGAGGAGATCGCGCTGCTCGATCTCAGGTACGAGGCCGGCTTCGCCACCGGACATCCGCTTTTTGCCGCCAACATGGCCGCGGACCGGATCGCGATCGAGGCCGAGGTGAGGCTGCCGCGCAAGGACGTCGCGATCGCGCTCTATGATGATGGTGAGGGGCTTGTTGCAACCGGCGCCGAACGGCTTGCCGTGCTGGGCTACACCAATGTCAGTGCGCTCGACGGCGGGCTGAAGGCCTGGCGCGATGCGGGCTATCAGGTGTTCGAGGACGTCAATTCCTATTCCAAGGCATTCGGCGAGCTGGTCGAAGCGCGGCGGCACACGCCGTCGTTCAGCGCCGACGAAGTGGCAAAGCTGATTGCGGACAAGGCCAACATCGCGATCCTCGATGTTCGCCGCTTCGACGAATATGCGACCATGAACATTCCGGGCTCGGTCAGCGTGCCCGGCGCTGAGCTGGTGCTGCGGGCAGGGCAGGCCGCGCCCGATCCCGACACCACCATCATTGTCAATTGCGCCGGCCGCACGCGCTCGATCATCGGCACCCAGTCGCTGATCAATGCCGGCGTGCCCAACAAGGTGCGGGCGCTGCGCAACGGCACCATCGGCTGGACGCTGGCGCGGCACACGCTCGATCACGGTGCTGAGCGGCGCGGTGCGATCGGGCCGTTCGAGGGCGGCCCGGCCAATGCGCGCGATGTCGCCTATCGCGCCGGTGTTCGCCATATCGGAGCGAACGAGGCGAAAGCGCTCGCAGCGCGGACCGATCGCACGCTCTATCGCTTCGACGTGCGCGACGCGGAGGAATTTGCGGCCGGCCATCTCCCCGGCTTCCGCCACTATCCCGGTGGCCAGCTCGTCCAGGAAACCGACATGGCCGCGCCCGTGCGCGGCGCGCGCATCCTCCTGACCGACGACCAGGGCGTGCGTGCCGACATGACGGCATCCTGGCTCGCGCAGATGGGCTGGGAGGTCTACGTCCTCGAAGGCGGCTATGACGTCACGCTCGAGATCGGCCCGCCGCGGGTGCTGCCAAAGCCCGATCCGGCGCATCGCTACCGCCGGCCCTACGAAGGTACTGACGTCGCCGAGCGCGCGATGCAGGCCTATCTCGACTGGGAATACGGTCTCGTCGAGCAACTCCGGCTCGACGGCACGCATGGGTTCTATGTGATCTGACCGGGCGGCCACCGTAAACACTTACCGCCCCGCCATCTTCTCCCCATATCCTAACCCTATTGTGCTGCATCTCCCCCGCGGTCTATGAGCTGCGGCAAAGTTGTGACCAACGGAGATTCCATGCCAGCCCCAGGTCAAAGCCCCGAGCGGAATGCGAAGGCGCTGTTGCTCGAAGGCGTCAATGACAGCGCTGTCGACCTGTTCCGGAGCGCGGGCTTCGCCAATGTCGAGCGGCTGACCAAGGCGCTGGACGGCGAAGATCTGCGGCGCGCGCTGAAGGGCGTGTCGCTGCTCGGCATCCGCTCGCGCACCCAGATCACCGATGAGGTGCTCGCGGCCGCGGACGGGCTTCTCGCGGTCGGCTGCTTCAGCGTCGGCACCAACCAGGTCGATCTCCTGGCGGCCCGCAAGCGTGGCATTCCCGTGTTCAACGCGCCGTTCTCCAACACGCGCAGCGTCGCGGAACTCGTGATCGGTGAGATCGTGATGCTGCTGCGTCAGATCTTTCCGCGCTCGGTGTCCGCCCATGAAGGCGGCTGGGACAAGTCCGCTGCCGGCAGCCGCGAGGTGCGTGGCCGCACCCTCGGCATCGTCGGCTATGGCAATATCGGCTCGCAGCTGTCGACCCTTGCTGAAGCCATGGGCATGCGCGTGATCTATTACGATCGCACCGACAAGCTCCGACACGGCAATACCGAGCCGGTCGAGAAGCTCGAAGAGCTGCTGGCGCAGAGCGACGTCGTCAGCCTGCACGTGCCGGAGACACCGGAGACATCAGGCATGATCGGCGAGAAGGAGTTGCGGGCGATGAAGCCGGGCTCATTCTTCATCAACAACAGCCGCGGTACCGTGGTCGATCTCGATGCGCTCGCAGGCGCCTTGCGCGACGGTCACATCGCGGGCGCTGCGATCGACGTCTTCCCGGTTGAGCCGTCCTCGAATGCGGAACGATTCAAGAGCCCGGTGCAGGGCCTCAACAACGTGATCCTCACCCCGCATGTCGGCGGCTCGACCGAGGAGGCGCAAGAGCGCATCGGTGGGGAAGTCGCGCGAAAACTGGTCGACTATTTCATCACGGGATCGACCATGGGCGCGGTGAATTTCCCGGAGGTGCAACTGCACTTACGTCCCGCCGGTGCGCGCTTCAGCCATGTCCACCGCAACGTGCCGGGCATGCTGCGGCGGCTGAACGAGGTCTTCCTCCAGCGCGACATCAACATTGTCGCGCAATATCTGGAGACCGCCGGCGACCTCGGCTACGTCGTGCTCGACGCCGACCTCGGGGGTGAGGATTCGGCCGCGCTGCTTGCGCAGATCCGGGCGCTCGAGGGTACGGTTGGCGCACGGCTGGTATTCGAGCACTAGAACGCTCCACGTTCCGGTTGCAATCTGTAGCCACGGCTCTCTACACTGTTGTCATCTTCGGGTACTAAAAAGCACGTCGAATTTGAGCTTCAGTTGCGTGGGTGCCGCCATGGAACGGGACGCCGTACTGATCGATCTCGCGCTTCAAGGTGGCGGTTCGCACGGCGCCTTCACCTGGGGCGTGCTCGACCGTCTTCTGGAAGAGAAGTGGCTAGAGATCGCCGCGATCTCCGGAACGTCGGCAGGCGCAATGAACGCGGCCGTGCTTGCGGATGGTTGGACGGCCGGCGGCGCCGAGGGCGCGCGCGACGCGCTCGAAAAATACTGGCGCCGCGTCTCGAAGGCTGCCGCCTTCAGCCCGCTGCAACGCTCGCCGCTCGATCGATTGATGGGGCGCTGGACCCTCGACACGTCGCCCGCCTACATCCTCACCGATTTGATGTCGCGGGTGCTCTCGCCCTATGATCTCAATCCGACCGGTTACAATCCGCTGCGCGCGGTGCTGGCCGAGAGCATCGATTTCGAACGCCTCGCGCGCTCGCCGATCCAGCTGTTCATCACCGCGACGCGGGTGCGCACCGGGCGCGGCCGTATCTTCCGCAACGCGGAGATCACGGCGGATGTGCTGCTGGCGTCCGCCTGCCTGCCGACCATGTTCCGCGCGATCGAGATCGACGGCGAGCCCTATTGGGACGGCGGCTTTGCCGGCAACCCGACCATCACGCCGCTGGTTCGCGAGAGCGACGCACACGACACCATCCTGGTCCAGATCAATCCGACCGAACGGCCGGAGGAGCCGCGGACGGCAGCCGAAATCCTCAACCGGCTGAACGAGATCTCTTTCAACTCGCCGCTGGTGAAGGAGCTGCGCATGATCGCGTTGCTGCGCCAGGCCGCCGACCCCGGCAGCGGCGAGGGCGCGCGCTGGGCGAAGATGCGGACGCACCGGATCAAGAGCGACATGCTGGCGGGGTTCGGCGCCTCGTCAAAGCTCAACGCGGAATGGGAGTTCGTCTCGATGCTGCGCGCCGAGGGGCGCCTGGCCGCGGACGCGTTTCTCGCCGCGCACGGTGCCGACATCGGCCGGCAATCGACCGCCGATCTCGACATCCTCCTGTCGGAGTGCTGAGACATGGGTCTTCTCGGCCTCCTCGTCGGGCTCGCCCTGCTCGTCCTGTTCGCCTTTCGCGGCTGGAGCGTGCTTCTGCTGGCGCCGTTCGCGGCGCTCGTTGCCGCGCTGTTCGGCGGCGAGCCGCTGCTTGCGAACCTGACCCAGGTGTTCATGGTGCATGCGGCGGGATTTCTGGCGCAGTTCTTCCCGATCTTCCTGCTTGGCGCGGTCTTCGGCAAGCTGATGGACGATAGCGGCGCGGTCACGTCGGTCGCCGCCTTCATGGCGGAGCGCCTTGGCGAGCGCCGCGTGATCCTGGCGGTCGTGCTCGCCGGTGCCGCGGTGACCTATGGCGGCGTCAGCCTGTTCGTTGCGTTTTTCGTCATCGCTCCCATGGCCCGCTCGCTGTTTCGCGCGGCTTCGATCCCGCGTCGCCTGATCCCGGCTGCGATCGTGCTGGGGACGTCGACCTTCACCATGTCGGCCTTGCCGGGCACGCCGTCGATCCAGAATGCGATACCAATGCCGTTCTTCGGCACGACGCCGTTTGCCGCGCCGGGTCTCGGCATCATCGCCTCGCTCATCATGCTCGTGGCAGGGTTGTGGTGGCTGCACCGCGCCGAAGCTGCGGCGCGCCGTGCCGGAGAAGGTTATGGCGACGATATCGAGGGCGCGACCGAGCGCGCCGCCGCCGACGAGCTCGTGCGCGAGCGCGCAACGACGGCGCGCGAGTTCGATCCGGCGGAGCTCCAGCACGGTCAGCGCAGCGAGCGACCTTCGCCCGTGTGGAGCGCGATCGCGCCGCTGATCGTCGTCGTCACGGTGAATCTGGTGATGTCGCTCGTGGTGCTGCCGCGACTCGATGTCAGCTATCTCGCCGAGCAGCGCTTTGGGGAGACGTCACTCGCGGCCGTCGCGGGCGTGTGGTCGGTCGCGGTCGCGCTGACCGCGGCCATCGTCACGACCATCGCGCTGAACCGAGCCCGCCTGCCGGCGCTTCGCCGCACCATGGACGCCGGGGCCAATGCATCCGTCCTGCCTGCGTTCAGCGTCGCGAGCCTCGTCGGATTCGGTGCGGTCGTCGCCTCGCTGCCGGCGTTCGCGATCGTGCGCGACTGGGTGCTGGCGATCGAAGGCGGACCGCTGGTCTCGCTAGCGGTCGCGACCAACATCCTGGCCGCTCTGACCGGCTCGGCGTCAGGCGGCCTGACCATTGCTCTCGACGCGCTCGGCCAGACCTATGTCGAGCTCGCCGCGCGCACCGGCATCGCCCCCGCGCTGATGCATCGCGTGGCAGTGATCGGCGCGGGGACGCTCGACATCCTGCCGCACAATGGCGCCGTGGTCAGCCTGCTCGCGATCTGCGGCCTGACGCATCGCGACAGCTATTTCGACATCGTCATGGTCGGCATCGCGACCTCGCTGCTGGCGCTGGTGGCCGTAATCGCTTTGGGTAGTGCGCTGGGATCGTTCTGAGCAGAATGCGAATGTGAGCGATTGACGGAACGGCGAAGGTTGCATTCAATGCGGCCAACGGACCAAATCCAATAAACAGCGAACGCCGGGTGGAAACGATGACGCGAAAGAGAGCGAAGCTCTGTGCATGGCTCGTGGGTGCGATGGCAGCCATGAGCGCAAGCGGCGCGTCGGCGGTGACGCTGGCGGAGGACGCGGATACGGTCTGCAAGGGTCTTATCGGCGGCGCGGATGCTGTGAAGATCGATTCCGCGACGTCGCAGGCCCCATCACCTCTCGCCGTCGCTGAGCGCGGGCCGACGCCATCGGGGCGTATCACGCCGGCCAATCCCGGTTTCTGCAAGGTGCTGGGTCACATCGACCCCGTTGATCCCAAGGCGCCGCCGATCAAGTTTCAGGTCAACCTCCCCGTCGAATGGAACGGGCGCTCCGTCCAGTATGGCGGTGGCGGCTTTAACGGCGTGCTGATCACTGGCCTTGGGCTGCCGCCGGCCTATCCCTTCGACAAGCCGTCGCCGCTGGCGCGCGGTTATGTCACCTACGGCACGGACTCCGGCCACGAGTCCAAGCCCGGCGAGCCGCCGCAGGTCTTCGCGCTCAACGACGAAGCCTTCGAGAATTTCGCTCACCGCGCCTACAAGAAGGTGCGCGACGCTTCTGTCGCGCTGATGGAGCGCGCCTACGGCAAGAAGCCGGAGAAGATGTATTTCATGGGCTCGTCCGAGGGCGGCCGCGAAGGCCTCACCATGGCCCAGCGCTACCCCGACGATTTCGACGGCATCTTCGCCCGCGTGCCCGTGATCAACTGGGTCGGCCTGCAGCATGCCGGTACGCGCTCGGGCCTTGTGACCATGGGCGAGGGCTGGATCAATCCGGCGCAAGTCAAGCTCTTTGCCGATGCGGTGCGCACTGCCTGCGACAAGGCCGACGGCTCCGATAAGACGTTGGTGCACGATCCCGTGGCCTGCAAGGCCATGTTCAAGGTCGAGACGCTGCGCTGCGAGGCCGGCAAGGCCGGCGATCAGTGCCTGACCGAGGCGCAGATCAAGGCAGTCAGCACGCTGCATGGGACCTACAAATTCCCGTTCGTGCTCGCCAATGACCTCGACGACTATCCGGGCTGGGGCGTCTCTGGCGAGGATACGCCGGCGTTTGGGCCGACCGGCGGCTGGTCCGCGTGGTGGCTCGGCAGCGCGCCGCCGGCGCAGCCGCCCGCACCCAACAACGGCATCGCCTGGATCTACGGCGCCGGGGGCATTCAATATGTGTTCGCGCGTGATCCCAAGCTCGACGTCACCACCTACAAGGTGGAGGACCACAAGGCGCGGTTGCTCGAAGTCTCGAAGCTGATGGATTCGACCGATCCGGATCTCGGCCGTTTTCGCGGACGCGGCGGCCGGCTGATCGTGCTCGAGCACATGGCGGACTATGCGCAGAGCCCCTATGCCGGCATCCGCTATTTCGAGAGCGTCGAGCGCAAGCTCGGCAAGGCCGAGACGGCGGAATTCGCGCGGCTCTACACCGCCCCCGGCGTCGATCATGTCGGCTCCGGCGCGCCGGCCAATGTCGACATGCTGAGCGCCTTGGTCGACTGGGTCGAGAAGGGCAAGGCGCCCGGCGACCTCGAAGCCACCGAGCAGAAGGTCGAGGCGCCCTCATTCGCGGTGACGCGCGCACTCCCGCTGTGCCGCTGGCCGGCCTGGCCGCATTACAAGTCGGGGCCGGTGACGGAGGCGGCGAGTTTTACCTGCGCTCCGTGATCCTTCACCTCCTCCCGCAAGCGGCGCGAGGGAGACACGCACCGCTCACTCAGCTGCCATCGCCTGTGCACCACCGAGCAACTGTGCATTGAGCCGGCCGCCGGAGAACAGCATGTCGTCGAGCGCTTCGTCGATGTCGGCTGACACGACGGAATTGCCTCCGTCGCGTGCGAGACTGGCCTGCGCCAGTCGTCGCATCAATTCCTTGATGAAGGCGCAACTCGTGCCCTCGCTGCGGCGGGCGGCTTCGGCGATGACCGCGTCCTCGATCGGCAACCCCTTGCCGTAGAGCCGGACCAGCTTGCCGCGGCCGGTTTCGTCGGGAAGCGGCACTTCGATCGCCTGATCGATGCGGCCTGGCCGACCCGCAAGCGCTCCTTCGAGGTCCTCCGGCCGGTTGGTGGTCAGGACGAACAGAATGTCCGCGTCCTCCTTCAGTCCATCCATCTCGTTGAGCAGCTTGTTCAGCATGGATTCTTCGCACGGCCCCATGTCGTCGCGGTCGCGAGCGATGAGATCGACGTCCTCGATGACGACCATCGACGGTTGGAGCAGCCGCGCCAAGCTCATATAGGCGCCGAGAAGGCCGATTTGCTCGGCGGTGATGATCAGTGTCGTATGCCCGGGCAAATGCGTCGCGAGATAGCGGATTGTATGGGTCTTCCCGGTGCCGGGCGGTCCGTACAGCAAAATGCCTTTGCGCGTCGACTGGCCAAGCCGGCGCAATTGATCGCGGGTATTGACGAAGGTCAGCACATTGCGGTCGAGCAGCCGCAAGGTCTGCTCCGGCAGGATCACTTCACTACGAGCGACAAGCGGCAATCGATGCACGGTGATGCCGCGCGAGCGCCCGCGATAGTCGGAGTCGGCATCGAGCGACAGTATCTTGCCGCGATAGGTCCGCGCGGTTTGCACGGCCTCTTCCAGTTCGCCGAAGCGCTGCCGGACGAGCACCGCGCCCGCGGTGCCTGACGGTACCAGGATTTCGATCCGAATTCCCGGCTCGCGGCTGTACTCGCGGTGCGCGCAGAGCAAAACCGCATAGCGAAGATTATCGTGCTCGCACAGCCACAGTCCGTTATCCAGGCACTTGACTGGGCTGTTCTCGCCGACGTCGACATCGGAATATTGCAGCGGGGCAATTGCGGTTGCATAGCGGCCTTCGCGCAGCAGCCGCGATATCGACAGGGTCTCGTAGCGCTGCTCCTCATTGAGCCCGAGCAGCCGGATACCATCGCTGAACAATCGGTCGATGGCCGCCTGGACGTCGACGCGCATGTGGCCGGGAAACTGCCGGATCGTGGTCACAAGCTTGCTTCGCGGGACGTTGGCAAAGTGCCAGTCCAGTACGTCGCAGGCGAATTCGAACTCCTTGTCCGGTTCGACCGGCGTGCTCACGGTGTCTGCCGGGCGAATGCAGTCGCTGCACAGCCAGACCGTGCGGCTGCCGATGCGAACATCGGTCTGTCCCTCGGGCTTGCCGCAGAGCTCACACGGAGTCTTGATCTCTTCAAGCGTGATCTTCAGAGGATGCTGGCCGAGCCAGACATATTGCTTGGCCGACTTGAAAAGCGCTTCCGCGACGGATTGCGGGTAGGGTCCGCAGACGGCCTTTTCCTTCAGCTCGATCTGAGTGATCAGAGCGATCGCCTCGCGCTCCGTCTTGCCGAAAACTTGGCGGAGCAAGCCGATGACGAACTCGTCCGGCGTGTCGTCGTCATTGTGAATCACGAGCTGGGCCGGTTCATGCTCGCCGCGCATATTGCTCATTTGCAAATGACTCCGCTGCAACCAGTACTAGAATAGAACAAATAAGGAACATAAAAGGAAGCGACCGTCAAGCGTGACGGCCGCGACAAATTCCAATTGACGGCGAGGCCTTAATGCGCACCGCCTCCGCCGGCGGCCGCCTTCACCCGCCGCGTCAGCAGCACCGCGATCGCGGCGAGCACGAGCACCACGCCGATCACCGCGAAGGTGTCGGAATAGCCCATCACCAGCGCCTGGCGTTTCACCGTCTTGCCGAGTGCGATGATGGCCTGCTCGCGCGCGGCGTTGGGGTCGGGCACGCCGTGCGCGATGAAGTAATTGGTCGTCTGCGCGATGCGGGCACGGACCTCCTCGCGGCCGAGCGTGACGGAATGGCCGATGATGTTGGAGTGGAACTGCTCGCGCTTGGTGACGATGGTCGCAAGCACCGCGGTGCCGATGGCGCCGCCGAGATTGCGCATCATGTTGGAGATGCCGGAGGCGGCCGGCGCGTCCTGCGGCGCGACACTGCCGAGGCTGAGCGCCGACAGCGGCGCCAGCGTCAAGGCCTGGCCCACGGCGCGCACGACGTTGGGGATGAAGAACTGGTCGCCCGAATAGTCGAGCGACATCTCGATATTCAGGAAGGAACTCGCGGCGAACAGCAGCAGGCCGACGGCCGCGATGTAGCGCGCGTCGAAGCGCTGCATCAGCTTCGGCACCAACGGAATCAGAAGGAGCTGCGGCAGGCCGGTCCAGGCCAGCACGTTGCCGATCTGCTCGGCATTATAGCCCTGCACCTGCCCGAGATAGGCCGGCAGCAGATAGACGGAGCCGAACAGCGCAAATCCAAGGAACACGGCAGCGATCGTGCCGACCCCGAAATTCCACTGCGTCAGGAGGCGCAGGCGGAGCAGCGGCTTCTCCACCACGAGCTCGTTATAGATGAACAGCGACAGGCTGACGGCGGCGATGATCGCAAGGCGGACGATGAAGGGCGAGCCGAACCAGTCGTCCTTGTTGCCCTCCTCGAGCACGGCCTGAAGTGAGGCCAGGCCAACCGCCATGGTCGCGATGCCGAACCAGTCGCCCTCGCGCAACAGCCCCAGATTCATCGGCTGGCGCTCCAGGGTGAAGAACAGGATCGTCACCATGACGGCGGTCGGCAGCACGTTGACGAAGAAGATGGTCTGCCAGCCGTAATTCTCGGTGAGATAGCCGCCGATTGTCGGCCCGATCGCCGGCGCAAACGTCACGGCGAGTGAGAACATGGCAAGGCCGATCGGCTGCTGGCCCTTCGGCAGCTTGGTGAAGACCAGCGTGAAGGCCATCGGAATCAGCACGCCACCGAAGAAGCCCTGAAATCCGCGCATCGCGATCATCGAGGGCAAATCGTGGGTGAAGGCACAGGCGACCGAGAACGCGGCGAACAGCGTCGCGAAGCTCAGCATGATGTTACGGAACGAGAACACCCGCGACAGATAGTCGGTCAGCGGGATCACGATGATCTCGCCGATCAGGTAGGACGTCGAGATCCAGGAGCCGTTGTCGGCGCCGGTGCCGATGCCGCCCTCGATGTTGAGCAGCGAGGCGTTGGTGATCTGGATGTTCAGGATCGCCATGAAGGCGCCGATCATCGCCGCGAAGACGGCGATCCAGACCGTAGCGCTCGCGCGATTGGGATCGCTGGCGGCGCGATCAGGCGTCGCGGTCGGTCTTGCGGGTGCTGGCGTCGAGATTGTGAGGCTGTTTGACATGGCACGACCCTCCGGAAACAAGCTTCGCTTTGGGCGTCGTTGCCGCTTGCGCGGTCGGCGTTGAACGGGTTGCGATCGTCGGGATCACGGACATGCCGGGCCGCAGCTCGATCGCAGAGTGCGTCTCGGCATCCAGCGCGATCTTCACGGGGATGCGCTGCACGACCTTGGTGAAATTGCCGGTGGCGTTGTCCGGCGGCAGCAAGGCGAACTCCTGGCCGCTGGCGGGTGCGATGGAATCGACATGGCCGTGCACGACCTGGCCCGGGAAGGTGTCGACCTCGATCTCGACTTGCTGTCCCGCGCGGACATGGGTGAGCTGGGTCTCCTTGAAATTGGCGACCACATAGGCGCCCTCGGCCGGCACGATCGACATCAGCTGCGTTCCCGCTTGCACATATTGGCCGATGCGCAAGGTGCGGTTGCCGACGACACCGTCGATCGGAGAGACGATCGTGGTGTAGCTGAGATTGAGCTCGGCCTGATGTTGAAGCGCGGTCGCGCGGGCGGCCGCGGCACTGGCTTGCACGATCTCGGCCTTCAGCAGCTCGACCTGTTTCAGAGCCGAGGCGAGATTGGCGGTGTCGCGCTGGATCGCGGCATCGGCGCCGGCATCGCGCGCCTGGGCCTGCTGTGCATTCTGCACGCTGCCATAGCCGGTCTTGGCGAGGTCGGTGTAGCGCTTGTTCTCCTGCTCCGCGAAGGTCTTTGCAGCAGTGTCGACGTCGATGGTCGCCTTGGCGGCCGCGATCACCGCTTGCTGGACCTCGAGCTGCGCTTGCTTGCTCGTCACCGTCGCATTCGCGGCGGCGACATCGGCCTTGGCCTGGTCGAGCGCGACGCGGAAGTCGCGATCGTCGATCCTGGCGAGCACCTGGCCGGCCTTCACATGCTCGTTATCGCCGACCAGGACGCGGTCGAGGTAGCCGCTGACCTTCGGCGCGATGGTGGTGTTGTCGGCCTTCACATAGGCGTCATCGGTGGAGACGAGGAAGCGGCCGACGGTCCAGTAATCGTAGCCATACCAGCCCGCGCCGGCCAGCGCGACGACCGCCGCACCCATCAGCAACAGCTTGCGGAGATTGAGCTTTTGCCGGCGGACGCCGGTCAGTGCGGTGGGCAGCACGCCCTCCGGCACGGTTGCTGGAATAGCGGTTTGGGTCGCAGCAGATGGGGTGGTGTGGACGGACATGGCCGGCTCCCCTGAATTAGGAAACTTGACGATTTCCAAAATGAGACTAGCTTTGGAATTGTCAATGGAATGACAGTCGTCATTTAAAAGCATGGCTCAGACAAAACCTTCAGGTGAATGCCGTCCGCGCGGGCGGCCGCAACTGCGCAGCGACGAGGAGACGAGGCGGATCGTCTTCGACGCCGCGCGCCACGCCTTTGCCGTCGACGGCTACGCCGCGACCAGCACCGAAGAGCTGGCACGCCGCGCCGGCATCTCGACCAAGACGCTCTATCGCCTGTTTCCGGGCAAGGCCGCGCTGTTCGAGGCGATGTGCGCGGACAGGCTCGAGCAGCTGCTCTCCGCCGTCGACCTGCAAGGAAGCGACGAGGTCGATATCGAGACGGGCCTGCGTGCCGCGCTGCTGGCCTGCGCCGATCTCGCGCTCGATCCGGAGGTCGTGGCGCTGCAGCGCATGGTGCTGCAGGAATCCGCAGCGTTCCCCGAGCTCGCCGCCAACTTCTACAACAACGGCATTTCCCGCACGGTCAGGACGCTCGCGGACTGGCTGCGGGTCCAGGTCAAGCGCAAGCGCATCGCCATCGATGATGCGGAGGAAGTTGCCGGCATGCTGATCGGCATGGTCGCGTCGGCGCCGCAGCGCGCGGCGATCTATGGCGGCATGCCGCTGCCGTCACGCAAGCAGATCGAGCGCCGCGTGCAGACCTGCGCGGCCCTGTTCCTCGACGGCTGCCGCGCCGCGTAGCGGTCGCCCTTTGACAATCCGGTTCGGGTCGACTATCTACTTCGCATGCGAAATAAAGGGGCCGCAGCGAGGCATCATCGGCTTATTTACCTCCTGAACGTCGCACAGCGCCGCTTGCAGCGCTGGATGGCGGCGCAGCCGCAGAACGAGGTCACGCCGGCGCAGGCGGGGCTGTTGTTCATCCTCGGCAAGCAGGACGGCGTGCTGATGGGCGAGGCGGGCGCGGCGCTCGACATGGGGCCGGCCGGCATCTCAGGCCTCGTCGATCGCAGTGCTGCGGCGAGGCTGGTCGAGCGGCGGGCCGATCGCGAGGATGGTCGGGCCTGGCGCGTATGGCTGACGCCGAAGGGGCGCACCGTGCTGGCGCAGGCGAAGACCGACGCGGCGCAGATCAACGCCGCGTTGACGGACGGATTTACCAGCACGGAGATCGACATCGTCGCGCGCTGGCTGTCCAGCATTCAGGACAAGTTTCCAAGACCTTCAGACGAATAAAGGAGAGACCCATGACCGAGCACGTCCGGATCGAGAACAACAACGGAATTCTCACCCTCACGCTGGCGCGCCCCGACAAGAAGAACGCGCTGACGGATGCGATGTACGGCAAGCTCGCCGACACGATCGAATCCGCCGAGTTCGATCCGTCCGCCCGCGTGATCCTGATCCGCGGCGAGGGTGACATGTTCACCGCCGGCAACGATGTCGGCGAGTTCGCCGCCGTCGCAGCCGGCAAGTCGGAAGGCAGCCGCAACGTCGTGCGCTTCATCCAGTCGCTGGCGCGCTGCACCCGGCCGCTGGTCGCGGCCGTGCAGGGCCGCGCCGTCGGCGTCGGCACCACGATGCTGCTGCATTGCGACCTCGTCGTGCTCGCCGACAACGCACAATTGTCGACGCCCTTCGTCGGCCTAGCGCTGGTGCCGGAGGCAGCCTCCAGCCTGCTGATGCCGGCACGCATCGGCTACGCCCGCGCCTACGAGATGTTCGCGCTGGGCGAGACCGTAGCGGCCAGGTCGGCGCTGGAATGGGGCCTTGCCAACCGCGTGGTGCCGCTCGACAAGCTCGATGCCGAGGCGCTCGCGCTCGCCCAGCGTCTTGCCCGCCAGCCGGCCGGCGCGCTCACGGCCACCAAGAAGCTGATGCGCAATGGCGAGGCTCTGGTCGCGCAGATGAATGCCGAGGGCGAGCAGTTCGGACAGCGTCTGCGCACCGCCGAGGCGCGCGAGGCCTTCACCGCCTTCGCGGAGCGCCGGCCGCCTGATTTCACCAAGGTTGCCTGATTTCGCTAGTCTTAAAGCGCCTACAGACCGGGCACTCCCGGCAATTCGATTAAAACCTTAACCGATCCTTGGCATGTCGCGATGCAGGGTGGCCGGCAGTACAATGCAGGCCCCCTGACTCATGGCAATGTTTAAGAAATCGGTAAGCTCGCTTCTCCTGACCTTGATGGCCCTGCTGGCCGCCGGTGCGCTGGCCTCTACGGCGATCCAGATGTTCGGAGCGTTCGGTCGCTACAGCGACAGTCTCGAGACGGCGCGGCTCGCCGCTGCCGACAAGGCGATCTTCCATGGCGTGCTCGCGTTGCGCAACAATCGTGGCGATGCCCAGAGCGCCATCCTTGGCGAGGACGATCCCAAGGCAAAACTCGCTGAAGCCGAGAAGGCCGAGCAGGGCGGCTATGAAGGGATCAGCGCCGCGCTCTCGACCGTCGATTTCGCACGCCGCGACGAGCTCGCCGGCACGCTGAAGCAGCGCTGGAACGAAGCCGCGCCGCAATTCCAGCTGTTCTACGACGAGGCCAGGCTTCCGCGCGCCGAGCGCAAGATGGAGCGGACCAATTCCTGGTACGACGCCGTCACCAAGGTCATCGACACGGCGAACCTCGCCTCCACCGCGGTGTCGAACCGCGCCTGGATGAACGATCCCTACATCGCGCGCATGATCCAGGTCCGCCGCTTCGCCTGGCAGGTGCGCGACCGCTATGGAATCCATTGCTCGTCGCTTCGCTCGAACGTCAACAGCAGCAAGCCGCTCGACGACGCCCAGAAGCGGTCGGTGGCGCAATGGGACGGCACGATCGCCTCCGGCTGGGCGGGCATGGCCGAGTTGCTGGCTGCGCCCGACGTGACGGCGGAGCTGGTGACGGCAGCGTCGGACGCGAAGGCCAAGACCGATGGCGTCCTGAAGCAGATCGGCGATCTCACCAAGAATTTCGACGGCAGCGGCAAGCCTGCGATGCCCGCTTCGGAGTGGAATGCGCTCTGCCAGTCGCCGTTCCCGCTCATTGTCGGGGTCGCGACCAAGGCGCTGGATCAGTCGATCGCGCGTGCCGAGGCCGTGCAGACCAAGGCGCTCACCAACCTCATCGTGCAGTCGCTCGCGTTTCTGCTCGCGCTCGGCGTGACCCTCGCCGGCGTCTACGTGGTGCGCAATCGCCTGATGCGCCCGGTCCGCGCCATCCTCGACGCCATCGCGCGAATCGGCGCCCGCGATTACGCGACGCCGGTGCCGCAGTCGAAATATCCGGACGAGTTCGGCACTATGGCTGCCGCGCTCGAGAGCCTGCGCGAGAGCGCGGCGACCGCCGAGCGACTGGGCCAGGAACGCGAATCGCAGCAGGCGTTGCAACTCGCCCGCTCCGGTACCGTGGACGACGCATGCCGCAGCTTCGACGACACCGTGCAGGCGGTGATCCACAGCGTCGCTGCGTCGGCGAGGGAGCTCGATGCCACCGCGACCGATGTGCGCACGCTGGTTTCAGAATCGACCAGCCAGACCGCGGCAGTGTCCTCCGCAGCCGAGCAGGCCACCAACAATCTCGAGACCATCGCGGCCGCGACCGAGGAACTCTCCGCATCCGTCGGCGAGATCTCCGCACAGGTACAGTTGAGCGCCCGCGAGGCGCGCGAAGCCGTCTCGCAGGCCGAGCGGACCAACGCGACGGTCGAGATCCTCGATCAGACCGCGAGCCGCATCGGCGAGGTCGTGAAGATGATCAACGCCATCGCCGGCCAGACCAATCTCCTGGCGCTGAATGCGACCATCGAAGCGGCGCGTGCGGGCGAAGCCGGCCGTGGCTTTGCCGTGGTCGCCGGCGAGGTCAAGAGCCTCGCCGCGCAGACCGCAACTGCAACCGAGGAAATCTCGCGCCAGGTCGAGGAGATCCAGGGCGCGACGGGCCAGGCCGTGACCGCCATCCGCTCGATCGGGGGTGCCATCAGCGGCATCGACGAGAAGATGACGGCGATCGCAGCCGCGGTCGAGGAGCAGCGCGCGGCCACCACCGAGATCTCGCGCAACTTCCAGCAGGCCGCCCAGGGCACCCGCGAGGTCACCGACACTATCGGCAGCGTCGCCAGGCTCAACCAGGAAACCGGCAACGCCGGCACGGTGCTGTCCGAATCCGTGAAGAAGATGTCGGGCGATGCCGATCGTCTTCGCGTCGCGGTCGAAGGCTTTTTGGGGGCCGTGAAGACCGCATAACTTCGATCGTCGTCCATCCCGGCGTCGCGCGAACGGCATTGCCGCCGCTTCACGCGGCGGGTACATCTGTGCCGCTGCGGGAGTGCAGCAACAGACGTATCAAGGATGGAGAGTTCGATGCCGGTCACCCCACACAAGGCCCAGCGCCCCTATCGCGGCGTGTTCCCGGTCGCGCCCACCATCTTCGACGAGCGCGGCGAGCTCGACCTCGAGGGCCAGCGCCGCTGCATCGATTTCATGATCGATGCGGGCTCGAATGGTCTCTGCATCCTCGCCAATTTCTCCGAGCAGTTCGTGCTCACCGATGCCGAGCGCGAAACCGTGATGCATGCGGTGCTGGAGCACGTCGCGGGCCGGGTTCCCGTGATCGTCACCACCACGCATTTCAGCTCCGCCGTCTGCGCCGCGCGCAGCCAGCAGGCGGAGGCCGCCGGTGCCGCGATGGTCATGGTGATGCCGCCCTATCACGGCGCGACCTTCCGCGTGCCCGAGAAGGGCATCGTCGAATTCTTCAAGGTGCTCTCGGGCGCGATCAACATTCCCATCATGATCCAGGACGCGCCTGTCGCCGGAACGCCGCTGTCGGTCGAGCTGCTCGCGCGGCTGGCGCGCGACTTCGCCAACATCCGCTATTTCAAGATCGAGGTGCCGGGCGCGGCTGCAAAGCTGCGCAGCCTGATCGAGGCGGGCGGCAAGGATATCGAAGGCCCGTGGGACGGCGAGGAAGCCATCACGCTGCTCGCCGATCTCGACGCCGGCGCCACCGGCGCGATGACGGGCGGCGGCTATCCCGACGGCATCCGCCAGATCATCGATCCCTATTTCGCCGGCAAGCGCGAGGAGGCAAAGGCCGCCTATGAGCGCTGGCTGCCATTGATCAACTACGAAAACCGCCAATGCGGCCTGATCGCCTGCAAGGCCATGATGCAGGCCGGCGGCGTGATCAAATCGGACGCCGTGCGGCATCCGCTGCAGCCGCTGCACCCGGCGACGCGGGCAGGGCTGCTGGAGCTGGCGAAGGAGCGGGATGCGCTGGCGTTGCGCTGGGGCAAGTAGCCTCCGCCGGCGTCCCGGACAAGCGCGCCCTAAGTGCGCGCAGATCCGGGTCTCATAATCACAGGGAGAAGTTTGGCGAAGACTCGGAGTTGCCGGCTCGCTCCATAACTACTCCCTGGGGTTACGGGTCCCCGCGTTCGCGGGGACGACACCGAATGTGATGTGAGGCGCGCGCCCCAGCCTCTCATCCCGCCGGCTTCCGTTTGGCCTGAAGGCGGCGAATCATCGCGGTTCGGGCGGTTTCCCGCGGTCCGGCGATGACATATTGTATGCTCCTTGTACGCTCGCCGACCAGGTCCGCAGAGCTTCTCAAGACGTCGCTGAGCAGCTCTTCATTATGCCGCTATTCCGAGCCAGGTTGGAGCGAGCCGACGAAACAGGGAGGCAGTGCCATGACGATGAGGCCGGATCCCACCTTTCACGCATCGCCCAAGCTGGCGATGGAAGCACCGGCGGAGAACTTTGCCTACACGCTGCTGCTCAGTCCGGATTTCTCAAAACCGGATGCTCTCGCGGTCATCGACGTCAAGCCGGGATCGCCGACCTACAGCCAAATCGTCCACACGGTGACGATGCCCAACAAGGGCGATGAGTTTCATCACTTCGGCTGGAACGCCTGTTCCTCCGCCTTGTCGCCGCTCGTCGGACATGCCTTCATCGAGCGGCGCTACCTCATCATCCCCGGGATACGCTCGTCGCGGATCTACATCATCGATACCAAGCCCGATCCGACCAAAGCCAAAATCCACAAGATCATCGAGCCCGAGGAAATCTTCAAAAAGACCGGCTACTCGCGGCCGCATACCATCCATTGCGGGCCGGACGGCGTCTATGTGAGCACGCTGGGCGGCGGCGGCAAGGACGGCACCAACGGGCCTCCAGGCGTCTTCATCATGGATTGCGAGACGTTCGAGGTCCTCGGACGGTGGGAGATCGATCGCGGTCCGCAGACCCTGCACTATGATTTCTGGTGGAACCTGCCGCGCGACTACATGGTGACGAGCGAATGGGCGTTGCCGCCGCAGTTCGAGAACGGGATCGTCGCGGAAGATCTGCTGGCGAACAAATATGGCCATCGTCTCCACTTCTGGGATCTCCGCGCCCGTCGCAACGTGCAGACCATCGACCTCGGCGCCAATCATCAGATGGCGCTGGAGGTGCGGCCTGCGCACGATCCGGTTCGCGAATACGGCTTCGTTGGCGTTGTGGTCGACACCACCAACCTCGAGGCATCGATCTGGACCTGGTGGCGCGAAGGCGGCAAATTCCATGCGGAGAAGACGGCGACGATTCCGCCCGAGCCCGCGCCAAAGGAGAAGCTCCCGCCGCTGCTGCAGGTATTTGGCGCCGTGCCGCCGCTGGTCACCGATATCGACCTGTCGATGGATGACCGGTTTCTCTATGTCTCGTGCTGGGGCACGGGTGAAATGCGCCAATACGATGTGAGTGATCCGCGAAAGCCGAAGCTTGCCGGCTCGGTTCACATCGGCGGCATCGCGCGCCGCACGCCCCATCCGAACGGCAAGGCATTTGCGGCCGGTCCGCAGATGGTCGAGATCAGCCGCGACGGCAAGCGCGTGTACTGGACCAATTCGCTGTATTCCACCTGGGATGACCAATTCTATCCCGATGGAGTTCCGGGCGTGGAAGTCATGGCCAATGTCGGTCGCGACGGCGGCCTCGAGCTCGCCAAGGATTATTTCGTGAGCTTCCCCGACGGATATCGCGCGCACCAGATCAGGCTGGAGGGCGGCGATTGTTCGACGGACTCCTTTTGCTACCCGTCGGCCTAGGCTGGCAGCACGGGAGTTGGCCGCTCGGCTGGCTGTGGCTCGCTCTTGTCGCGAGCGGTCTTTATCACGGCGTCAATCCGGGAATGGGGTGGCCGCTCGCCGTTTCGGCCGGGCTCATGGACAAGAGCCCGCGCGCGCTGTTCCGTGCGTTGTGGGCTCTGGCGGCCGGGCATCTCCTGGCAACACTTCTCGTGCTGCTGCCATTCGCGTTCCTGCTCGTGCTGGCCGAGTGGCAGCGTTCGATCCAGCTCGGCGTGAGCCTTCTCGTCATCGGCTTCGGCATCTATCGGCTGATCGAGCGGCGCCATCCGCGCACGCTGGCACGAATTCCACCAACGCAATTGGCGCTCTGGTCATTCGCCGTTGCCGTTGCTCACGGCGCGGCCTTGATGCTCGTGCCGATCTATCTCGGGCTCTGCCGGGCGTTCGAGCTCGATGCCGGCCATGAGGCGGCGGGCGCGTTGATGAAGGCAAGTCTCGGGATGGCGGTGCTGGTGTCCCTGGTGCACGTTGTCGCCATGGTCAGTGCCGGCGGATGTCTGGCGTGGCTGGTCTACCGCTATCTGGGATTGAGGTTCGTCGCGCGAAGCTGGTTCAATCTGGATGCAATCTGGGCGACCAGCCTCATTCTGGTTGGCGCCGTGGCGCTCGCCTTCAATCTCGCGAGCTGGCGCTGAGGCCTACCTCGCCAACGCCCACTCGCCGACAAAGCGGAAGCGCGCCCTGGTATCATCCTGTTTGAACAGCGCGATCCGGTCGATCGCCAGCGTCTCCAGACCGAGCGCCGCAAATCTCGCGCGCAGCATCTCCAGGATCGGCCCGCGCCGCTCCGCATCCAGCCGTCCCGTCAGCGTCATGTGGAAGCGGAATTCTTCCATCACGTACGGGTAGCCCCAGCGGTCGAGATAGTCGCGCTGCCGCTCAGTGAGCTTGTCGGGCCTGCGCCGCGCGCGGTCTTCCGCCGTCATGGGCGCGCGGAAGTCGTCGAATTCGCGGACGCAATCGGCGGCAAGTTGCTGGAGCGCACCCACCGGCTCGGTCGGAATCACCGCGATGAAGCCGCTGATGGAGTCGACGACCGGGCGGATCGACGGCATCGGCCGCGCCTTGCCGGCAAAGGCCGCGCAGGCTGCGACGAGCTCGGCTTCAGTCCTGCCGGGCGCCAGCGCCATCGGCGCCTTCAGCGTGCCGTGGAAGCCGTATTTGCGGGGATCGGCCGTGACGTCGCGCCAGTCCGGCGCAACACGCGATGCGTCGGCAGGGAACGGCACCTCGTCGCCGGTATAGACGTCGTAGCCAAGCAGCTCGGCGCCGAAGCGGGAGACGGCGCTGTCGGCGCCGGCGGCAAAGTAGATCGCGTAACGGGGAAAATCTGTCATTGTCCGAGCATAACCGGTTCAGGCCGCAACAACAGCCTCGCGCGGCGTCGCCGCCGCAGCGAGCAGTCGCGTCGCATCGGTGAGATGCACGAGCTTCCCGCCTGATACCACCGCGATCAGCCGCGGCCGCAGCGGCACGCTGTCGTCGACCAGCAGCATGTCGGCGCGGCGTCCTTCCGCGAGCACGCCGCGATCGGCGAGGCCGGTCGCGCGGGCCGGTCCCGCGGACACCAGGCTCCAGGCCTCGGTCAGCGGCAGCACGCCGTCGGCGGCGAGGCGGAACGCCGCGAGCAGTTGCGCGGGATAGTAATAGTCCGACGCCAGCACCGAGCAGAGGCCCTTCGCGATCATGTCCGAAGCCCGGGTCCAGCCGGTATGGCTGCCGCCGCGCACGACATTCGGCGCACCGTAGACGATGGCATCGCCCGCAGACGCGGCCGCGCGCGCGGTCTCCTCGTTGATCGGAAACTCCGCAATGTCAGCGCCCAGCTCGCGAAACTCCTGCCGCATCGCCGGCGTCGCATCGTCGTGCGAGAGCATCCGCACCTCGGCCGCGCGAGCAGTTGCGGCGAGCCGCGACACGGAAGGTTGCACTTCACTGGCGCGCGAAAGCACACGCTCGACCAGCCGGTCGAATTCCTCGCCCGAGAGGCCGGTGCGCTCCACCATGCGGTTGCGCTTGCGAGGCTTGGCCATGTCGGCAACGGTGCCGTGCATGTGGTCGTTGAAGGCGAACAGGTCGACGCGGCCTTCGGCGAGCCACTGGCCGATCTCTGTCTCGGCGTCGAGATTGTAGGTCTCATGCCGCAGGTGGAAACGGGTGTCGGCGGCGAATTGCGGGCGCTGCCGTTCGATCGCCTCCATCAGGGCGCGCGCATTGCCGGCGCTGCGCAGGCCCGGCTCCCACGAGCAGGTCGTGGCGTGAAAGACGGTGGTGATGCCGTTGCTGATCGCCTGGCGGTCACTGTCGGCGAGCGCGACGTCGATCGGGAAGTCGACGCCGGCGCGCGGCATCATCTGTCGCTCGAAGGCATCGCCATGCAGATCGACGATGCCGGGCAGCACCAGCAGGTTGCGCGCATCGACCGCCAGCCGCGCACGGACGCGAGAGGCATCGACCTGCGCAATGTCCGCGCCCGACACCAGAATGGAAGTTTCGACGAGCTCGGAGCCGATCAGGGCCCGGCCGCCCTCAAGGAGGATGTCTGTCACGCGACCGCGCTTCGTTTGCTGGCAGGAGAACGGGGGAAGGAGCTTGCTCGTGCTTCATACGCCGAGAGGAAATCTTCAATCCCGAGCTTGCGGAAATCGGGCAGTGCTTCACGCAATTTGTCGTGATCCCAGTCCCACCAGGCGAGCCGCGCCAGCCGTCCGGCGACGTCTTCCGAGAACCGCCGCCGCACGATGCGCGCCGGATTGCCGGCGACGATGGTGTAGGCCGGCACGTCCTTGGTGACGATGGCGCCGGCCGCGATCACCGCGCCGGTGCCGATGTTGCGGCCCGGCAGCACGATCGCGCCATGGCCGATCCAGACGTCGTGGCCGATATGGACGTGATGCTGGCGCCGCCAGTCGAAGAACTCGGCGTCGTCGCTCTCGCCCTCGAAGTAGGCGCTGGAACGATAGGTGAAATGCGCCTGCGTGGCGCGATGCATCGGATGATTGCCGGGATTGATGCGCGTCATCGCCGCGATCGAGCAGAATTTTCCGATCGTGGTGTAGGTGATCTGGGCGTCGTTCACGACGTAGGAGTAATCGCCCATCGTGACTTCAGTGAGGATCGTGCGCGCGCCGACTTCGGTATAGGTGCCGAGCCTGGTCTCGTGCAGCTTCGCCGAAGGGTCGATGGTCGGTTGAACAGAGAGCTTTTTGCCGGCCATGCTACATCCGATAGGTCGAGGGCGGGCATACCTCTTCGAGCGGCCTGATGACAACGTCATGACGATACGATGACAGGGGAAGAGGTGTGTAGGATCGCCGCACCGCGATCCGCGTGTCACACAAGTGTCAAGTGCCAGCGTTAGCGGTGGCAGCCAGCTACTCTGGAGCCCTCTATGCTGGTGGTTGAAGGTCTGACGTGCCGCTTTGGCGCAAAAGCCGCGGTGGACGACGCTTCGTTTCAAATCTCCCCCGGCGGCTTCGTCGGTGTGATCGGGCGCTCCGGCGCCGGCAAGTCGACCATGCTGCGCATGATCAATCGCCTGGCGACGCCGACGCAGGGCCGCATCCTTTTCGACGGCCTCGACGTCACGGCGTTGCGCGGCAAGGAATTGCGGCAGTGGCGGGCGCGCTCAGCGATGATTTTCCAGCAGTTCAACCTGGTCGGCCGGCTCGATGTGCTGACCAACGTGCTGATGGGGCGTCTTGCCACGATGCCGGCCTGGCGCTCGCTGACGCAGACCTGGCCCGAGCACGACAAGGCGCTGGCGATGTCGGCGCTCGAACAGTTCGATATCGCCTCGCTCGCCGCCCAGCGTGCCGACCAGCTCTCCGGCGGCCAGCAGCAGCGTGTTGCGATCGCCCGCGCGCTGGTGCAGCAGCCCGACATCATCCTTGCCGACGAGCCGATCGCCTCGCTCGACCCGCGCAACACCAAGATCGTGATGGATGCGCTGCTGCGCATCAACAAACACTTCGGCATCACCGTGCTGTGCAATCTGCATTCGCTCGACCTGGCGCGCACCTATTG
This sequence comes from Bradyrhizobium japonicum USDA 6, assembly GCF_000284375.1. Classification (NCBI taxonomy): domain Bacteria; kingdom Pseudomonadati; phylum Pseudomonadota; class Alphaproteobacteria; order Hyphomicrobiales; family Nitrobacteraceae; genus Bradyrhizobium; species Bradyrhizobium japonicum. Next base: position 1,367,555 of record NC_017249.1, read on the forward strand.
CGACCGCCTGATCGGCATGGCGCAGGGCCGCGTGGTGTTCGATGGCGTGCCGTCCGAGCTCACCGACCGCGTCGCGCGTGAGCTCTACGATCTCGAAGCCGCCGACGTCATGGGCGGTGCATCTGCACCGGCGCCCGAGGGCGTGCCGGCGCTCGGAACGGCCGCGGCGGCCTGAGCGGCACAACGCTGTCACGTCCTGCTGATAATTTCGCGTCAACCGACCCCAACCGATGAAGAGGGTATCATGATCACTCGCAGACTTATTCTTGCCGGCGCCGCCGCGCTCGCATTCACGACCTCGGCCTCCGCCGACGACTGGAAAGCCAAATATCCCGAACTGACTTTCGCGGTCGTCCCGGCCGAGAACGCCTCCGGCGTCACCGAGCGCTGGGCGCCGTTCGTGAGCTATCTCTCCAAGGAACTGGGCGTGAAGGTCACGCTGCGTATCGCCAACGACTACGCCGCGGTCATCGAAGGCCAGCGCGCCGGCAACATCCAGATCGCCAGCTACGGCTCGGCGTCGTTCGCGCGCGCCCGCCTGACCGGCGTCAAGACCGACGCCTTCGCCAACGACATCAACGCCGATGGCTCGACCGGCTACTATTCGGTGTTCTTCGTCAAGGCGAGCAGCGCCTACAAGAAGGTCGATGACCTCAAGGGCAAGAACCTCGGCCTGGTCGACCCGAACTCGACCTCCGGCAACAATGTGCCGCGCTTCGAGCTCGACAAGATGGGCATCCCGGATGCCGACACCTATTTCAGCAAGGTCGTCTTCACCGGCAGCCACGAGAACGCGATCCTGGCGCTGTCGCAGGGCACGGTCGACGTCGCCGCCAACCAGTGGACCAGCGACGACGATTCCACGCTGGCGCAGATGCTGACCAAGAACATGCTGAAGAACGCCGACGGCTCGGCGATGAAGAAGGACGATTTCCGCATCATCCACAAGTCGGCGCCGATCATCAACGGCCCCTATGCTTACAATTCCGACCTGCCGGAAGACGCCAAGGCCGCCATCGCCAAGGCGTTCTTCGACGCGCCGGCCAAGGACAAGGCGGCTTTCGACCGTCTGTCCGATGGCCAGAAGAAGGGTTTTCATCCCGCCACCACCAAGGATTGGGATGGCACGATCGAGCTGATCAAGTTCGTCGATGCACTGCGTAAGAAGAAGGCGTCCTGAGTTTCAGGACGATAGCACTGGAGCCGGGTCGATGGGCCCGGCTCCTTCTCTTTGACCGGCCACTTGTCCTGACCAGATGACCGTCGCGGTTTCGATCCTCCCCCAGCAGCAACTGGCTGCGTTGAACGCGGCCTATGACCGGGCGGTCGCGCGCAAGCGGCTCCGCCTCCTGTTGGGAGTTGTGATCTTCGCCGCCGCGCTGGTTCTCGCCGCGATCGGCGCCGAAGTGAACTTGCGCACGCTTTTCACTTACTTCGGCAATTTCATCAGCTATTTCGACCGCATCCTCACACTCGACAGCGGCCAGCGGGTCTGGACCGATGCCGGCGAGTGGCTGTGGGGCTGGCGCAAATGGCTGAAGATGCTGGGCGAGACGTTGCTGATCTCCTATGTCGGCACGCTGATTGGCGCGATCTTCGCCTTCGCCTTGAATTTCTTCGCGGCCGAGAACACCTCGCCGTCGCGCTGGCTGCGCTTCGTGGTGCGCCGCCTGCTCGAATTCGCCCGCACCGTTCCGGGCATCGTCTTCGCGCTGATTTTCGTGATCGCGTTCGGCCTCGGGCCGATGGCCGGCGTGCTCGCGATCGCGATCCACTCCACCGGCGCGCTCGGCAAGCTGTTCTCCGAGATCGTCGAGAATGCGGACATGAAGCCGGTCGAAGGCATCCGCTCGACCGGCGCGAGCTGGCTCTCCTGCATGCGCTTCGCCGTGGTGCCGCAGGTGTCCGCGGGCTACGCCAGCTATGCGCTGCTGCGTTTCGAGATCAATGTCCGCGAGGCCTCGGTCATGGGCTTCGTCGGTGCCGGCGGCATCGGACAGGAACTCGTCGTCGCCATCCGCAAGTTCTATTACTCCGACGTCAGTGCCATCCTGCTCACCATCATCATCACCGTCTTCATCATCGACATCACCACGGGCTGGCTGCGCGGCCGTCTGTTCGGCAAGGAGGCACGGACGTGACGAGACCGCAGGAGGTCGACACGCGAGAGCTTCGCGCGCGCTATCCCGATGTGTTCGACCGCCCGGCCTCGGCGCGGCTCGCGATGCCCGCGATGATCGTCGCGGCCTTCGCGATCCTGGTCTACGGCCTCGTCGATCTCGACTTCTCGCCGTCGCGATTCTTTGCAGGGCTGAGCCAGCTCGGCTGGATCAGCCTGATGATGATCCCGCCCGATCCCGGCTCTTCGCTCCCGGTCTATCTGAAGGCGCTGGGTGAGACGCTGTCGATCGCGCTACTCGGCACGACGCTCGCGGCTGTGTTCGCGCTTCCGGTCAGCTTGCTCGCCGCTCGCAACGTCATACCCTCGCAGATCCTGCGCTTTCCTATCAGGCGTCTCCTCGATTCGATCCGCGGCGTCGACACGCTGATCTGGGCGCTGGTGTGGATCAACGTGGTCGGGCTCGGTCCGTTCGCCGGCGTGCTCGCCATCGCCGTGTCGGATTTCGGGGCGTTCGGAAAATTGTTTTCGGAGGCGATCGAGGGCGCCGACCAGAAGCAGGTCGAAGGCGTGCGCGCCTCCGGCGGCAGTGCTTTGCACGAGATCCGCTTCGGCCTGCTGCCGCAGGTGCTGCCCGTGATCGCCGGCCAGGTGCTCTATTTCATCGAATCCAACACGCGCTCGGCCACCATCATCGGCATCGTCGGCGCCGGCGGCATCGGTCTCCAGCTCGCCGAGCAGATCCGCGTGCTGGAATGGCAGAAGGTGTCGTTCCTGATCCTGATGATTCTGGTTGCGGTCGCCGCGATCGATTTCATCTCGAGCAAATTGCGGTTTGCGATTATTGGAAGGCGGGCGGTCGCGTAATCGTAGCCACGAACTCCACTTCCCTTCTCCCCTTGCGGGCCTGTTGCGTTATCAGCTCTTGAGGCTGAAGACGTCAGGAACGAAGGCCTTGGTCCCGGCAATTGCCTGCCAAGATCTGTAGTTGTCGCCCTCGGAGGGTGGCTCACGCGGCGATTGTGGCCCACCGCCTCATGTTGAAGGCGATCGCGGCGAGCACGACTTGCCCGGTCGCCTTGATCAGACCGACGTAGCGGATGCAGGTCAGCCGCATGCGGCGTTTGAGAGTAGCGAAGGTGGTCTCGACCTGGGCTCGGCGGCGCGCGATGAGGAGGTTGTAGCGTTTGAGCCTGGGCGGCAGTTCCGGATGATGTCTGTTGGGCCGACGAGCGATGCGGGGTTTCTTGCCCTCCGCCTTCAGCCGGGCCCGTCGGGCATGGGTGTCGTAAGCCGCATCGGCCCACACCGCAGCTTCATCGCCCCGGATCAAAGCGTCCGCAGGTGTCGTATCGTTGACGTTAGCGGGTGTGGTCAGCACCGCGCGGATCAAGCCGGATCCTTCGTCCACACCCACATGGGCCTTGTAACCGAAGGTCGAGCCGCTTTTGCCCTGCCGTTTGGCAAACCGGGCATCAGGGTCGTTTGAGGGGCGATCCTCCTTGGGCGGAGCCGAGACTGCCTGGATCAAGGTCGCATCCAGCATCGTGCCGCGCTTGAGGATCACGCCAGCATTCTCAAGCTGACGATCCAATTCGCCAAACAGCTTCTCCAGCAGGCCCTGTTCAACGAGCTGGTTCCGGAAGCGGTTCAGGACCGTGTGGTCGGGCGTCGCATCCTCAAGGCTCAAACCGACGAAGCGCTTGAACGACAACCGGTCGCCCAGCGCTTCCTCGAGTTCGCGCTCCGAAAGACCATACAGCGACTGCAACAGCACAGCACGAAACAGCACCAACACCGGATAGCCTGGTCGACCGGGGCTCCCTTCATCCCGCAAATGGCCGATCAGCTTCTCGAACCGGTACCACTTGACCAGGCCAGCCAGCCGATCCAGCGCCGCATTGGCGCCGGCCCCCTTCGGCATCAGCGCTTCCACAAAGCTCGGCTGTCCCGTCCGCTTGACCGCCATCGCTACCCTCCAAGGCTTTGCCCTAGGGAATCACAATTGACGAATTACGCAACAGCCCCCTTGCGGGAGAAGGTGGCGCGAAGCGCCGGATGAGGGGGTGCTTCGGCGAGTTCAAATACTGAGACGTGGGCGCGGAGAGAGACCCCTCACCCGTCTCGCCGCTACGCGGCGAGCCACCCTCTCCCGCAAGGGGAGAGGGTGAAGAAGAGCAGCCTCACCCGTTCTCCACCAGAAACTCCACCCGCTCCGCTGCAAAGCGCGAGTGCTTGGTCACCAGCGGCTTGCCGGCGAGATCGTGGTCGGTCGCGTCGACCACGAGGATCGGCCGTCCCAGCGGCAGATCGAGCCGCGCGGCGTCGGTCGCGTCCACGATGCCGGCGGTGATCCGGGTCGCGCCGCGGCTGTAGTCGCGGACGCCGTAATGCTCGAGCAGTTTCGTCATCGATCGCGTCGCGGCGAACACATTGCCCGCGCCCGGGAACAATTCCGCTGACAGCCAGGTGGTGGAGACGCAGATCGGCGTGCGGTCGGCGAGGCGGATCGCCTCGATCCGCACCAGCGGCGCGCCGGCCTTCAATCCCAGTTCACGCGCCAGTTCGCGGGTCGCGACGTCGTCGGACGCCTCGATCAACCGGCCATGCGGTTCGCGGCCATCGGCGCCGACGATCTCGGAGAAGCGGGTGCGCGAGCGCAAGGGATAAGCAAGGCGCTGCGCCTCGACATAGGTTCCGCTGCCGCGTTCGGCGCGCACGAGGCCCCGCTCGGCAAGTGCGGCCAGGGCGCGCCGCACGGTGTGGCGGTTCACGCGATAGGTTTCGGCGATCTCCATCTCGCCCGGCAGCTTGTCGCCGGCCGCAAAGCGGCCGTCGGCGATACCGCGCTCGATGCCGTCGGCAACGAGGCGCCACAGCGCGACGCCCGAAGAGGCTGTGTCCTGCATGCTCATGTCGCCGAGAAGCCTACTTCAGAAATCACACGTTTGTCACGAAACAGTCATGGCGCGTCCGTATCAAGTTGTCTATTATCATAGACAACTTGGATTCGGCAAGTTCTGCAGAGAGTTTCGGTGGATTTGGTGACCCAGCACAACAACCAGCAAGTCCAGCGCAAGGCCGCGATGGCCGTGCTGGCGCACGCGGAGGCGGGCGAGATCGCCGCTCGCCTCCGCGCTCTCGCCCTGCCGGCTCATCAGGAGCTGCGCGCGCCGGAAAACGGTCTCGTCATGCTGCGCGGCCGGGTCGGCGGCGACGGCGCGCCATTCAATCTCGGTGAAGCCACGGTGTCGCGCGCGGCGGTCCGGCTCGCGAGCGGCGAAGTCGGCTTCGGCTACACGCTGGGGCGCGACGGCGAGAAGGCGCGGCTGATCGCGCTGTGCGACGCGCTGGCGCAGTCCAGTGATTTCGGCGAGGCGGTGGAGCGTGACGTTATCGCGCCGTTGCGCGAGCAGCTTATGATCCAGCGCAAGCAGGCGGCGGCCGAGACCGCCGCGACGAAGGTTGATTTCTACACCATGGTGCGCGGTGAGGGGTGAGGCCATGACCACGATTGCGGAACTGCCGCCGGGTTTCGTCGACAAGGTCTTGTCGGCGCAATCGACCTTTCGTTCCGTCATGGACGCGATGGCGCGGCCGGGTTCGGTCCAGCGCATCGTACCGATGGCGGGAGTGCCCGGGCCAACGATGCGCGGCACCGCCGCGATCGCGCTGACGCTGTTCGATCACGACACGCCGCTCTGGCTCGATGCGCGGATGGCGGAGAGATCGGACGTGGTGAAATGGCTCAAGTTCCACACCGGCGCGCCGGTGGTGCAGGATCCCTCGATCGCAAGTTTCGCGCTGATCAGCGACGGCGCGGCGTTGCCGGCGCTCGAGCGCTTCGCGCTGGGCACGAACGAGTATCCGGATCGTTCGACCACCGTGATCCTTCAGGTCGAGAGCCTGGACTCGGGTCGCAGTTTCGAACTGCGTGGCCCCGGCATCGACGGTGTCGCGACGCTTCAGGCCTCGATCAAGCCTTTCGATCTGTTCGAGCGCCTGCGCATGAACGAGGCGTTGTTTCCGCGCGGCATCGATTTGGTGCTGGTCGCCGATGACGCCGTGGTTGCGATCCCGCGCACCACGCGTGTCGTGAACAAGGGAAGCTAGTCGCATGTATGTCGCAGTCAAAGGCGGCGAGCGCGCCATCGAGAACGCCCATCGCCTGCTCGCCAATGCGCGGCGTGGCGACCAGAGCGTTTCCGAAGTCACGCTGGATCAGATCTCGGAGCAGCTTGGCCTCGCCGTGGACCGCGTCATGAGCGAAGGCTCGCTCTATGACCGTGAGCTCGCGGCGCTCGCCATCAAGCAGGCGCGCGGGGATCTGATCGAGGCGATCTTCCTGATCCGCGCCTTCCGCGCCACCCTGCCGCGCTTCGGCACCAGCGAGCCGGTCGAGACCGGCGCGATGCGCGTGCAGCGGCGGGTGTCGGCGACGTTCAAGGACATTCCCGGCGGCCAGATCCTCGGGCCGACCTTCGACTACACCCACCGCCTGCTCGATCCATCGCTTGGCCAGGGCTTTGTGCCTGAAGTGCCGGCGACGGCCGAAGCGTCGACGGCGCCCACGCCGCGTGTGACCGACATCCTGGGCCGGGACGGGCTGATCGAGTCCTCGCCGCGAGCCGAAGACGGCGCCAGCGTCGGCGATCTCACGCGCGAACCGCTGAACTTCCCGGCCGATCGCGACCTGCGCCTGCAAAACCTCGCGCGCGGTGACGAAGGGTTTCTGCTGGCGATGGGTTATTCCACCCAGCGCGGCTACGGCCGCAACCATCCCTTCGTCGGCGAGATCCGCTTCGGCGAGGTCGAGGTCGAGTTTTTCGCGGAGGACGTCGGCTTCGCCGTGCCACTCGGCTCCATCGAGCTCACCGAGTGCCAGATGGTCAACCAGTTCAAGGGTTCGGCGACGGAAGCGCCGTGCTTCACCCGCGGCTATGGTCTCGCCTTCGGCCAGAGCGAGCGCAAGACCATGTCGATGGCGCTGGTCGACCGCGCGCTGCGTGCCCGCGAGCTCGGCGAAGAAGCCGTGGCCCCGGCGCAAGATGAAGAATTCGTGATGTCGCATTCGGACAACGTCCAGGCGACCGGCTTCGTCGAGCATCTGAAGCTGCCGCACTATGTCGACTTCCAGTCCGAGCTCGGCCTGCTCCGCAAGCTGCGCAAGGAGTTTGCCGAGGCCAACGCGCCCGATGCCATGAAGGAGGCCGCGGAATGAACGCGCCCGCCTACAATTTCGCCTATCTCGACGAGCAGACCAAGCGGATGATCCGCCGCGCGATCCTGAAGGCGATCGCGATCCCCGGTTATCAGGTGCCGTTCGCCAGCCGCGAAATGCCGATGCCCTATGGCTGGGGCACCGGCGGCGTGCAGGTGACCGCGGCGATCCTGGGGCCGCAGGACGTACTGAAGGTGATCGACCAGGGCTCCGACGACACCACGAACGCGATCTCGATCCGCAAATTCTTCGCCAAGACCGCCGGCGTCGCCACGACCACGGCAACAGAAGATGCGACCGTGATCCAAACCCGTCACCGCATCCCGGAGACGTCGTTGCACGCAAACCAGGTGCTGGTCTATCAGGTGCCGATCCCGGAGCCGCTGCGTTTCCTCGAACCGCGCGAGACCGAGACCCGGCGCATGCATGCGCTCGCCGAATACGGCCTGATGCACGTAAAACTCTACGAGGACATCGCCCGCTTCGGCCACATCGCCACCGCCTACGCCTATCCGGTGAAGGTGAACGCGCGCTACGTGATGGACCCGTCGCCGACGCCGAAATTCGACAATCCCAAGATGGACAATTGCCCGGCGCTGCAATTGTTCGGCGCCGGCCGCGAGAAGCGGATCTATGCGATCCCACCCTATACGCAGGTGGTGTCGCTCGATTTCGAGGATCACCCGTTCGAGCCGTACCGCTTCAACGCGCCCTGCGCGCTGTGCGGCGCGGAGAATTCGTACCTCGACGAGATCGTCACCGACGACAAGGGTGGGCGCATGTTCGTGTGCTCGGACACCGACTATTGCGAGGGCCGCCAGGCCGCCGGCCATCACGGCAGCCTCAGCGCCGCGCCGTACAAGGAGAAGGCGCAGGAGGGATCAAATGGCTGAGGAGATGCTGGAGAACGATCAGCCGCTGCTGGTCGCGGAGACGCTCAGCAAGTCCTACGGCCGCATCGCCGCGTGCCGCGACGTGTCGTTCTCGCTCTATCCCGGCGAGGTGCTGGCGATCGTCGGCGAGTCCGGCTCGGGCAAGTCGACACTGCTGCAAATGCTGTCGGGCCAGCTCGCGCCGAGTGGCGGCCAGGTATCGTACCGGATGCGCGACGGCATCACCCGCGATCTCACGACGCTGGGCGAGGCCGAGCGGCGCTTCCTGTTCCGCACCGACTGGGGCTATGTGCACCAGGATCCCGCGCAGGGCCTGCGCATGGCGGTCTCGGCCGGCGCCAATGTCGGCGAACGGCTGATGGCGGTGGGCTGGAATCACTACGGCCGCATCCGCGACACCGCGTCGGACTGGCTCACCCGTGTCGAGATCGACATCGCGCGCATCGACGATGCGCCGCGCACCTATTCGGGCGGCATGCGCCAGCGCCTCCAGATCGCGCGCAACCTCGTCACCGAGCCGCGGCTGGTGTTCATGGACGAGCCGACCGGCGGTCTGGACGTGTCTGTCCAGGCTCGCCTGCTCGACCTCGTTCGCAGCCTCGTCGCCGAGCTGCACCTCGCCGTCATCATCGTCACTCACGATCTCGCTGTGGCGCGGCTGCTGTCGCATCGCGTGATGGTGATGAAGGGCGGCCGTGTCATCGAGACCGGTCTCACCGACCAGGTGCTCGATGACCCACGCGAGCCCTATACCCAGCTCCTCGTCTCCTCGATTTTGCCGCCATGAGTTTTCCAAGATGAGTTTTCCGATGACCGCCATGATCGACATCGCCGCCGCGAAAAAGACCTTTACGATGCACCTGCAGGGCGGCATCGAATTGCCTGTCGTCAGCGGCGTGACCTTCCACGTTGATTCGGGTGAATGCGTCGTGCTTTCCGGCCCGTCCGGGGCCGGAAAGTCGTCGATCCTGAAGATGATCTTTGGCAATTACCGTTGCGACTCCGGCCGCATCGGCATCCGCCACCGCGGCGCGGTGGTCGATCTCGCCACCGCCGAGCCGCGGCAGGTTCTCAACATCCGCCGCTCCACCATCGGGTATGTCAGTCAGTTTTTGCGGGCGGTGCCGAGGGTTGCCACGATCGACGTCGTCGCGGAGCCACTGATCGTGAACGGCACGGCCCGAGCCGACGCACAGGCCCGCGCCGGTGAGCTGCTGCACCGCCTCAATATCCCTGAAAGGCTCTGGCAGCTTCCGCCCGCGACTTTCTCCGGCGGCGAGCAGCAGCGCGTCAACATCGCGCGCGGCTTCATCTCGGAGCTGCCGATCCTGCTGCTGGACGAGCCGACCGCTTCGCTCGATGCCGCCAATCGCGCCGTCGTGGTCGATCTGGTCGCCGAGAAGAAGCGCCAGGGCGTCGCCATGGTCGCCATTGTCCATGACGACGAAATCCGCCATTTGATTGCCGACCGTATTGTTGACGTCACCAGCTTTGCCGCCGCCGCCTGAAGGAAATGGAAATGAACGCCAAGCCGAAGGAAACATTGATCGCCAACGCCAGGATCGTGCTGGCTGACCGGGTGATCGAGCAGGGCTGGCTCGCTCTCGCCGACGGACGTATTGCCGAGATCGGCGAGGGCAGGGCGCCTGCGGGTGCGGAGGATGCCGGCGGCGACCTCATCATGCCCGGCTTGATCGAGCTGCACACCGACCACCTCGAAGCGCACTACGTGCCGCGCCCGAAAGTGTTCTGGAATCCGGTCGCAGCCGTCATCTCCTATGACGGCCAGCTCGCGACCTCGGGCATCACGACCGTGTTCGACTCGCTGCGGGTCTGGCGCGAGGACGGCGCCGAGGAAGTCGATGGCCGCGCCGGCGTGCTCGCCGCCGCCATCACGACCGCGCGCGACGCCAGCCTGCTGCGCGCCGACCACTTCCTGCATCTGCGCTGCGAAATCCCGATGCCGAGCGTGGTGGAGGAGGCCAAGGAGCTGATCGACCGTCCCGACGTCAAGCTGATGTCGCTGATGGACCACACACCTGGCCAGCGCCAGTTCCGCGACGAGGTCAAGCTGCGCGACTATTACCGCGGCAAGGGCGGCGGCAAGACCGATGCCGAGCTCGACGAGCTGTTCGCGAAGCGCTTCGAATATCAGAAAGCCTATGCCGCGACCAACATGCGCGAGATCGTGGCGCTGGCCCACAAATACAACATTCCGCTCGCGAGCCATGACGACACCACCGAGGAGAATGTCGCGGATGCCGTGCGCGATCGCGTGTCGGTGGCGGAATTCCCGACCACGCTGGAGGCCGCGCGCGGCCTGCATCAGGCCGGCATCGACATCCTGATGGGTGCGCCGAACGTCGTGCGCGGCGGCTCGCACTCCGGCAACATCGCCGCGGTCGATCTCGCCCGCGAGGGCCTGCTCGACATCCTGTCGTCGGACTACATCCCGTCCAGCCTCCTGATGGCCGCGCTGCAATTGCCGGAGCATGTGCCCGCGATCAGCCTTCCGGCGGCGGTTCGCACCGTGACCAAGGCGCCGGCCGAGGCGGTTGGCCTCTCGGATCGTGGCGAAGTCGCGATCGGCAAGCGGGGCGACCTGATCCGTGTGCATGTCGCAGGCGACGTTCCCGTGGTCCGCAGCGTCTGGCGCGAAGGAAACCGCGTCGCATGAGCGAAACCGCGACCATGGCACACGATGAGGCCAGCGGGATCGGACCCGGGCGGCTCGTGCTCGTGGTCGGTCCCAGCGGTGCCGGAAAGGACACGCTGTTGCGGCTCGCGCAGGCGGCCTGCGTCGACGATCGCGACATCGTCTTTCCGCGCCGCGTCGTGACGCGCGAATCCTCCGAAGCCGAAGACAACATGGCGATGAGCCAGGACGAATTCCGCCGCGCGCGCGAGCACGGCGATTTCGCCGTGCACTGGGAAGCGCACGGCCATTCCTACGCTCTTCCGCTCGAGATCAACGATGACATCCTCGCCGGCCGGGCCGTCGTCGCCAATGTCTCGCGCACGGTGATCGGCGCGCTGCGCCAGGCCTATGCCAACGTCGTCGTGGTTGCGATCACGGCGCCGCCGGACGTGCTGGCGCAGCGGCTTGCTGCCCGGGCCCGGCACAGCGACGGCAACATCGCAGATCGCCTCGCGCGCAGCGTCGACGACGCATCGGCCAATGCCGATGTCACCATCCTCAACGCGGGTAGCGCGGACTATCACAGCCGCCAGCTCGTGCGCGTGATCAGGAACGAAGGCTGGCACGAATAGCCGGCGCAACAAGGAGAACGGAATGTCGGTGATTGAAACGGTCGAACAGCTGGAGGCCATCTACGGTGCCGTTGGTGATGCCTCGACCGTGAAAGTCGCCGACCACGTTACTCCGCTCTACCGCATCTTCATCGAGAAGGCGCCGTTTGCCGCGCTCGCCACCATCAGGCCGGAGGGGATCGACTGCTCGCCGCGCGGCGATCTCCCCGGCTTCGTCCGCATCCATGATCCGAAGACGCTGATGCTGCCGGATCGCCGCGGCAACAACCGGGTCGATTCCCTGCGCAACATCGTGCGCGATCCCAGGGTGTCGCTGATGTTCCTGATCCCCGGTTCCGGCAACGCGGTGCGGGTCAACGGCCGCGCCTATCTCTCCATCGATCCGGAACTGCTCGCCTCGTTCAAGGTCGAGGGCAAGGCGCCGCGCAGCGTCATGGTGATGAATGTGGACGAAATCTATTTCCAGTGCGCCCGCGCCATCGTTCGCTCCGACCTCTGGAATCCCGACAAGCGGATCGATCCGAAGACGCTGCCGACGCCTGGCCAGATCCTCGCCGAGATGAGCGAGAACAAGGTCGGCGGTGCGGAGTACGACCGGATCTGGCCGGAACGGGCTGCGGCGACGATGTGGTGATGTTTTCTTACCCTCTCCCCTTGTACAAGGGGAGAACGAAAGGCGGCGCCATCTTCACCCCTAGTTATACGCCATCCCACCGCTCAGCGCGATCGTCTGCCCGGTCATGTAGGCATTGTCGACCAGCAGCATCACGGCTTTCGCCACCTCATCCGCCGTGCCGAAGCGGCCGAGCGGGATGCGGCTGACGAGCCCGGGCTGACCGCTCATCATGTCGGTCTCGATCAGGGACGGCGCTACCGCGTTGACGGTGATGCCTTCCTTCACCAGCCGCGCCGCATAACCGCGCGTGAGACCCTCCATGCCGGCCTTGGATGCATTGTAGTGCGGACCGATCGAGCCGGCACCGCGCGCCGCGCCCGAGGAGATGTTAACGATACGGCCCCATTTCCGGGCGCGCATCTCCGGCAGCACCGCTCGCGTGCACAGGAAGGCGGATTTCAGGTTGACGAGGATGGTGCGGTCGAAATCGTCCTCGGTGAGATCGTCGACGCCGCGCGTGATGGCGATGCCGGCATTGTTGACGAGGATGTCGATCGGCCCGAGCCCGGCCGTGACGCGCTCGACCATTGTAGCCACGGCGTCGCGATGCGAGACGTCGGCGGCAACGACAATCGCGCGACCGCCTTGCTTGCCGATCTCGCCTGCCAGCTTTTCGGCCTGCCCGATCTGCTCCCGGCAGTTGATCGCCACCGCCGCGCCTGATGCGGCCAGGGCGCGACAGACGGCTGCGCCAATCCCGCGCGAGCCGCCGGTGACGAGCGCGGTGCGCCCCTTCAGATCATCCGCCATGTCCGGATCTCCCTAATTGTCTGTTCTGACGTTGCGCGAGCGTACCATGCCCGCCGCCCGCGCCTGTTGAACTCATTGCGAGATGAATCCGTCTGTTGGTGCTTGCGCCGGGAGAAGCGCGCCAGCGCGCTCGTGCCAAATATGGATAGCCATTTCATTGACCGAACGCGCCAATCGCTCGATATTCGCAAGCATCGAAACTGCTCCTCGAGCTTGATGCCGCACTATGAGAACCGATCACCAGCGTTACCTTGACGACATGCACGCGTGCATGACTCGGCGCTGTTTCTCGGCGGCAACCGGCGCCTGTTGTTGTTGCTGATCGCCTCCTAGCAACCTCCCACAGCACAAATCCCACGACAGGAACGCCGAGATTCCGGCGAACGAGCAGTCATGTCCCAAATCCAGTCCAACGCCTACATCATCGAAATCCAGGACCGCGCCGCCGGCATCATCACAAGAGATGTGCGCGGCTTCCGCTTCTTCTCCTCCGAGCGCCTGTTCGACAGCCTCGAAGGCCGCCAGTTCCGCTCGGCGCGCGACGCCGAACGAGCCGCACGTGCGGTGCTTTCGGAACGGAGCCGCCGCGCCAATTCCTCACGCTTCGCAAACTGAACCTGACGCAAAGGACCGCAACATGATTGCACGACGACATATCCTGACCGCAGCGCTTCTCCTTGCAACCGCCCTGGCCGCACCAGCACGCGCCGAGGACAAGCCGGCGGAAATCCGCATCGGTACCCAGAAGGGCGGCTTCTTCCCGGCGGTACGCCAGCGTCAAACGCTCGAAAACGCCTTCAGGCCGCTCGGTATCGAGGTCAAATGGATCGACTTCCAGTTCGGTCCGCCGCTGCTTGAGGCCATCAACGTCGGCAGCGTCGATTTCGGCTTCGTCGGCGACACGCCGCCGATCTTCGCGCAAGCCGGCGGCGCAAAAATCAAATATGTCGCGGCGGTGAAGTCCGAGGGCGATAACCAGGCGATCATCGTGCCGAAGAATTCAGCCATCAAGACGCTGGCTGATCTCAAAGGCAAGCGCGTCGCCTTCGGCAAGGGATCGAGCGCGCACAATCTCCTGGTCGCCTCGCTCGAAAAGGCCGGCCTGTCCTGGTCCGACATCACGCCCGCGCCGCTCGCGCCGGCCGATGCGACGGCGGCCTTCGTGAAGGGGTCGGTCGACGCCTGGTCGATCTGGGATCCCTATCTCGCGCTCGCCGAATTGAAGGAGAACGCCCGCGTTCTCGTCTTCGACAAGGACGTGCACAAGCCCAACGCCTACTACATCGCCAACACCGACTTCGTCGAGAAATATCCGTCGCTGGTCGCGAAGCTCAACACGACCTTCGCCTCCGAAGGCAAGTGGGCAGAGCAGCATCACGAGGAGGTCGCAAAGGCGCAGGCCGAGGCGACCGGCGTCGACATTGAAGCTGTCGGGCGCTTCGTCAACCGCTCCGTCTACAGCGTGGTGCCGCTCGACGCCGAGGTGATCAGGACGCAGCAGGCCGTCGCCGACCGTTTTGCAAAGCTCGGCCTGATCCCGAAGCCGGTCAATGTCTCCGATATCGTCTGGAAGTGGACGCCGGGGTCCTGAGCGGGCTCAGCCCCTCAACGCCGCCAGCAATTCATCCGGGCGCTCGGCCATGATCATGTGGCCGGCGCCCGGCACCACGACGGTTTTGGCATGCGGGATCGCCGCGGCGAGCGCCTTGCCCGCCTTCGCCGGCGTCATCATGTCGCGTTCGCCGAGGATGAGCGTCGTCGGCACTTTCACGCTCGCAGCAGCAGTCAGCGCATTCGCATAAGAATTGCAGGCCGACAGATCCCTGAACAGCACGCCGGGCTCGCAAGACTTCAGCACCGCCTGCGCGCCGCCATGCATCCACAGGCCCGGCGCAAGGCTGCCGCCGAGTTCGGCGTTGAAGCCAAGGCCCCAGATCGACACCATGTCGTTGGCATCCTGCGAGTTGGCTTCGGCCGCTTTGAGCAGATCCGGGCCGACTGTCATGGTCGCGGCGGTGCCGATCAGGCTCAGCGCGGACACCTTGTCGGGATGGCGCGCCGCCGTCTCCAACGAAATCAGCGATCCCATGGAATGGCCGATCAGGTGCGCCTTCGCAACGCCGGCGGCGGCGAGCAATGCCGCCGTCCAGTCCGCCATCTCGGCGATGGTCGACAGCGATGGTCCGGCCGAGCGGCCGTGGCCGGGCAGGTCGGGCGCCAGCACGCCAAAACCGTGATGCGCGAACCAGCGCGTATGCAGCGCCCAGGTCGAGTGATCGAAGCCGGCGCCGTGGATGAAGACGACGGCGGGCAAGGACTTGTCGAACTCGCGGCCGCCGTTTGCGGCAAACACCTCGGCGCCGTTGACAGTGAGCTTCATGGTGTCAGACCTTTTGCGAGATGCGCAGCGCCTGCGCAAGATCGTCGATGATGTCGCTTGCCGTCTCGATGCCGACCGACAGCCGCACCAGTTCCTCGCCGATGCCGGCGGCCTTGAGCTGCTCGGCGTCCATCTGCTGGTGCGTGGTCGAGGCCGGGTGGATCACCAGTGTCTTGGCGTCGCCGACATTGGCGAGATGGCTGATCATGCGCAGCGATTCGATGAATTTTCGGCCGGCGGGTCGCCCGCCCTTGATGCCGAAGGAGACGATCGAGCCGGCGCCGCGCGGCAGCAATTGCTTTGCAAGCTGGTAGTCCGTGTGGTCCTCCAGTGAGGGATGCAGGACCCAATCGACGGCCTTGTTCGACTTCAGCGCCTCCAGAATCAGATGTGTGTTCTGCATATGCCGGTCCATGCGCACGCCGAGCGTCTCGACGCCCTGCAAGAGCTGGAACGCGTTGGTCGGGGACAGGCAGGCGCCGAAATCGCGCAGGCCTTCGGTGCGCGCGCGCATGATGAAGGCGCTCGTGCCGAACTGTTCGTCGAAGACGATGCCGTGATAACCGCCATACGGCTCGGTCAGCACGCCGAACTTCCCGGAGCCGCGCCAGTCGAACCGGCCGCCGTCGACGATGGCGCCGCCGATCGCGATGCCGTGGCCGCCGATCCATTTGGTCGCCGAATGCATGACGATGTCGGCACCAAGCTCGATGGGGCGGCTGAGATAGGGCGTGGCAAAGGTGTTGTCGATCAGCAGCGGAATCTTTGCCTCATGCGCGATTCCCGCGACCTTCGGGATATCAAGCACCTCGAGCCCGGGATTGCCGATGGTCTCGCCGATCATGAGCCTGGTGTTCGGCTTGATCGCCGCGCGGAACGCGTCGAGGTCGCGCGGCTTGACGAAGGTCGTGGTGATGCCGAAGCGCGGCAGCGTGTGCGCCAGCAAATTGATGGTGCCGCCATAGAGCGAGCTCGACGCCACGATATGGTCGCCGGCATTCAAGAGCGTCGCGATGGCCAGATGCAGCGCGGCCATGCCGCTCGCGGTGCAGATCGCGCCTACGCCGCCTTCGAGCGCCGCGAGCCGCTCTTCCAGCACACCGGTGGTCGGATTGGAGATGCGCGTATAGATGTGGCCGGCGCGCTCCAGATTGAACAGCGCGGCGGCGTGGTCGGAATCCTGGAACACGTAGGACGTGGTCTGGTAGATCGGCACCGCGCGGGCGCCGGTCGCGGGATCCGGATGCTGGCCCGCATGCAGGCTCAGGGTCTCGAAGGCAGGCGGTTTCGGCGCGGGCATGCGTGGCCTCGTTGGTCGGTCGGCGGAGGCGGCTCTTGTGCCACAAAATGATGCGGCACGTCAGCCATTGACAGTGCGGCGTGACGGCTCGCAGCGGGAAGTGTGATGCGAGCCGTAGCCCGCAGCGTCAGTCGCCCCGTTCTTACGGGGAGAGGTGAAGCGGAGCCGTCAGCGCTATCCAACGTTACCCCGGATCGCCTGCTCGATGATCCGCGCCTCCCGCAGCAAAATCTCCGCCACCTCGTGCTCGCGACGCGGGCCGAGCCTCGTCCGAACGGCGGAGACGGTGATCGCCGCGGCTGGCTGTCCGTCCGGGGTCTTGATCCAGGTGGAGATCGACTTCGTACCCTGCACGAGGCCGATCTCCCTCATGCCGTACCCCAGCCGTCTCGCGGCGGTGACCTGGCCGAGCACCGACGCGACGTCGGTCCGGTAGGCCTCGAATCGCTTCTCGTTGGCCACGACGATTTTTCGCGCGTCCTGCGCCGGCATCGCGGCGAGGATGGCGACGCCTGCGCTAGAGACGCCGAGCGGCCGGCGCGCACCGACCTCGATCGACAGCACCTGGATCGGATAGATTCCGATCCTGCGATCGACGCACAGCGTGTCGTTGCCGGTCCGCACCGTCAGGAACAGGGTGTCGCCAATCTCGGTGGAGGCACGCCGCAGCGACGGATTTGCCGCGACCAGCAGCCGCGACGGCCGCGGGCGAGCAAGGGCGAGCTCCGGCACCTGCTTGCCGATCGCGTAACGGCCGGTTCGCTCGTAACGTTCGACGATGCCTTCCTCGATCAGCACGTGGACGATGCGATGCACGGTCGGGCGGGTGAGACCGGTCGCGCGCACGACCTCGGCCAGCGGCACGCCGTCCTCGCGGCCTGCGGCAAGAATACGCAGCACCGCGAGCGCGCGCCGGATCGCCTGGGCGCCCTGTCGCGGCTCTGCCGTTCCGCGGGCGGATCTTGCGGCGTTTGTCTTGTCCATATTATGGACAAGAACGCCACAATTCTCTCGACAGGTAAAGCGCTCATCTGGAGATTGCGCCGCGATCGAGCGCCATGCGCGACGTCACGGCACTCGATATGGAATTGGAAGCGCCGCCGGGAGGTTAACATGAGATTAATCTGGATCGCCATAGCTGCCGCAGCCGTGATGCTGGCGGGACCCGCATCGGGCCAGCCGGCGCGCAGCGTCAAGCTGATCGTGCCCTATCCGGCCGGCGGCAATGTCGACAGCGCCGCGCGCATCGTCGCCGACAAGCTCCAGGAAAAGCTCGGCCAGCCCTTCATCATCGAGAACAAGGCCGGCGCCGGCGGCATGATCGCGGGTGAAGCCTTCGCGAAATCGGCGCCCGACGGTTACACGCTGTTCGTCGGCGCCAACGGCCCGGTGCTGTTCGCGACCGAGATCAACAAGCGCGAAGCCTATAGCTGGAAGAAGGATTTTCTTCCGATCTCGACGATCTCGATGACGCCGCTGGTTCTCGAAGTGCACCCGTCCGTGCAGGCCACGACGTTCAAGGAATTCATCGAGCTCGCCAAGCGCGAGCCCGGCAAGCTGACGATGGCCTCGCCCGGCCCCGGCACAACCAACCATCTGCTCAGCGAGCTGATGCAGTCGAGCCTCGACCTGCAATGGGTCACCGCGCATTACCGCGGCAATGCGCCGGCGATCAACGATCTCCTGGGCGGCCAGGTGCAGTTCGCATTCGACCAGCTCACGGTCAGCCTCCAGCACATCAAGGCTGGCCTGTTCCGCGCGCTCGCCGTCACCAGCCCGCATCGCCTGAAGTCGCTGCCTGATGTTCCGACCTTTGCCGAGCTCGGCTACAAGGACTTCGACGGCCAGACCTTTACAGGCCTGTTCGCGCCCGCCGGCACGCCGGCGCCGATCGTCGACAAGCTGCATGAGACGCTGGTTGCGATCCTGAAAGATCCGGGTGTGATCGACAAGTTCGAAAAGCTTGGCGGCGAATCCACCCCGATGACGCCGGCCGAGTTCAAGGCCTATCTCGAGCGCGAGGACGCCAAGTGGATTCCGGTCGTGCGCAAGGCCAACATCAAGGCTGACTGATCGATGCGGATCGACCCCACCGAGCTCGGCGCGGAGCGCATCTACCGGCTGATGACCGGCATCGTGGTGCCGCGCCCGATCGCGTGGGTCACGAGCCTGTCGCGCTCCGGCGTGCTCAACCTTGCGCCGTTCAGCGCCTTCACCTTCGTCTCGCAGAAGCCGCCGATGCTCGCCATCAGCGTCGGGCGCAAGGGCGCCGATTACAAGGACACCGCGCACAACATCCTCGACACCGAGGAATATGTCATCCACATCGCCGACACTCCGTTGATGAGCGCAGTGCATGACAGCTCGGTCGAGCATCCGCCTGAAATCAGCGAGGTCGAGCATCTCGGGCTGGAGACGCTGCCCTGCGAGCGGATCAAGGTGCCGCGGCTCGCGGCGGCACCTGTCGCGATGGAGTGCCGCTTCCGGCAGTGCCTCGAATTCGGCGAGGCCCGCAGCCGGCTCATCGTCGGCGAGGTCGTGATGTTCCACATCCGCGACGGCCTCGTGAACGACGGCAAGGTCGAGACCGCGGCGCTCGACCCGATCGCGCGCATCGGCGGCCCGCGCTACGCCCGTCTCGGCGAGATCGTGACGCTGAACACCGTCTTCCAGACGCCCAAATCCAAAGACTGAGCGCGCGGCCCATCGCATCGGCCCTTGTGCCTGAAGACCATTGGAGAACACGACATGCGACTCGTAAGCTATCTCTTGGACGGAGCGCCGCGCTACGGCGCGGCTGTGGATGGCGGCGTCGTCGATCTGACCAGGCGGATCGGACGCGACTTCTCCGACGTGAAAGCGCTGATCGCGGCCAACGCGCTCGCGGACGCGCAGGAAGCGGTGGCTGGACAAAAACCCGACCACGCGCTGGAAAGCCTCGTCCTGCTTCCGCCGGTGCTGGCGCCGGAAAAGCTCTGGTGCATCGGCGTCAACTACGCCGAACGCAATGCCGAGTATAAAGACAGTTCGGACCTGCCCAAATATCCCAGCCTGTTCGTGCGCAGCATGTCCTCGATGACGGGCTCCGGCCAGCCGCTGGAGAAGCCCAAGGTTTCGGATCAGTTCGACTACGAAGGCGAGCTCGTCATCGTGATCGGGCAGGGCGGCCGTCACATCCCGCGCGAACAGGCCTTCGCGCACATCTTCGGCATGACCCTGTGCAACGAGGGTACGATCCGCGACTGGCTGCGCCATGGCAAGTTCAACGTCACCCAGGGCAAGAATTTCGACCGCTCCGGCAGCATCGGGCCGTGGATCGTCACGTCTGACGAGCTCGATCCGCGCGGACCTCATGACATCATCACGCGCGTCAACGGCGAGGTGCGGCAGCAGGACACGACCGAGCGGCTGATGTTCCCGTTCGATTTCCTGATCGCCTATCTCTCCACCTTCGCCACGCTGAAGCCCGGCGACATGATCGTAACGGGCACGCCGACGGGTGCGGGCGCGCGTTTCGATCCGCCGCGCTGGCTTAGGGTGGGCGACGTCGTCGAGGTCGAGTCGAGTCGTATCGGCGTTCTGCGCAACACCGTCGCCGCGGAGCAGTAAGCCATGCTCGATACCGCCACGATCGAACGCCTCGCCGCGCGCCTGGATGAGGCCGAGCGCGGCAAGACGCTGATCCCGATGTTCTCGAAAGAGCATCCCGATTTCGCCATCGAGGATGCCTACGCGATTCAGCGCGCCTGGACCAAGCTCCAGCTCGGCCGCGGCCGCGTCATCAAGGGGCACAAGATCGGGCTGACCTCGAAGGCGATGCAGAACGCGGTCGGCATCTCCGAGCCCGATTACGGCGTGTTGTTCGCCGACATGTTCTATGCCGACGCTACGCCGATCCCGTTCGACCGCTTCCACGCGCCGCGCATCGAGGTCGAGCTCGCCTTCGTACTGAAGGCGCCGCTCCGCGGACCTGACTGCACCATTTTCGACGTGCTCAACGCCACCGACTACGTCACGCCTGCGCTCGAAATCCTGGAGACGCGCATGCATCGCGTCGATCCTGAAACGGGCAAGACGCGGAAGGTGATGGACACGATCTCGGACAACGCGGCGAACGCCGCGCTGGTGCTCGGCGGCCGGCCGTTCCGCCCGATGGATGCGGATTTGCGCTGGATCGGCGCGCTGCTGTTCCGCAACGGTGAGGTCGAGGAGACCGGGCTTGCGGCCGGCGTGCTCAACCATCCCGCCAACGGCATCGCCTGGCTCGCCAATCGCCTTGCGCCGCAT
The DNA here is from genome assembly GCF_000284375.1 of Bradyrhizobium japonicum USDA 6. Taxonomy (NCBI): domain Bacteria; kingdom Pseudomonadati; phylum Pseudomonadota; class Alphaproteobacteria; order Hyphomicrobiales; family Nitrobacteraceae; genus Bradyrhizobium; species Bradyrhizobium japonicum. Next base: position 1,388,451 of record NC_017249.1, read on the forward strand.
GAAGAACATCTCGCGGCCGGCGAGGTGGTGCTGGCGGGATCGTTCACCCGTCCCGTCGACATCCGCCGCGGTGACACCTTTCACGCCGATTATGGCGCGTTCGGCTCGGTGTCGTGCCAATTCGTCTGAACCAACACATAAGAGGGAGCACATCATGACGGGTCAAACGCGGCGCAAGAGCATCCACATCGGCGGCTTCAAGCACGCCAACCCGATTCCCAACGCCTGCCGCATCGGCAATCTCGTGATGTCCGGTGTCATCCTCGGCCGTGATGCGGCCGGCGTCATGCCCGCGAGCCTGGACGCGCAATGCGCCAACATGTTCGCGCATATGAAGGCGACGGTGGAAGCTGCCGGCGGCACCACGGACGACATCATCAAGATGACGGTGTGGCTGAAGGACCGTACGCAGCGCGGCCCGGTCAATGTCGAGTGGCTGAAGATGTTTCCGGACGAGCATTCGCGCCCGGCGCGCCACGCGCTGTCGATGGACAACATGGACGGCGGAGCACTGGTGCAGTGCGACTTCACCGCCGTGATCGACTGAAGGAGCATTTTGCATGCCGACCTATCTGCCGTTCGATCCGAACCCCCGCCGACCGGTCAGGGCGCCGCCGCCGAAGACCGTCGACAGCCAGTTTCACGTGCTGGGGCCCATCGACAAATATCCGGAGCGGCCCGGTGCGGCCTATCGGATGCCGAGCGCGACCTGGGAGGCGGCGCTGCGCGTGCACAAGACGCTCGGCATCGAGCGCGGCATCATCGTGCAGACCACAACCTATGGTGCGGATCATTCGGTCGTACTCGACGGTCTTGCGGCGATGGGCCCGAACTATCGCGGCTGCGCCAACGCACTGGTGTTCGCGGAAGCGAGCGACTCGTATCTTTCCAAGCTGCATGACGCCGGCGTCCGCGGCGCGCGCTTCAGTTTCCGCCAGGAGCTCGGCGCCGTGCTGTCGGACGCCGATTTCGCCCGCGCCATCGCGCGCATCCGCGAGCTCGGCTGGTACGTGAAGATCCAGCCCGAGAAGGACGGCATCGTCTCCAGCGTCGCCAAGTACGAGAATCTCGACGTGCCCGTGCTGATCGACCACATGGCGCGGCCCGATCCGGAAGCCGGCAAGGCCGATCCGAACCTGCGCAAGATGCTCGAGCTGCTCGCCAAGGGCAATTTCTGGGTGATGCTGTCGCTCGGCGAGAAGACCTCGAAGGCCGGCCCGCCTTACGACGACGTCATCCCGATCGCGCGCGCCTATATCGAGGCCGCAATCGACCGCTGCGTCTGGGCCAGCGACTGGCCGCATCCCGTCTCCGTCAAGCAGCCGCCCAACGACGCCGACCTGCTCGAGCTGATGTACCGCTACGCGCCCGACCAGACCGAGCTGGAGAAGATCCTGGTGCACAATCCGGCAAAGCTGTTCGGCTTTCCGGATTAGGGCGCAATTGATTCACACCGCCGGCTGCGCCGCCAGCCGGTCGCGCACCTCGGCTGCGATCTCGAACGAGCGCAGCCGCGCGGCGTGGTCGTAGATCTGGCCCGTCGTCATCAGCTCGTCCGCGCCGGTCTCGGCGATCAGTGCCTTCAGCTTCTGCTCGACCGTTTCAGGCGTGCCGACGGCGGAGCAGGACAGCGACTGGCCAACCATGGCTTTCTCGGCCGGCGACCACAGTGCGTCCATGTCGTCGACCGGCGGCGGCAGCGGGCCGGGCGTGCCGCGGCGCAGATTGATGAACTGCTGCTGGAGCGAGGAGAACATCCGCTGCGCCTCCGCGTCGCTCTCGGCGGCGAACACGTTGACGCCGACCATCGCGTAGGGTTTGTCGAGCTGTGCCGATGGCTCGAAGCGCGCGCGATATTCGCGCAGCGCCGGCATCATCATTTGAGGCGCGAAATGCGAGGCGAACGCGAATGGCAGCCCGAGCATCGCGGCAAGCTGCGCACCGAAGGTGCTCGATCCCAGGATCCAGAGCGGCACCTTCGTCCCAAAGCCGGGCACGGCGCGGATCGCCTGGTTCGGCTGGACATCACCGAGCAGCGCCTGCAATTCCAGCACGTCATGCGGAAAGTTCTCGGAACTGGTGGCAAGATCGCGCCGCAATGCCCGCGCGGTGAACTGGTCGGTGCCCGGTGCGCGGCCGAGCCCGAGATCGATGCGCCCGGGATAGAGCGACTCCAGCGTGCCGAACTGCTCGGCGATAACCAGCGGCGAATGGTTCGGCAGCATGATCCCGCCAGACCCGACCCGGATCGTCCTGGTCCCGCCCGCGACGTGCCCGATCACCACCGACGTCGCCGCGCTCGCGATGCCCGTCATGTTGTGATGCTCGGCCAGCCAGAACCGCTTGTAGCCCCAGGCCTCGGCATGCTGGGCGAGGTCGAGCGAATTGCGGAACGCCTGCGCCGCATCGCCACCTCTTCGGATGGGAGCGAGGTCGAGCACGGAGAAGGGGATCATGGGAGGGTACCGGGTGGGAGTGCGATGTGCTGCGGCCTCACATGTAGTGGCTTATTACGGAAATGTTAGCGCGGCCGTAGCGCGCAAATGCAATCCAAATCCGCTGTACAACGATGGTGTTGCCATTCCCTTTGTAACGCCCGCAGCGGTCGAGATGTGGCCGGCACCTTTCCCGTTGGCGGCAGCTACAGCAAGCCGCGCTTGTGCTGGATGATGATGATAACGCGAATGATGCAGTCCGATACTGACTCGCCGGGCCGCCGTGCCTTGTGCAGCATTTGCCACGTCGCCTCATCGATCTGTATCTGCCATTTGCCGCTTGCCAGGCGTCGTCCGGTATCGTCGGACGGGAACTCGGCCGCAATCAGAGCGCGGCACTCGTCGGTGATTTCAATTTCCGGCATTGTTGGTCGTTCTCGCGGACGGTGTACTCGCGTGCAGCCCTCGCCCGATCCGGAGAGATCAGCCAGTTAAATCGCGGTAACAACCGATCCAGCCGAAGCCGATGCCGATCGTCCTGACCATGGACGAGGAGCGCGACATCTGGACGCAGTCGCGGTAGGGCGGTGCGCCGCCACCAGTGGATGCCTGCTGAATATTGAGGGATGCGGCGCTGACAAGAAAGATCATTCAATGGCTTGGGTCGCGTTTGCGCAGCCGTGACGCTTGAGTCGTCGGGCTCCCGTCGTCGCCGGACATTGCCAATCCTTCACAACCTTAATGCGGTTTAACGAGGTTTCCGTAAGCGGTGCGGGTAAACCGCGTGTCGCGGGGGCGTCCTCCAGACACGAGATGACGCCGTGAAGTTTGACGAACAGGAACGCACCGCGCTGACGGACGCTGGGTTTTCCGTCGCCGACAACAGCAAGGCTGCCTACGTCGAAGCCGTCGTGGTGATCGCCGCGTACGACGCCGAAACCTATTGGCTGACGTTCGCCCTGCCGAATGATGCCCAGATCGTGTGCGTTGTGCCACGCGACCAGATTGCCGACGCGATCACGTATAACCACGCAGCTCGGCGGAACCAATTCCAGTGAAGCTGACCTTCCCTCATGCAAGGCTGAAGGCGCTCTGGAACGAGGCCGTCCGGCAATGGCCGGTTGCGGTGCGAGCCATGAACGGTCGAGATTCACCCGGTTTCTGGCTTGTCGGTGGCCAAGGCATCTATCTCGTGCATAACGGCGCCAGGCCTCGGGGCAGCGTGACTCTGGCCTACGCCAACGAATGCGACCCGCTCAAAGTGCCGGCCCAAAGTTGGTTGGGTATCAAGCGCGCCATCTTCGGCGATAACGATGGGAGGGAATTCGTCGATCTGGTGATGATCGGCACGGCCGTCGATGCCGGCGCCGACGTCGAGGTGACCTTCGAGCCCGACACGATGACGGTGGCTGTCGTCGAAAAAGGAACGGCGAGCATACGACTGCAATCGCCGCGCATCCGGGACAAAAATGACACGGCGTCAGGACGCAGTTGTCGGGTTTGAGTCTGAATCTCGGCTAAGGACCAGACGCGGTATCTTGGCCCGCTACTCTCTCCAAGCCCTGCACATCGTCGTCCTCCCAGTCCTCCCATTCCACGTTGTTGGTTTCGAGATAGCGGGCGACGGCTACGCCGATTGTCGGGAAGAAGTAATGCTCTCCAAGCTGCGCGAAGAGGCCAAATCTTTTCAGCTTGTCCTTCACGGGATCTTTGAGTTCGGCAAAGCAAAACTCTATGCCTTGCGCGTGCAACGATCGGTCCAGTTCGGCGACCACGTCGCAGGCGGTGACGTCTACGCTCGTGACCGGCTCCGCGGCAACAACTAGCCAATGCACGGGTGTTGGCGATGTCGCTACGGCATCCAGGACGCGTTCCCTGAAGAATTCGGCGTTGGCAAAGAACAGAGGTGCATCCCAGCGAAACAGGACCAGCCCGGGGACCCGGCGCGCATCCGGATATCGTGTGATGTCGTGATAGCCTTTGACGCCGTAGGCGCGCCCCAATATTGCGGAGTGTGGGCGCCAACCGTCCCACAGGAACTCGATGATGGCGATTGCGATCGCAAGACCAATTCCTGGAATGACTCCGAGCACTGCTACACCGACAAGGCAGACGATGGCCAGCCAGAATTCCCAGCGTTGAATGCGATAGATTCGCTTGAGGTCGGCAACTTCAATCAACCCAATCGCCGATGCGATGACGACGGCGGCCAATGCGGCGGTGGGCAAATGTTGAAGCAGGCTCGGCGCGACCAGGAGGAGCAACGCGATGGCAAGCGCGCCTACGACGCTGGTGAGTTGAGTGCGGGCACCGGCGGCTTCCGCAACGGGTGTCCGTGAACTACTGCTGCTGATCGGGAAGCCCTGGAAAAATCCCGTCGCCAGATTGGCGGCACCGAGCCCGACCATCTCTTGGTTGGGATCGACCCGAGACCCCAATCGCGCAGCGTAGGCACGTGAAAGTACGCTCGTATCGGCAAACGAAACCATCGCTACTGCACAACCGCCGATCAGCACCGGGATGAGATCGCTGGAGGTGATCCATGGGACAACGAAGCCCGGCAGGCCCTGGGGAAGGGGGCCCAGCACCTTGACGCCGTATTGCGTCCCGAGATCAAGCACCCCGACGACGAGCGTGGCCCCAACGACCGCGATCAGAAGGCCCGGTACCCGCTTGTTGTTCCCGAGAAGCAGGATCACGATCAACGTGGCGAGGCCAATCGCGAACGCGACCCAGTTTATCTGCCCCCCAAGGATCGCGCTGACAATCGCCCACAGGCTTCGCAGTGGCCCCTCGCTCTCGATGGAAAAGCCGAAGAGCTTGGGCAGCTGGCTGATCAATACGGTCAGGGCAATTCCGTTCATATACCCGTAGCGTATCGGCTTCGAGAGAAGCTCGGTGATAAAGCCAAGGCGCGCGACACCTGCCAGGACACAGACCGTCCCTGAGACAATCGCCATCATGCCCGCGAGTGTCACGGCCCGCAGGGGATCGCCCTGAGCCAAGGGAGCGATGACTCCAAGGAGTATTGCCGCCAGCGCCGAGTCGGGTCCGAGGACGAGAATGCGGCTTGGGCCGAACAGCGCGTAGGCCAGCAGCGGCACGATCGTTGCGTACAAGCCGTAGATGCCCGGCAGGCCCGATGCAGTTGCATAGGCAATGCCGACCGGGACCAGCATTGTCGCCAGGACGATGCCGGCGAAGATATCGTGCGGAAGCGATGCTGCCTCATATTGACGGAGAGTGTCGAACCCGGGCAACCAGCGCTTCATTGATGGTCTCTTCCAGCCCGCATCGAGCAAGTTTGCCCCGCAGGATGTGATGGACCGATCAGGCTATTACGCCCGCAGCAGGCTGAACAGTGGCCCGGCGCTATGGCCGAAGCAGCACAGCGGGCCATGAGTGCCAGCCGGCACCAAGTCTTCCCTGCGCCCTCTTCACGGAAGAGGGGAAGGACCAAAACCGAACTCGGACGTTTCATGCCGCGAGAATGGCGTTCATTCGCGGCTGTTCGAGCGGCCCGCACCTCCGTTCACAACCCTGTTATTGCGACCTGTGGCGCCCGTTGTCTCAACTGGGCGTTTTGCGCCTGTTGTTGTACCCTTGGTGAGACAACTGCTGGGGTCGCGAGGAGGAACTGACATGGCCATGGTCGTACTCAACCGACGCTATCTCCTCGCCGCCGGCGGCTCGGTCCTGGCGGCCGGGATGTCCGGGCTCCTGTTGCCTGCCCGCGCGGACGGCCTCGCACCGACCGAGTCGATGTCGGGTGGCGCGAACAACTACCGCAAGGGCGCGGCGATCGTGGACCGGATCGGCAAGGGCGGCTTCTGGATGAGCGGCACCGTACGCCGCGCAGGCGACGGGGCGCCGCTCGCCGGGCAGCGCATCCAGATCTGGGCGCACACGACCGAAGGGCAGGAGCACGAGCCGCAGAGTCATGGCGCCACGCTCAGCGACAAGGACGGCAAGTTCCGGCTCGAGATGCCGCAGATCATTCCGATCTTCGGCCAACCGCATGGTCACCTCGCCTATGACAGCGGTGAGTTCAAGACCGTCTTCCTGCGGCCGGTGATGCGGAGCGCGAAGGAGACGAGCCTGGAAGCGCACTTCGTCCTGCAGCCGGCCTGACCGGGTTGCGAATGAAGGGGTGGAGACTGGCCCGGGTGATCCTAATCTGGGTCGCCCTTGCTTTGGCCATTGGCGTGCCGATCGCCGCGGCAGCGGCAAGCGAGCAGCTCGCATGGCGCGGTCCGCTCTACATCCTGGCCGGGTTTGCGGGGATTGTTGCTCTCGGCCTCGTGCTCGTTCAGCCCCTGCTGATCGGCGGATATCTGCCGGGATTCCCGGCCTATCGCGGACGGCGCGCGCATCACTGGATCGGCGGCGCGCTGGTCGCAGCGATCGTGATCCATGTCGCTGGCCTCTGGATCACCAGTCCGCCCGACATGATCGACGCGCTGACCTTCTCATCGCCGACGCTGTTCTCTCCCTTTGGCGTAACCGCCATGTGGGCCATCTTCGCGGTCGCGCTTTTGGCCGCCCTGCGCCGGCGATTGGGACTGCGACCGCGAACCTGGCGCTTCATTCACATGCCGCTGGCGATCGTCATCGTCGCAGGCAGCGTGGTCCATTGCCTGTTGATCGAGGGGACGATGGAGACGATCTCGAAGGCGGCGCTCTGCGCGCTCGTCCTCGCGGCAACCGTAAAAGCCATGATCGACCTGCAGGTGTGGCGAAAGCGAAGGACGTTGCGCGGCGAGAGCACTGCGCCGCAGTGACATGGCTGCGCGTAGATGGCCGCGCGTAGGATGGGTAGAGCGAAGCGAAACCCATCGCACTGTGTCTGCGCGGAAGCACGATGGGTTTCGCAAGCGCTTTACCTACGAAACTTTTGCTGACCGCCTTGTTCAAACACGTTCGGCGTCGTCAGCACCAATCTCCGCTCCGCTTGTCGCAGATAGCGACGGGGCGTATCCTAGCGCGATGGTTGTCAGTGCCCCCGAGCTGAAAGCGTTCCTGCTCGCGACACCGTTCTTCGGCGGTCTTCCGGACCCGAGCCTCGACCTGCTGATTTCGATGCTGGTCGAGTGCCGCTTTGATGCCGGCGCGACCGTCGTGGCGGAAGGCGAGCCGGGACGCTCGCTGTTCATCGTCAAATCCGGCCGGCTGGCGGTGAGCAAGCAGGCGAACTCGGGGAACGTCATCCCGATTTCCGTTCTGGAGGCTGGCGATTTCTTCGGTGAAATGACGCTGATCGAAATGCAGAATCGCTCCGCCACGGTGGTCGCGGAGAGTCCGACGGTGCTGTACGAGTTGACGGCGCAAAAGCTCTACGCCTGCTACAAGGCCGATATCCACGCCTATGTGATCGTCCTGCAGAACGTCAATCGCGAGCTATGCCGGCGGCTGCGCCGTGCCGACGATCGCCTCACCGGACACCAGGCGGGCGAAGACGAAACCCCTGCGCGATGAATGTGGCCCCGGATTACGCTTGCGCGCCATCCGGGCTACGCCACTTCGCGCTTCAGCCCACCGGCCCCGGGATCCAATCGTCCCCTGAAAGCGGGCTGACCCTTACGCCAGCAATGACTCCGAGCTCCAGGGTTGGATCGAAATGGCGCATCGTCCGCTCGTTGAGGTCGATGATGCGGCCGGGCCTTAATGGCCCCACGTCATTTATCTTGACGATGACCTTCTTGCCGACGGCCTCGACGAGGGCATATTTCGGCCTCGCGCCAAATTGGACCCCACCGAATTTCCCGCGCAAATTCGTCTTGATGGCCGCCGCCCAGACAGAAGGATCATAGCGCTCGCCGGAGGCTGTGTTCGGACCGCCCTCTTCCTTGCCGGGCTTGAACGGATTGTACATGGATGCGGCGCCAACGATCGCCTCCCCGGAGGCGGCATCGACGACGGCGCTTGAGTGAGCGCCACGCGCTTCACTTCGAGCAACGGTAATGGAAACGGCAAGCGCAACCAGGGCGCCGCAAATTGCGGCGCTCGAGCGGAACAGCATTATAACTCCTGTGATTTTTTCGATCGTCCGGTTCCGACACCGCAAGCATGGTCGAGCGAACGCGGAAGCGTTCACGAACTTGCACCAATGCTTTGCGGATTCGAGCCAACCCCTGGCTACGGAACCGATGCGCGAACCAGAGCGGCCCGCACGCAGTGTTTTAGGTTGTCACCGGTTAAGACAGAGAATGCGTCAGCAGCATGACCTGATGGAACCTGCGGTGAGTGACACGTGCGGTGTCGCCACAAGCTGACATGCTCGCGCTAATTGATCCGCCGGGCAAAACACCCGCCTCTCGCACAAACACGTCAATCCTCTTCAGCAAAAATATTCCACTTTACCGAAATTCGGAATTGCGGCATTCTCTCCGCCGTCCCGGCCCGAGAAGAGGGGCGATCGTACGTCGTCACGAACGTGGGCCGGGGTGCGGTGGGCGCGGCGGTGCCGGGCACGCGAATGCGGGACCAGGGCGAGATGAACCTCGTGAGGGCCTTGACTGCGTGCGGAACGGACGGCGGTGTTGACGTACACGAACACGGTCATTCATCCCTCTTCAGCTTGCGCCGGCCCCAATGCGGCTCCTTTCCCTTCGGGTTAAACTCCGGGACGTAGTGACGGTTCAATGCCCGCAAGACGCGGATGCGGGCAAACACCGTCGGACCGCCGGCTTCCGCCACCAAGATCAGTGCCTCCATTGCCGCTTGCCATTCCGGCGCAGTGCGCTCCCTTCTGGGCATCGCAGCGATGTATTCGCCGGCATCGAGTAGTGTCAGCGGCGATCGACCACCTGAACTAACCCCGATGCAGGTATGCCGATATCGGCTGCTGGCCTAATCACTACTCTGGCTCAGAGGCCAAGATCGGACAGGCTCGGATGATCGGCGGGACGAGGTTTGCTGCGGTCCCAGTGGTATTTCCGTTCCGACTCTTTGATCGGGAGGTCATTGATACAAGCAAAGCGGCGGCGCATCAGACCATCTTCGTTGAAGTCCCAATTTTCGTTTCCGTATGAGCGGAACCAGTTGCCTGAATCATCGTGCCATTCATACGCAAATCGCACCGCTATAAGGTTGTCCGTGTACGCCCAAAGCTCTTTGATCAAACGATAGTCGAGTTCCTTTGTCCATTTCCGCGTGAGGAACGCAACAATCTCGGCGCGCCCTTTCGCGAATTCGGCTCGATTCCTCCAGTAGGAGTCAATGGAATAGGCGAGCGAGACCTTTTCCGGGTTGCACGTATTCCAGCCGTCTTCTGCCTGTCGCACTTTCAAAATCGCGGTTTCGCGCGTGAAGGGCGGAAAAGGGGGGCGACTTTCACTCATGATGCTTCTCCGGCTAAGTTTTGCTCGGGCGCAGGTGCCAGAGCTGCGTTACTCGTCGAAATTCCTAGAGAGAAACCATCTTGCTTGATGACACGCGAGTTTCTGTGATCGCATGTCCCCGTGGACCTGCTCGGGCCTCCACTCGTCAGGTGGGCCGTGACGGTAGGAGTGACCAAGAGCTAGATCAATAGACGACCACCAATCCGAGATTGGCGTTGGTGCTACCTATTACGGTAGTCGTGACCACGCTGCACGTCGCGCGCGAGAATTCGCGGCTATGCGATGAGCGTGCTCGATACCCTCTTCGGTCTTGCGGAAGGCGGCGACGCAAAAACTCCACTAACCAGAGTCAAAGGTAGGGAAGGCTCTAGCCTGGAAGCAAGTCGCCGCTCGCGAGAATCCTGACATAGGTCCCGCTCTCGTGCAGCTCGAGCCAGCCTTTCTCGACCAAGTGCTTGATGCCCGCCCTGAACTCCGGGCCGCTCGCCTTTCTGCATTCGTACTCATCGGCGCGTAGAGCACCGCTTTCCAAAAAAGCCCAACAAACAAGGGAAAGGCTGGTGCTGCCAGACAGGATTGAACTGTCGACCTCTCCATTACCAATGGAGTGCTCTACCACTGAGCTACGGCAGCATGTGCTGGGATAAGAATCGGCCGCCAGGGGGGCCTACCAAGCGGGCCGATATCTGCCACAAGCCCCCCTCCTGTGCAAGCTTGCTAGCTCCGCCAAAACGAGAAAATCGGGTCGATATCGGGGCCAAAATGCCCGTTTTCAGGTGAAAGTACCGACTTTCCGCCGATTTCGGTTCCGATATCCCCGGCCAACTGGCCAGTTGGCCGCGGCATGGCATTCGGCCCATTTTCGACTTTCGCACGAACAGTTCGCGAGGGGCCTCTTGAGCTGCCGCATTCTCCGGGCATGTTATCGCGGATCGCTGTAATGGACCGCTGATGGCTGACGAGAACGACAAGAGCACGAGACAAGTGAGAGGGGCGCGGGACGACCGGCTGAAATCGGCGCTGCGCGAAAACCTGAAGCGGCGGAAGGTGCAGGCGCGCGAACGTGCCGCGATCACCGACCCCTCGCAGAATGACGATGCTTCCCTAGATGAGGGGACCGCCGGCAAGACCGGCGATTGAAGTCTGGCGATTGGAATTTTTTGGAGTGCATGGACGTGGCAATGGGGCAGGACGAGCAGGAACGAAACGATGGTGACGCGCAGATGTCGCGGTTCACACGCCCCGAGCAGACCTTTCCAGCGTTGACTTCGGCCGAGATCGAGCGCATGCGCAATTTCGGCGAGGTCCGCACCTACGCCGACGGCGAATTCCTGTTCGAGACCGGCAAGCCCGGTCCGGGCATGTTCGTCGTGCTGAAGGGCCACGTCGCCATCACCCAGCGCGACGGGCTCGGCAATGTCACGCCGCTGATCGACCAGGGGCCGGGGCAATTCCTGGCCGAGCTCAGCCAGCTCTCGGGCCGGCCGGCGCTGGTCGACGGCCGCGCCGACGGCGAGGTCGAGACACTGCTGCTGCCGCCGCCCCGCCTGCGCGCGCTGCTGGTCGCCGAGGCCGAGCTCGGCGAGCGCATCATGCGCGCCCTGATCCTGCGCCGGGTCAATCTGCTTCAGGCCGGCGTCGGCGGTGTGGTGCTGATCGGACCCTCGCATTCGGCCGGCGTGGTGCGCTTGCAGGGCTTCCTCACCCGCAACGGCCAGCCGCATCATCTGCTCGATCCCGAGCGTGACCGCGATGCCGCCGAGGTGATCGCGCGTTATTCGCCGAAGCCGGAAGACTGGCCGCTGGTCGTCGCGGCAAGCGGCGAGGTGCTGCGCAACCCCAGCGAAACCGAGGTTGCGCGCGCGATCGGCATGATCGGCGGCCCTCGTAACGACCGCATCTACGATGTCGCGATCGTCGGCTGCGGACCCGCCGGGCTGGCGACCGCGGTGTATGCCGCCTCCGAAGGGCTTTCGGTCGCCGTGCTCGACACCCGCGCCTTCGGCGGCCAGGCCGGCGCCAGCGCGCGCATCGAAAACTATCTGGGCTTTCCGACCGGCATTTCCGGCCTGGCCCTGACCGCGCGCGCGTTCAACCAGGCGCAGAAGTTCGGCGCCGACATCATGATCCCGGTCACGGTGAAGTCGCTCGACTGCACGCGCAGGGACGGTGCCTTTGCGGTGACGCTCGACGGCAGCGATCCCTTGCGCTCGCGCGCAGTCGTGGTTGCGAGCGGCGCGCGTTATCGCCGCCCCGAGATCGAGAACCTCGACAAGTTCGAGGGCCGCGGCGTCTGGTATTGGGCCTCTCCGGTCGAGGCGCGGCTCTGCGCCGGCGAGGAGGTGGCCCTGGTCGGTGCCGGCAATTCGGCGGGGCAGGCGGCCGTGTTCCTGTCGGGTCACGCCAAGAAGGTGCTGATGATCATCCGCGGCGGGGGCCTGGGGGCCAGCATGTCGCGCTATCTCATCGAGCGCATCGAAGCGACGCCCAACATCGAATTAATGTTCAACACCGAGATCACCGCGCTCGAGGGCGACGAGGCCTCGCTGCTGCGGCGCATCCGCTGGAGGAGCCGGCTGTCTGATGACGAGGACTCCGCCGACATCAAGAATCTCTTCTTGTTCGTCGGCGCCGATCCCGCCACCAGCTGGCTCGACGGCTGCGGCGTCACGCTCGATCGCGGCGGCTTCGTCGTGACGGGCGCGCAGTCCGAGCTGAACCAGGGCAAGCTGGTGGCCCCACTGGAGACCTCGGTGCCCGGCGTCTACGCGGTCGGCGACGTCCGCTCCGGCTCGGTCAAGCGCGTCGGCGGCGCCATCGGCGAAGGCGCACAGGTCGTGGCCTCCCTACACGGCTATCTCGGCGACGCCGCAAAACCGGCGCTTTAGTCAAGGACAAGACAAGGGAATGGCAAGTCGAATGAGGCTTGCCATCCTGACGTGTCCCACAGACTATCCCTCATCCTGAGGAGCCGCGACAGCGGCGTCTCGAAGGATCGAGGCCCGGAACGATCAGCCGGGCCCTCATGGTTCGCGCGGCGATGCGAAGGCATCGTCCGCAAGCGTGCTTTGCACGCCATGAGGATCTACCAAGAAAACGCTTAATGGGAGGACTAAATGGCCGAACTCGTCGTGCTCTACAAGACGCCCAAGGACGCTGCCGCCTTCGACAAGCATTATGCCGAAACCCACATTCCGCTCGCCAAGAAACTTCCCGGCTTGAAGAAATACGCCGTCAGCACGGGGACGGTCGGCTCCCCCGCCGGACCTTCCGGGGTCCATCTCGTCGCCATCCTCAGCTTCGACAGCGTAGCCGACATCCAGAAGGCATTCGGCAGCGAAGCGGGCAAGGCGGCCGCGGGCGACGTGCCGAAATTCGCCAGCGGCGGTGCCGATCTGCTGATCTTCGACACCAAGGAAGTGTGATCCAACTTTCGTCGAAGACCTCGTAGCCCGGATGGAGCGACTTGTCCGCCGTAGCTCGAAGAGCGAAGGCGGAAGCACAATCCGGGCTATAAAATGCAAACTGCCGTCGTTTGTGACAGCGGTGCAAAAAATTCAGTCATGCGCTTGTCGATTCGCACGACGGCGCATGGCTCCGCACGAGCCTGTGACATCGCGCATGTAGCCATTCAATGAGGACCGTAATATCAATCGCCTGATCTCAATGCAGAGAGTAGGAGAGATGCCGTGGTTCTTGGGTTGAGCCTGCCCGCCTTCACGTTGGTCCATGTCATCGTCAGCCTGATCGGCATCGCCGCCGGCCTGGTCGTCATGTTCGGCCTGCTGGGGTCGAAGTCGATGCCGGGCCTCACCGCGATCTTCCTGCTGTTCACGATCCTCACCAGCGTCACCGGCTTCCTGTTTCCGTTCAAGGAGCTGCTGCCCTCGCATATCATCGGCATCATCTCGCTGGTGCTGCTCGCGATCGCCTGCCTCGCGCTGTACGGCATGAAGCTCAAAGGTGTGTGGCGTCCGGTCTATATCGTGACCGCGATGATCTCGCTCTATTTCAACTGCTTCGTGCTGGTGATCCAGTCGTTCCTGAAGGTGCCGGCGCTCGCCGCACTCGCGCCCGCCGTGCCGCCGAATCCACCGGGAGGCCCCGTCTTCGCCGTGGTGCAGGGCGTCGTGCTGGTGTTTTTCGTGGTGCTGACCATCGGTGCCTGGCGCCGCTACAAGCCGATGACGTTTGCCTGATTGCACGTTCGCGGTCGGTGCGCGGCATCGACCTCGCGATATCGCCCGACCATCTCCGGATTGCCGGCTCGCGTTTTGCGAGCCCCGGATTGATTCTCACTGAAGGAGCCATTCATGCCCACCATCACCACCAAGGACGGCGTCGAGATCTTTTTCAAGGATTGGGGCTCGGGCCAGCCGATCGTGTTCAGCCATGGCTGGCCGCTGTCGGCCGACGACTGGGACACGCAGATGATATTCTTCGCCAATCACGGCTACCGCGTCATCGCCCATGACCGCCGCGGCCACGGCCGCTCGTCTCAGGTCGCCGACGGCCACGACATGGATCACTATGCCGACGATCTCGCGGCGGTGACCGCGCATCTCGACCTCAAGAACGCCATCCATGTCGGCCACTCCACCGGCGGCGGCGAGGTCGTGCACTACATCGCCCGTCACGGCGAGAGCCGGGTGGCGAAGGCTGCGATCCTCTCGGCGGTACCGCCGCTGATGGTGCAGACGGCGGCCAATCCCGGCGGCCTGCCGAAGAGCGTGTTCGACGATCTCCAGAAGCAGCTCGCCGCCAGCCGTACCGGCTTCTACCGCGACCTCGCTTCCGGGCCTTTCTACGGCTACAACCGTCCCGGCGCGAAGCCGTCGGAAGCGGTGATCCAGAACTGGTGGCGCCAGGGCATGATGGGCGGCGCGAAGGCGCATTACGACGGCATCGTCGCGTTCTCGCAGACGGACTTCACCGAGGACCTGAAGAAGATCAGCGTGCCCGTTCTGGTGATGCACGGCGACGACGACCAGATCGTTCCCTACGCCGATGCCGGGCCGCTGTCGGCCAAGCTGCTGAAGAACGGCACGCTCAAGACCTACAAGGGCTTCCCGCACGGCATGCCGACCACGCACGCCGAAACCATCAACGCCGACCTGCTGGCGTTCTTCAAGGCGTGAGGGAGTCTTCCTTCTCCCCTTGTGGGAGAAGGTGGCGCGAAGCGCCGGATGAGGGGTCTGCTTCAACGGGTCGAACTGCAAGAGTTCACGCGCGGAGACAACCCCTCACCCGTCTCGCCGCTTCGCGGCGAGCCACCCTCTCCCACAAGGGGAGAGGGAAGAGTGTCACTTCAAGATCGCCCTGATCGCATCGAACGTGCGCTTCACGAAGACCTCCGGCTTCTCCCGCACATCTTCGCCGATCCAGCTCTCGCCGCCGACGCGCATCGCGCCGGTGGCGATCATGGCGACGAGCCGCGCCTTCAGCCTGTCCGATTTGGTTTTGGCACGCTGCGAAAGCCCTTCGGCCAGCGCGCGCTCGAGCTTCTCGTATTTGAGCTGATCGCGCGCCTGAAGCGCGGGATTGTCGCGCTTGAGCCGCGACATCGCCGCCGCTTCCGCCGGGTCGATCCGCCTGACCGCCGCCGCGATCGCATTCTCCGCCGCCGTCAGCATGGTTTCGCCCGCTGGCCGCGCCACGACCTCTGCGACCAGCGCGCTTGCTGCGCCTTCCTGCCAGGCGGCGACCACGTCCTCTTTCGACGCGAAGTAGTGGAAGAAGCTACGGCGTGACACGTCCGCCGCGGTCGCGATGTCGTCGATGGTCGTGGCCTCGAAGCCGCGCTCCAGGAACAGCGCCATCGCCGCGCGGGTCAGCCGCTCGCGCGTCGCCTGCAGCTTGCGCTCGCGCAGGCCGGGGCCATCAGGGGATTTTGCCCCTGCCGCCAATGGCTTGGCGCCTTTCCTGGCTGATGTCCCGGTGGCCTTCGAAGCCTTCAATTATTTCACCTCTTGCAAACTTGCACTCAGTGCACATTTAGACCGGTCGCGGGGCTTTTCCAGCCCCGAACGGAGATATGGCATGACCGACTGGAGCACGGCAGACATCCCCTCTCTCAGCGGCAAGACGGCCGTCGTGACAGGAGCGACGGGCGGCCTCGGCTACGAGACGGCGATGGCGCTGGCGGGCGCCGGTACCATTGTCATACTCACCGGACGCAACGACGCAAAGGGCCTGCGGGCGATCGAGGGCATTTGCGAGCGGTTTCCCAACGCATTGATCGCCTACGAGCATCTCGATCTCGCCAGTCTTTCCTCCGTCGCCGATTTTACCAGGCGCTTTGCCGCCAGCAACGAGCAGCTCGATCTCCTGATCAACAATGCCGGCGTGATGGCGCTGCCGAAGCGGCAGCAGACGGAGGATGGTTTCGAGATGCAGCTCGGCACCAACTATCTCGGCCATTACGCGCTGACGGCACAGCTGTTGCCGCAGCTTCGCCGCGCGAAGGCGCCTCGCATCGTCAATCTGTCGAGCCTCGCGCACCGCTCCGGCGCGATCAATTTCGACGATCTGCAAGGCAAGCGTTCCTATCGTCCCTGGCGCGCCTATTGCCAGTCCAAGCTGGCGATGCTGATGTTTTCGCTGGAGCTGCAGCGCCGCAGTCTCGCCGCCGGCTGGGGCCTGACGAGCCTTGCTGCCCATCCCGGCTACGCGCGGACCGATCTCATTCCGAACGGGCCGGGCGCCAACACCTTCCAGTCGCGTGTGAGCCGTTGGCTCCAGCCTTTCATGAGCCACTCCGCAGCCGAAGGCGCGCTGCCCACGCTGTTCGCGGCGACCTCTCCGGCTGCAGAGCCCGGTGGCTATTACGGTCCGAACTGGTTCTACGAATTGAAGGGGCCGCCCGCACCAGCGGAGATCATGCCGCAGGCGAAGGATTTCGCCGCGGCCGCCATGCTGTGGGATGTCTCGGCGACGTTGACCGGTGTATCCTTCGACGAGATCGCGGTCGCCGCATGAGCCGCGGGCCGGTTGGGGACGTCACGATGCAAGTCATCATCTTCGGCGCGACCGGCATGGTCGGGCAGGGCGTGTTGCGCGAATGCCTGATTGACACCGGCATCGACCGCGTGCTCGTGGTCGGCCGCAGCCCGACCGGCGTCCGCAGCGCCAAGCTCACCGAAATCACGCACGGCGATTTCACGGACTATTCGGCGATCGAAGCGCAGCTCACGGGCTTCGATGCCTGCTTCTTCTGCCTCGGCGTCTCTTCGATCGGCATGAGCGAGGATCGCTATCGCCATCTCACCTACGATCTCACGCTTGCGGCGGCGACGACGCTCGCGAAGCTCAATCCGCAGATGACGTTCGTCTACGTCACCGGCGCCGGCACCGATTCCACCGAGCAGGGATCGCGGATGTGGGCGCGGATCAAGGGCAAGACCGAAAACGATCTGCTCAGGCTGCCGTTCAGGGGCGCCTACATGTTCCGGCCCGGCGCGATCCAGCCCCTGCACGGCGCCCGCTCCAAGACCGCCTGGGTGCAGGCCGTGTATGCCGCAACCGGGCCGCTCTGGTCGGCGCTGCGCCGGATCTCGCCGCGGCTCGTCACCTCGACCGAGCAGATGGGCCGCGCCATGATTCGTGTCGCCCGGGAGGGGTATCCGCGCAAGGTGCTGGAGATGGAGGATATCAATAGCCTCTAGCCGGCCGGCCCGTTAGTTTCGCGGAAATTTCCGCGTCCGCGCGCGTTGAGCCTTATCGGCCCCCGAGGAGAAATGCCGGCGATGTCTTCCCAGCTCAAACTGATCGCGCTCGACGCCGACGATCTCGCCGTGATCTCGACCCATGTGCAGGACGCCCGCGTCCAGGCCGCCGACATCATCTGGCGGCAAAGCGAGAAGCGGCTGGTGGTCGGGATGAGCCGGCTGGACTGGGAGCAGACTCTGGACGGCGAGGCCGAACCCCGCCGGCTGGTCGCCGCGCTCCGCTTCGACCGCGTGCTCGCCTGCAAGTCGCGCAACATCGACCTCGGCGCGCTGGACGAGATTCTGGACCTCGTCGGCATCGAGTTTCACCCCCAGGACGGCCGCGACGAGGAGCCCGGCGGCAGCGCGCTGCTGCTGTTCGCCCATGGCGGCGCCATCCGCCTCGACGTCGAATGCCTGGAATGCGAGTTGACGGATCTGGGGACGGACGAGCTGGGGGCGGGACTGGGCCTCGAGGAGGAGGGGTGAGTTGGCCGGTATACCAGTCAAGCCAGGTCGGGCCGCTGCCGGAACGGCATCTCCCGAGGGTTGACGCAGCTTCCCCGCCGCGCCATTGAGCAGGGGGTCGGTGAGCTAATCCGCCCTAAAGACCAGCCGGAAGCCAAGCCAAAAATGCCCGTTCGTCTCGACCGCAGCAGCGCCGATTTTGACCAGCGATTCGCGGCCTTCCTCGCCGCCAAGCGCGAGGTCTCGGCCGACGTCGAGGCCGCCGTGCGCGTCATCGTCGACGATGTGGCGAAGCGTGGCGATGCGGCCCTGCTCGAGGCCACGGCAAAGTTCGACCGGCTGAAGCTGGATGCATCCGGCCTGCGCGTCTCCGCCGCCGAGATCGAGACGGCCGTGAAGGCCTGCGATGCCGCGACGCTGGATGCGCTCAAGCTCGCGCGCGACCGCATCGAGACCTATCACCGCCGCCAGCTCCCGAAGGACGAGCGCTTCACCGATCCGCTCGGCGTCGAGCTCGGCTGGCGCTATACCGCGATCGAATCCGCGGGCCTCTACGTGCCCGGCGGCACCGCGGCCTATCCCTCCTCGGTGCTGATGAACGCGGTGCCCGCGAAGGTCGCCGGCGTCGCGCGCCTCGTCATGGTGGTGCCGTCGCCGGACGGCAAGCTCAATCCGCTGGTGCTGGCGGCCGCTTCGCTTGGCGGTGTCAGCGAGATCTACCGGGTCGGCGGCGCGCAGGCGGTGGCGGCGCTCGCCCACGGTACCGCCACGATCGCGCCGGTGGCCAAGATCGTCGGCCCCGGCAATGCGTATGTCGCCGCCGCAAAACGGCTGGTGTTCGGCAAGGTCGGCATCGACATGATCGCGGGCCCCTCCGAGGTGCTGGTGATCGCCGACGACACCGGCAATGCCGACTGGATCGCCGCTGATCTGCTGGCGCAGGCCGAACACGACGCCAGCGCGCAATCGATCCTGATCACGGATTCCGCGCGCCTCGCCACCGATGTCGAGAAGGCCGTCGAAGCGCAGCTGAAGACATTGCCGCGCACAGCAATTGCCGGCGCCTCCTGGGCCGATTTCGGCGCCATCATCATGGTGAAGAATCTTGCCGACGCCATTCCGCTCGCGGATGCGATCGCGGCCGAGCATCTCGAGATCATGACTGATGATCCCGACGCGCTTGCCGCAAAGATCCGCAATGCTGGCGCGGTGTTCCTCGGCGCGCATACGCCCGAGGCGATCGGCGACTATGTCGGCGGCTCCAACCACGTGCTGCCGACGGCGCGCTCGGCGCGGTTCTCCTCAGGCCTTGGAGTTGCCGACTTCATGAAGCGCACCTCGATCCTGAAATGCGGTCCGGACCAGCTGCGTGCGCTCGGACCTGCCGCGATGACGCTCGGACAAGCGGAGGGGCTGGACGCTCATTCGCGCTCGATTGGATTGCGCCTCAATCTGTCATGACCCAGCCGCCCGAACAGGACGACTCGACCAATCGCATCGTCGCGGTCACCCTCGACGAGGACTCGATCGGCCGTTCCGGGCCCGACATCGAGCATGAGCGCGCGATCGCGATCTACGATCTGATCGAGCAGAATCTGTTCGCACCTGACGGTGCCGACGGGAAGGGGCCGTTCACGCTGCATATCGGCATCACCGGCAGCCGGCTGATGTTCGACATTCGCTACGAGGACGGCACGCCCGTGGTCGCGCATCTGTTGTCGTTGACGCCGTTCCGGCGGATCGTGAAGGATTACTTCATGATCTGCGACAGCTACTATCAGGCGATCCGCACGGCTACACCGGACAAGATCGAGGCCATCGACATGGGCCGCCGCGGCATCCATGACGAGGGATCGCGCACGCTCCAGGAGCGGCTGAAGGGCAAGGTGCGGGTCGACTTCGAGACCTCGCGCCGGCTGTTCACGCTCATCACCGTTCTGCACTGGAAGGGTTAGGCGCATGATCCCGAAAAGTGGACATCGGTTTTCGGACCAGATCATGCGCAAGACAGAAGGCTTTATGGCCCGGAAAAATGTGCAGCGGTTTTCCGACAAGGCCATGCCCTCTTTCAAAAGAGGCTAGGCGCGATGGCGGCGCCGCCACGCGCACGCGATCCGCAATCGGTGCTGTTCGCCTGCGCGATGAACAGCGTGCGCTCGCCGATGGCCGAGAGCCTGCTGCAGCACATGTTTCCGCAGGGCCTCTACGTGAAGTCGGCCGGCGCCAGGAAAGGCGAGCTCGATCCCTTCGCGGTCGCCGTGATGGACGAGCTGGGGCAGGACATCTCCGCCCACAAGCCGCAGACCTTCGAGGAGCTGGAGGATTGGGAGGGGCTGAATTTCGACCTCATCATCACGCTCTCGCCCGAAGCGCACCACAAGGCGCTGGAGCTGACCCGCACGCTCGCCGCCGACGTCGAATACTGGCCGACGCAGGATCCCACCACCATCGAAGGCAGCCGCGACCAGAAGCTCGCCGCCTACCGCGAGGTCTGCGACCAGCTCCTGATGCGCATCCGCAGGCGTTTTGCGAAGGTCGGCGCGGCGAGCGGTTAGCCGTAACACCCGCGTCACAGACCGAGGGCACACGCATGTTGGACGCCTCGAATCAGTAAAGTCCGGGTTCCCGGGTTGTGAAATCAGCCCCCTTCCGATAGGTTCCGCGCGCAATTCACCCCCTGCTTCATCCCCCAATCACCTGATGCTCGGCCGCCCCAAATTCGTACTTGCCTCCGGTTCGCCGCGGCGCCTGTCGCTGCTCAACCAGGCCGGCATCGAGCCGGACGCGCTCCGGCCGGCCGACGTCGACGAGACGCCGAAGCGGGGCGAGCTGCCGCGCGCCTGCGCCAACCGTCTCGCGAGGGCCAAGGCCGATGCGGCGCTGAAATCGGTGCAGCTCGACGACGAGCTGCGCGGCGCCTTCATCCTCTCGGCCGATACGGTTGTGGCGGTCGGCCGCCGCATCCTGCCCAAGGCCAATCTGGTGGACGAGGCGGCGCAGTGCCTGCGGCTGCTGTCGGGCCGCAACCACCGCGTCTACACCGCGATCTGCCTGGTCACGCCGCGCGAGGCCTTCCGCCAGCGCCTGGTCGAGACCCGCGTCCGGTTCAAGCGCCTGTCGGAAGACGATATCCAGGCCTATATCGGCTCCGGCGAATGGCGCGGCAAAGCCGGCGGTTACGCCGTGCAGGGCATCGCCGGCTCCTTCGTGGTCAAGATGGTGGGGTCCTACAGCAACGTCGTCGGCCTGCCGCTCTACGAGACCACGACGCTGCTCGGCGGCGAAGGTTTTCCGACCCGCTTCGGCTGGCTCAACGCCACGGCCATCTAGCCGCCGACAAAAATCTCGAAAACAACCCCATGCACAGTAGAATGGGGCCACCGGACCCGGCCCGCGATGCCTGCGCGTCCGCCCGAGGAACCGCTTTGCCGACAGGCTCTTGAACGCTTTCACCCCGAGTAAGCCGCCGACATCATGGACGAGCACGTCAAAAAGCCCGCCGGCCCGCTCAAAACCTGCCCGATCTGCGGCAAGCCGCAGTCGGAAGCCACCCGCCCGTTCTGCTCCTCGCGCTGCCGCGACGTCGACCTGAACCGCTGGCTGAAAGGCTCCTACGTCATCCCCGGCCGCGATGACGAGGCGGACGGCGAGGAATAACTAAATAATATCAATTTGTTATTCCGACCTCCGATTCTCCGCGCGCCAGCCGCAGCAAGCCCACCCCAGCTTGTGCACAGGCGGGCCGCGCCAGGCGAAGCCACTTGGCGAAGCCGGGTGGACATGCCGCTCCTAGCCCACTATAAACCGCCCGCTCGATGGGCCTTGGCCCCTCTTTGGAGCACGCCCAGGTAGCTCAGTTGGTAGAGCATGCGACTGAAAATCGCAGTGTCGGTGGTTCGATTCCGCCCCTGGGCACCAACAGCTCGTTTGCTGGATCTCGCAAGCCTTCATAGAGACTGAAAGACGGCCGCGAGATCAGCCCTCGTGCACGTTCGCCGGCTTCCGCTGACAACTCCTGCGAACCCAGAGTCCAGTCAAGCGCGGCGCCAGTTCCGGACAGAGATCGCGTGGCCATCCTGGCACTCTGCTTGCTCAGTCACGACCAAAGCCAGGCCCGTGCAAAGGGGCCGTTTCAGGTTGAGGCAAAAGCGATGCAGGAAGTGTCCCGTTCTGGTGCTGTTGGCGAACTCCGGCTTGATGGGTTGATCGCCGATTTGTGGTGGCGCGTTCGGCTCATCAACACCGACATTCTCGAGGAAGAAGCCCGGGCTGGGGTATTTGACGTGCTGCAACCAACATATCCGCTTCTCGCGCTGAATCTTCGAGCGCGACGCGACAATCTGGTCTCGACGATCGGCGTGCTCGAGCAGCGTGCGAGATCGACGTCGGAAGCGGCTTGAGAGCGGTCTTCGGTTGACGGCGGCGATCAACGGTCCTCGTTCCGGCGACCGCCCGCGCGATGGACGAAAGCGAGCAGGCGCTGAACCAGCGTCTTGGTGCGCTCGGCCGCCTGCGCTGCGCCGGCAATGAGGCGATGCTCGCGCTAGCCGCCGATGCCGCTTGGCTTCAAAGTCGAGGTCGACAAGGACGGATGGCGGCACTCACGCTTGCGGTTCCGGTCGAAAACGCGACCAAGCAACCTGCAAACCCGCAAGACGAAGTCTGCCTTCTAATTCCCTTTTGGCCCGGGCGGTCCGATCGGGCCTGCAGGTCCGGCCGGCCCTGGAGGACCCGCTGGTCCGGGGAGGCCGCAATTCTGTATGACCACGTCTCTCGTATCCGGTCCGGACGTGATCTTTACGATGCAAGTCGATGGAAACTCCGGTCCAATCCACCGAAATCCTCCGGTCGAAGTGCTCTCGACTTTCACGGTTTTGCTCGGACTGATCTTCATTTCCACGCTGGGCTCGCGGGGCCGTCTTACTCTTCCGACGATGACCAACTCGCCCCGCGATATGGTGGCGGTTGTTATGAATATTTCCGCATGCGCGCTTTCAGTCCACGCAATTGCAAAGCCAGCAATAAGAGCTCCAACGGTGCCGAAAGGCTTTGCGAACATCATGGGCCTCCCCGCTTCCCTCACCGATGGTTAGGAGACCAGCTTGGTGCGAAGGCGCCCGTACTCGGCGTCGGTTATGGATCCCGATTTTTTGAGCTGATCGAGCTTGGAAAGCTCGTCGGCGACACTAAAGCCGACGATGTGCCGTAATTCCTCGCGCGCCCGCTGAGCCTGCTCAGCGCTGCGTTCCGCCATCCCCCTGCCTTGGGTGATGAGGTAAGCAAAGATGCCGAGGTAGGAGGTCAGAACAAGTGCAAGCACCCACAGTGCCTTACCCCATCCAGAAATGTCGTGGCGCCTGAACAGGTCGCCATAGATGACAATGAGCAGCCAGAACCAAACGACAAATGCGAATACAGCGATTATATCCATCAGAAAATTTCGATATGTGAATCCTTCCTGAGCGAAGAACATTGCGATCTCCTTATTGAGTTGCCGTTCCCGATCTTTTCTGCAGGCCAGTCGCACGGCCCGCTACGCGAAGGCTCAACGGCAGTACCGATGCGACACGCGGTGCGACCTTCCGCTGGTCGAGCGGTACCAGCAGTTGCCGTTCCTCCAATAATATCGATGCCAATGGTGATGTCGCCGGTGGGCGCCCGCGATGGCTCCGGCCGTCGCCCCTATGGCAGCGCCGCGGCGACCACCAACAGCACCACCGATGACGGCACCTCGAAGCGCACTCTGAGCAAATGATTCACTGGAAGGGACCATTCCTGCGAGCGAGAGCAGGATGACGAACAGTGCAAGCTTTCGCATCGGGGCCTTCCTTGATTGACCGCTTCTGCCATGCCGCCGAATGGCTCCGAGCGGTGGTTAGCGCCGCCGCGGAGCGGCATAGCGCGGGTTGATGCCGCAATATGCGTTCGTGCCAGAAGCAGCAGCCAGGCATTGCGAGCGGGTCGCGAACTGACAATTGCCCGGAAAGCCCCAATTGCGACCTCGCAGGCAGTATCGATCCGCCTCGGCAGCTCGGACTGGCTCCAAAAAAGCAAGGAACACAGCGGCAATGAGTAACGTCAGCATCGGAGCGACACGATGCATCTCGATCTCCGTGGGTGGATGAAGGTGAATATACCGGCGGCGCGAGGGGAATACCGCCGGTAAAAGCCCTTGCCAGACGCTGGGGCGTTTATTGATGCTACCTGGCGCGAAAAGCGCTCATGCCATTCAGGCTCGGAAACGCTTGTCCTGAGGGAGTGGCGTTCGAATACGAGGTTCTCGATGAACCGGATCGGCCGTAGGACCATCTACGCCATGCTAGTAATCGTTGTGCTGCTGATCGTCTGGTAGATTCTCGCGCCGCTTTGAAGGAGTGAGACGTCGTCGCGCAAGGCCAATGAACCTTGCATACTTGTAACGAGGCGGACACCGAAGCGCCTTCTGGGTGGCCAAATGCTGGCGGAATGTGAGGGCTTATAAAAGCCGACCCTGGCCCACGGAATTTACTCCGATGTTATTTCAAGCGGCGATTATTTGCCTGATCGTACTCAGCATTGGCGTTCTCGTCGCCCATGCGGTTGACGCTCTCAGAACGTAGCGAGCCCGCCAGCGTGGGCCGGCGGGCCTCCACCTCGGTCTTGTCAGTTCACGCCAAGAGTCTGGCGTTGAAGTAGATGCGGCTGGGGTTGAGGAGGTTCGTCCGCTGGGCAGCCTCCTCCGATCGGATGGGGTACAGTCGCCCGCGTATCGATAATCACGGCGTCGCTCATGCGAGCTGCTCGCTGCTTGCGTCGCCTACCGCCCCGCCTTCGCCAAGCCCGCGAGACTCGCCGCCAGCTCATCGCTTCGGAACGGCTTCGTCAGCCGCGACAGGTCCGGCGTGATGCCTTCGTTGTTGGCGTAGCCTGACACGACGAGGATCTGGATTTCAGGATATTGGTTGCGCAGCGCGAGGCCGAGGTCTGTGCCGCTCATGCCGGGCATCAAATGGTCGGTGACGAGCAGGTTCGGCCGCAGGCCTTCCCTGACGCGCTGAAGCGCATCCTCCGCCGAGCCGGCTTCGACGACGCTGTAGCCGAGCTCGCCCAGCATCTCGGCGGTGCTCATGCGCACCAGCGGTTCGTCATCCACCAGCAGAGCCGTGCCGACGGGCTGTGGCCGCAGTTTTGATTGCGGGACGGCATCGATGGCGCCCGCAACGGCGTGGCTGACCGGCAGCCACAGCTCGACCGTCGTCCCCGCGCCCACGGCGCTCCTGATCGTCAGCGCGCCCCCGAGCTGTGACGCAAGGCCGTGAACCATCGAGAGGCCAAGACCGGTGCCTCGCCCGACGCCCTTGGTCGAGAAGAACGGTTCGACCGCGCGGGCCAGCGTGGACTCGTCCATGCCGATGCCGGTGTCGGCGACGGAGATGCAGACATAGGCGCCCGGTGCCAATTCCGAGTTGTGAGAGTCTCCAACCGTCCGGGCCTTCGCCGAGATGCGCAACTTGCCGCCGTCGGGCATGGCATCCCTGGCGTTCACGCTGAGGTTCAGGATCGCCATCTCGATCTGGTTGGGATCGGCCATGGCCGCGGGAAGGTCTTCCGGCGTGTCCACGGTCACCTGGATCTGCGGCCCGGTCGTGCTGGAGATCAGGTCTCCCATCTCGGCAACGAGGAGACCGATGTTGACGGGAATGGCCTGAAGCGGTTGCCGGCGCGCGAAAGCGAGCAGGCGCTGAACCAGCGTCTTGGCGCGCTCGGCCGCCTGTGCTGCGCCGGCAATGAGGCGATGCTCGCGCTCGCCGCCGATGCCCTTGCGCTGAAACAGGTCGAGCAGGCCGACGATCGGCGTGAGCAGATTGTTGAAATCGTGCGCGACGCCGCCCGTGAGCTGGCCCATGGCCTCCATCTTCTGGGCCTGGCGGAGCGCTTCCTCCGCCTGGGCGAGCCGCGCCTGCTCCTCCAGGCGATCCGTCACGTCAATCCCCGTCAGGAACGCGCCGATCCGCGTGCCATCAGGAGCGCGCAGCGCCTCGAACTTCATCTCGTACACGCGGCGATCGAACCGGGGATCGCCGAACTCATCGATGTTGGTGAAGGCTTCGCCGGCCAGCGCCCGGCTCCAGATCGCGATTGCCGCAGCGAGATGCCCGGGCCGGTCGGCCAGGAATTCGTGCAGGGAATCGCCGATCCGCGGGCGCTTGCCGTAGATGCGCTGATAGGCATCGGCGCAGGACGTGTTGATCGCGAGCCAGCGATAATCGAGATCGAGCGCCTGGATCTGTCCGTCGGTAGTCTCCACGATCGTCGCCAGCAAATGACGCTCGGCGGTCCGTTCGGCCACGCGCTGCTCGAGGGTCGTGGTCAGCTCCCTGTATCGCGCTTCGCTCGCCCGCAGCCGCGTCTCGCCCAGCACGCGCTTGGTCGTCTCGGACACGATGCAAAGCACTCCGCCGACCGAGCCGTCATCGTCCCGCACGGCCGAGTAGGAGACATCCCAGTAGCTGGTTTCGCCGTAGCCGTGGCGCTCGACGTAGAACGGACGATCCTTGGCGGCGAATGTCTTTCTGGTTCGGCGCACGCCTGACAGCAGCGGTTCGAGATCGTCCCACAGCTCGCCCCAGTTTTCGATCGCGGGGCGACCGAGGGCGCGGGGGTGATTGGCGCCGATGCCCGGGGCGTAGGCGTCATTGTAGAGCGCAACGAAGTCGGGCCCCCAGAACAGGACGATCTGGGCTTGCGCGGCCAGCAGCATGCTGACCGTCGTTTTCAGTGCCTGAGACCAATCGCGGGGATGACCGAGTGGTGAATCCGACCAGTCGCGGGCACTCATCATGGCGCCCAGCTCGCCTCCGTCAGCGAGGAAGCCCGTTTCAGTTGACTGTCGAGCGGTCTTCTCCGACAGCACCGGATCCCCCGTTACACGTGACATGGGCATCCTTGCCCATTCGAGCCGGCTTTCGAGGGCTCGTCCTCAAGCGCAGATAACATCCGGCGCGCGCTCTGGTTCCATTCCAGTCCATTCCCGCCGTCCTTGTGCTATTGCTGCTCCCGCAACTTGACGCGAGGTTCCCATGCTCCCCATTCCCGCCGACATCTTCACCGAGCCCGAGGACGTCTCGCCCGACGGCCTTGCCAATCTCGGCCCGCTCCGCCGTCTCGCAGGGAGCTGGCAGGCGGACAAGGGCATCGACATCAATCCGAAGGCGGAAGGGCCGGAGCGGCGGACCTTCATCGAGCGCATCCGCATGGACCCGATCGACCCGCAGGCCAACGGGCCGCAGCTGTTTTACGGGCTGCGCTATCACATCCACATCAACACGCCCGAGGAAGACATCACCTTCCACGACCAGGTCGGCTACTGGCTGTGGGAGCCCGCGACCGGGCTGATCATGCAGACGCTCGCGATTCCGCGCGGACAGGTCTTGCTCGCCTCGGGCAAGGCCGCCCCGGATGACAGGAAGATGTCGGTCACGGCGAAGCGCGGCGATACCGCTTACGGAATCTGCTCGACCGATTTCCTGGAACAGGCTTTCCGCACCGACTCCTATCGCTGCGACATCACCTTCAACGATGACGGAAGCTGGAGCTATCTGATCCAGACCGAGTTGTTCGTGCGCGGCGCGCCGTTCGACCATCACGACAGCAACACGCTCAAGCTCGTCGCGCCGCCCAAGCTCAATCCACTGGCGGTGATCGTGAAAGATCGCGCCGGGCGCGATGGATCGGCGGCCTGAAGCGTACCCGGAGAATTCCATGAAGCCCTACGTCATTTGCCTGATGCACTCCAGCCTGGACGGCCGCACGCATCCCAGCCGCTGGCGGCCGAAGGGGGCGGGTACAGACTGGTTCGAGAAGATCCATGACGAACTCGGCGGCGACGCCTGGGTGATCGGCCGCGTCACCGGCTCCGAGTTCGCCAAGGGCAAGCCCTATCCCGAAACGGCGGGCGAGACGTTTCCCCGCCAAAGCTGGTTCGCGCGGCGCGATGCGAAAACCTACGGCGTCGTGCTCGACGCGCAGGGCAAGATCGGCTGGGGCCGGTCGGACATCGGGGGTGACCCGATCGTGGTGGTGCTGACCGAGGGCGTGCCGGATTCGCACCTGGCCGGGCTGCGCGGCGAGGGTGTGTCCTACATCTTCGCCGGCAAATCCGAGATCGACCTGGCGTTGACGCTGGACATCCTCAATCGGGAGTTAGGGGTGAAGCGCCTGCTGGTGGAGGGCGGCGGCGTCGCTAACGGCGCCTTCCTGCGCGCCGGCCTGATCGACGAATTCAACCTGATCCTCAGCCCCGCGATCGATGGCGCCAGGGGCGCACCCTTCGTGTTCGATTCGACGGATGCGGACAGCGACAAGCGCGCGCCGCTCGCCGCGATGACGCTGGAGAGCACGCGCGACCTCGGCGGCGGCGTTCTGCTGCTGCGGTATCTGATCAAGAACGACCCGCAAGCGATGCCCAAGTAAGGCATCGGCATGGGACAATTGGAGCACATCGTCATCGTCGGTGCCGGCGCGGCCGGGCTGATGGCGGCGCGCGAGCTGGCACGTGCGGGCAGGACGGTCACGATCCTGGAGGCGCGCGAGCGCTGCGGCGGGCGTATCGATCCGCTGCCGGCGTCGGAGTTCGGCTACCCCGCCGACGGCGGCGCCGAATTCGTCCATGGCGAGGCGCCGGTCACGCGCAAGCTCGTGTGCGAGGCGGGACTGTCGCTGCAGAAGATCGAAGGCACCCAGTGGAGCTTTGACGGCACGGGGCTCTCGCACGAAGACCGTCACGATCCGCACGAGGCAGAGCTTCACGCGGCGCTGGGGGCGTTGAAGGATGATCTCACGGTTGCCGATTTCCTGCGCCGTCATTTCGCCGAGCCCGAGTATGTGCAGCTGCGCTATTCGATCGAGCGCATGGTCGAGGGCTATGACGCCGCCGACCCCGAGCGCGCCTCGACGCTGGCGCTGCGCGAGGAATGGATGGACGGCGGGCATCACACCCAGGCACGCATCGTCGGCGGCTACGGCGCGCTGATCGATTTTCTGGCGAGCGCGTGCCGCGGGCTTGGCGTGACGTTTCGCTTCGGCTGCGCGGTGTCGGCGATCGAGGAGACGGGCGGCGCGCTGGCCGTCCGCTGTGCCGGCGGCGACGCGCACGGCTGCGATCGCGTGGTCCTCACCGTGCCGCTGCCGTTATTGCGCGAGATCGCGCTTCCGGAGCCCGCACGGGCGAAGGCTGCGGCAGCCGGCGATATCGGCTTCGGCAGCGTGATAAAAATCCTGCTGCGGTTCGCGCGGCCGTGGTGGCGCGAGCGAAGCGAAGACCTCGCGGACATGACCTTCCTGCTGTCGGACCAGTCGATCCCGGTGTGGTGGACGCGGCATCCGGACCAGCATCCCGTGCTCACCGGCTGGTTCGGCGGGCCGCGGACGGCCGAGCTTGCGAAGCTCGATCGGCAAGGGCTGATCGATGCAGGGGTCGATTCGCTTGCGGCCATCTTCGGCGTGTCGCGCGACGACATCGCGCGCGATCTCGTGGCGGCTGCGGCGACCAACTGGCTGCACGATCCCTTCGCCCGAGGCGCCTATTCCTGGGCGACGCCGCGGACGCGCGAGGCCCAGGCGATCCTCGCGCGCGCCGACGGCCCGGTGCTGTTCTCCGGCGAAGCGCTGTATCGCGGCCGCGACATGGGAACGGTCGAGGCGGCGCTGGCGAGCGGGCTGGAGACCGCGGAGATGATTTTGCGGGGATGAAAAAAAGGCCCGCACCAGGCGGGCCTTGTCTCTCACCAGCGGCCGCCGCCGAAGCTGAACGTCACGCCGGGACCTCCGCCGCCATAATAGCCGTACGGTCCGCCGCCGTAATAGCCGTGGTGGCGCGGGTAATAGCCATAGTTCCGGTAGTGCGGACGATAGTAGCCGTGGTGGTGATGGCGCCATTGGTGATGGCGATGGCCGTGGTGGTGGTGGTGCCTGTGCTGCGCGCTGATGTCGGTGGACTGGCCGGCTGGCGCGTTCTGCTTCGCGCTGGCCTTGCCCGCCGCGTTGGCCGTGGATCCGCCGGCGAGCGCCGCTGCACCCACAGCCATCGCGACAAAGAGATACTTCATGTCATCACTCCAGTTGAGAAGTCGCGTGATAACAGATGGCTGCCCGCTGCGTTCCGGCCAGTGCGGGCGTCGAAACGACGCAGACGGAGTTCCGATCGACGTGTGAATGATGTCGCGCGATCTATTGTCGCATCGGTTCGAGCGAAACGATCACGTCGGCGGCGACGACGATGCGCGCGAATTCGCCGTTGAGATTCGACAGCGTCATCGCATGAATCTCTTCAGCCGAATGCTTGTCGCCATCTGGTCCGATCCGGTCGAAGGTCCAGGTCGCATCGCGCACGAGGCTCGCGTCGAAACCGAGATTGCCGGCCATCCGCGTCGTCGTCTCGACGCAATGATTGGTGGTGGCGCCGCAGATCACGAGCGTCGTGATGTTGCCTGCGCGCAGGCGTGTCTCGAGATCGGTGCCGATGAAGGCGCTGTTGACGCGCTTGACGATCACTGCCTCGCCCGGCGCCTCGCGCGCCTCGTCCTTGACCGCGTACCCGGAGTTTTGCGGCAGGAACGACGAGGTCGGCTTGGTGCCCTCGTGGCGGATGTGGAAGATCGGCGCGCCGCGCTTCCTGAATGCCTGGAGCAGATCGGCGATGCGCGCCACCGCGTCCGGATTGTTGCGTCGCTTGCCCGCCGCCTCCCATTCATCGAATGCGCGCTGGACGTCGACGATGACGAGGGCGGGGAGGGAGTAGGACATAGGGGGCGGCTTCCGGACTTGCTTGCTGCGCGAACTATGCGGGGCGATCGACGTGGCAGGCAATGTCGATTTTCCCTCGTTTCGCGACAGCTCTCGTGCCCCGGACGCAGAGAGCTGCGAGTGCTCGGCCCTCACGGATGCGGATCGGGAAACCCGTGACGTTCGGAGAGCGCGGCGAGGATCGCGTCCTTGTCGGCGATGAAGGCGTGGCCGTGGTGACTGCCGGTCTGGTGCGGCGACGTCGTCCCGTCGGCCAGCACGAGCAGCGGCAGCGACTGGCTCTCCTCGCCGACCAGCGCGATCACCGGCAGCCTTGGCCGCGGCCATGCGATGCGCTCAACCTCGATCTTTTCAGCGAGCTGCGGAAACGAGGCGAGCACGCCCTCGATCAGCGCGCAATGCCAGCAATAGAAGCGCTGGTCCGGAAAGGCGGGATCCTCGAAACCAGGGCGCAGCAGAAACAGGTGGTCGCGGGTCATGAATCGCTCCAAAGCATGGCGCGATCATACATGCCGGCAGCAGCGGACGATGCCGTTACTTGAACGGATCCTGGATCGATGGCGATGATTGCCGGATGCGGCGCACGCTCACCGGTTTGCCGTCGGAGACGAACAGCAGTTCGTATCGGCGGCCCTCGCTGTCGGTCGCCGTGCAGGTGACGTCCGTGACCTTCTTTGCGGCGAAATTGCCGGTCTGGCGGCAGACGCCGGTCGAGGTCTGCTCGGCCGGCACCGGCAGGCCGTCGACCTTGGGCCGGTCCTTGGAATTGAGCAGCATGCGGTCGATTCGCAGCTCGTAGGAATTGTCGTCCGCGCGCTGGCCGTTCTCGCCGGAGAACGACACGACATGGTTGGCGTCGGAGGGATCGTCGACGGCGACCGCGAAATTGACCCGGCCCTTGTCGCCATGGGCGTAAGCCACCGTCTTGCAAGCGAAGGTGCGCCCCGCGACCTTCAGCGTCTTGCAGTGGCCCGACATCAGCGCCAGCAGGTCGATGAAGGCGTTTTGCGCCGGCGGGTTGTTGACGGGGATGGGCGCGGAAGACTCGGCAAAACAAGGGCTTGCGAGAGTCGCGAGGGCCGCGGCGAAGACCGGTCGGCGGAGGCGCATCATCAGGCTCGTATGCCAGGGGGCCACGGCGGCGGAAAAGTTCCGCTCAACAACGAGCGAACCACAAATTGGTTGCGATCCCGTTTGTTCAGCTAAGCCCGACTGGAATACCACCGCGCCACCCATCGGCGATTCACCCGATCGCCCCCATCCCGTCCTAGCAGGCACTTGCTGCCAGACCGATGTTTTTTTCGTGGCAGAGCTAGAACCCCGTTCCGATGGAATCGGAACGGAGTTCTAGCTTCCTGATTTGACGCGTTTTCCAGACGCGAACCGGTACCCACTTCGCTCGAAAACGCTTTAGCCCGTCGCCGCCCGCCAGCGCGCGTCGCGAAGCGAGGGCCGGCGGTGCAGGCGGGCGTCGAGCAGCGAGTGGGCGCGGGGCAGCTCGCCGCTGCGCATGAGCGCGACGATGTAGGTATCCTCGATCAGTTCACGCTGCGCATGGCTGCCGCCGATGCGCACGATCTCGCCGAGGACGGGCGCGAGCGTTTGCACGCATGAGGCGTAATCCTCGCGGGCAAAGGCCACGAGCGCACGGCAGATCGCCGGCACCACGGGACCGGCCGGCAGCTTGCCGTCGCCGAGCCGCTGCTCGATCGCCGCAAGGCGCGCGGCGAGCGCCTCCTGGTTCTGCGTCGCCGCAGCGAACAGCGCCATGTGGACGTCGGCAAAGGGCAGGCTCGATTTCGGAAACAGTTTTTGCGCGGTGACATCGGCCTCGAGCCAGAGCGCTTCCGGCACGGTGTGGCCGTAAGCCGACAGACGCCAGAGCAGCGAGGCGCCGTCGGTGACGACGTTGAGCGGGGGCGCCTGGGTGGCGGAGGGTTGAAGCACGTCGGCATAGATCGCAAGCGCGCGCGCCGCATCGCCGTGCTCGAGCGCGCCGAGCGCCTGGTGCCAGCGGATATGGCCGTGCAGGATGCCGATGCGGTCGTAACAGGGGATCCAATCGTCGACGAGACGATCAGCCGCGTCGATCGAGCCGTCCTCGAACATCGCATGCAGCACGGCGTGGGCGGCGTGGGCGTTCTGGCGGCGCAGGTCGAAGCCACGCTCGGTGACGCCGCGGCCGCGCGCGACGTCGCCATTCTCGGTCATGGCCCATCCGGACATGGTGAGAAACCACCAGTCCTCGCCATAATGCCGCGCGACGCGCTCGCACAGCTCGTGCCGGGCGCGGTCGTGATCGGGCATGCCGGAGAACGCGAACAGGCCGAACGCGCCGAGCGGCAGCGACAGCACCACGGCGTCGCGCGGCCATGCGTCGACGTGCTTCAGCGTCGATGCGATGGCCTCGGGCAACCGGCCCTCGATCGCAAGCGCCAGCGTCTCGACATGCGAGCGCTCGCGCTCCGTGCCGCGCTTGGCGACGCGTTCGCGTGCCACAGCCGCCTTCTGCCGGGCAAGGTCGCCCTGCTGATAGAAGGCATGCACGCGGGCGCGGGCGATATGGGGAAGCGCGAAATCCGGATCGGCCGCAATCGCGCGTTCCAGCGCCTCCGCCGTGCCGGTCCAGCCGGCCAGCATGAGATCGACGCCTTCGCGATAGGCGCTTGCTGCCTCGTGCGAAGACGTCGAGAGCGAAAGGCCGTAGCGGTCTTCGTGCGCGGTCATCGTCTTCAGCTCTCAAGCCGTCCGCGCGCGGCGTCCCTCGATCGGATAGGCGGGGTCGTTGTAGCCCGGCGTCGAGGGATGGCCCGGCACGACCAGTTTGTCGATCAGCGCCTCGTCATCCGCCGTGAAGCGGTAGTCGAGCGCGCGGATGTAGCCGTCCCACTGCTCCTCGGTGCGTGGGCCCGCGACGATCGAGCTGACGAAGGCGGAGTTCAGCACCCAGGCGACCGCGAACTGGCCGGCGGTGATGCCTTTCTTCTCGGCGTGGGTCTTGATCTCCTGCGCGAGCTGGAGCGATTCCGGCCGCCATTCCGTCTGCATCATGCGGGTGTCGTTGCGGCCGGCGCGTGTCTCCTTGTCCGGCGCGGTGTCGGGCTTGTACTTGCCGGTGAGCACGCCGCGCGCCAGCGGGCTGTAGGGCACGATGCCGAGGCCGTAGTAGGAACAGGCCGGGAAGTGCTCGACCTCCGGCATGCGGTTCATCGCGTTGTAATAGGGCTGGCTCACCGCGGGCCGGTCGATGCCGAGCCGGTCGCAGATGTTGCAGATCTCGGCGACGCGCCAGGCGCGGTAGTTCGAGACGCCGAAATAGCGCACCTTGCCGGCGCGGATCAGATCGCCCATCGCGCGCACCGTCTCCTCCAGCGGCGTCGCATGGTCTTCCTTGTGTAGATAGTAGATGTCGATGTGATCGGTGCCGAGCCGCTTCAGGCTCTCATCGGCGGCCTGCAACACCCAGCGCCGCGACAGGCCGACACGGTTGGGATCGTCGCGCATACCAGTGTTCATGGGGTTGGCGAGTTTTGTGGCGAGCACCCAGGCGTGCCGGTTGTTGCCGATGGCGCGGCCGACGACCTCCTCGGATGCGCCCTTCGAATAGGCATCCGCCGTGTCGATGAAATTGATCCCGGCCTCATGCGCCTTGGCGATGATCCGATTTGATGCGGCTTCATCGGTAGGCCCGCCGAACATCATGGTGCCCAGACAGATCGGCGAAACTTTCAGGCCGGTGCGGCCGAGCTGGCGGTATTGCATGGGCGGGTCCTCGATATTTTGATGGAGAACACCATAGCTAGCTACCGCCGTCATTGCGAGCGCAGCATCGCCCGCGAAGGCGGGCGATCCAGTATTCCGAGGCGGATGTGATTGAGCCGAGAGGCTGCGGTGTACTGGGTCGCCCGGTCAAGCCGGGCGACGACAGCGGTGGGTATGGCACGTAGCAGCGGCAGGCCGACCGCGCCGCTACGCCGGCCCCTTCAAGATCTTGAACACGCCGTTCGCCATCACGATGCAGCGACCATCCACCGTCACTTCCGTGCTCATGAAGATAAGGCTGCGCGTCGAGCGCACCACGCGCGGGCAGGAGATCAGGATGTCGCCGATCTGGCCGGCCTCGACGAAATGGGTGTCGAGCTGTACCGTCGCCATGAACTCCTTGCCGGAAACGTAGCGGGCGGTCATGCCGCAGGTGCGGTCCGCGAACGTCATCATCACGCCGCCCTGGACCATGCCGCGGCGATTGTGGTGCTTGTCCTCGGTGGCGAGCGCGAATTCGTAATGGCCGTCGACCTTGCGCTCCCACAACGGGCCGATCAGGTGCATGAAGCCCGTGGTCTCCAGGATGCTCCAGCCGTCCGATTTGAGCCTTGCGGCGGCCTTGTTGGTCATGTCGTCGTCCATTGCTGCGCGGGCTTTGCGAGCTCATTTCATCGGGGCCGGACGTGGTGTAGTCAAGCACCATGAGACCGTTCGACGATGCCACACGGCGGAATATCACGGCTGCCTGCGCGGCCTTCACGCGCCTGCCCGAGGACGATGCTCCGGCCGCATTGAAGCGCGCCGCGGTGGCGGTCGCGCTGACCGCGGCGAGCGATGGCGACGACACCGCATTCCTGCTCACGTTGCGCGCGTCACATCTGCGCGCCCATCGCGGCCAATGGGCCTTGCCGGGCGGTCGCTGCGATGCCGGCGAGACGCCGGTCGAGGCGGCGCTGCGCGAGCTGGATGAGGAGCTTGGTCTTCGCCTCACGCACGCGGAGGTGCTCGGCACGCTCGACGATTATCCGACCCGCTCCGGCTATCTGATCACGCCGGTGGTGGTCTGGACGGCCGACAGTGCCGCGATCCGGCCGAACCCGGATGAGGTCGCCTCGGTCCACCGCATCGCGCTCGCCACGATCGAGCGCGAAGACGCGTTCGACTTCATCGCGATTCCCGAAAGCTCCCGGCGC
This sequence comes from Bradyrhizobium japonicum USDA 6, assembly GCF_000284375.1. Taxonomy (NCBI): domain Bacteria; kingdom Pseudomonadati; phylum Pseudomonadota; class Alphaproteobacteria; order Hyphomicrobiales; family Nitrobacteraceae; genus Bradyrhizobium; species Bradyrhizobium japonicum. Next base: position 1,424,141 of record NC_017249.1, read on the forward strand.
GTGATCCGCTTCCATCACGAAACGAGCCTGATTCACGCGCCGACCGCGGCGCTGATCTACCAGTTCCGTGAGGTGCTGGCGGGACGTCACACCCGCGTCACCGAGCTGGAACAGCCGGTGTTCGCCTGGAAGTGACGATGGTAAACGGCGCGTTAACGTGACGGTTACCGGATGCCTGCTAAGAGGGCAGCATGCTTCATTCGATTCGAAAACATCTCGCGCTGGTTCCATTCGCGCTCGTCCTGCTCGCGCCCACTGCGCGCGGCGGCGAGGCCGACGCGCTGCCGCCGGCCGTCCGCGATGCCAAGGCCCAGTTGCTGTCGCAGTTCTTTGCGCAAGGTGGCGCCTCGCCCGCGGTGCTCGAATATCGGCGCAAGCTGCAGGAATATCAGGCGGCGCGCGCGGCCTTCGACGAGGAGGCGGGTGCCTATTGGAGCCAGATCTCCGAGAAGCGGAAAGGCCGCAATGCCAAGCGGCGCAGCGGACAGCAGGTCACGCTTGACGATTATGTGCTGCTGCATCCGCCGCTCTATAACGGGCCGAAGCGGCCGGTGAATCCGGAGCCGGAGGAAACGCCGGATCGTCCGACCAGAAAGCCGATACCGGTGGTCGCCGATCTCCTGCAGGCGGCGCGGGAGCTCTATCAGTTCACGCCGCAGCGGCCGTCCAGCGAGGTCGAGTTCAAGCGCGCCTATGCGCGCTACGCGCTCGCCTCGGGGCTGACGCGCGAGCAGGCGGTGCGGGTCTATTCGTTCGAGACCGGCGGCACCGGCAGCTACGACGTGCAGGCGGGAATCGAACACGGCGGCCGGCGCGCGATCTCGACCGCGATGGGCTACAACCAGCTCCTGACCACCAACAGCGTCGAGCTGCTGGCCGAGCAGGGCCACGAATTCATCCGTGCGCTCTCCGACAAGGTGGCGCGGACGTCGGGGCCGGCGCGCCAGCCGCTCGAGCACAAGCTTGCGGTGCTGAAGAAGATGGTGGCGCAGGCGAAATCGGTGCCGGACACCTGGTCGGAGCACGAGAAGATCGGCAACACCGCGCAGGGCTGGGCCATGCATGCCATGGTGCTGGACATCGACATCGGCCCGATGCTGCAAACCCACAAGCTTTTGACTTCGGTGCTGTTCGCGCGCGCCAAGGGCTACACGCGGCCGCTCACCGCCGCCGAGCTCGAGATGATGAACCTCACCGGCGACGGCACCGGCCTCGACATGGTGACGATGCCGCAGGCGATGCGCGAGCAGGTGCCGACCTCGAATTTCTTCCAGCGCGGCGGCTACGAGCGCAACCCGGTCGCGATCCGCCACAACACGGTGGCCAAGCTGCTGGCGGTGACGGACACGCGGATGGACAGTAACAGCAACAATGCCGGCGCGCGGGAGCTGGCAGGGGCGTTTTAGATATTCGGTGTCGTCCCGGACAAGCGCGCCTACGGCGCGCGCAGATCCGGGACCCATAACCACAGGAAAAAGTTTGGCGAAGACTCGCGGTTACCGGCTTCGCGCCGCTACTGCTCCCTGGGGGCATGGGTCCCGGGTTCGCGCTTCGCGCGCCCCGGGACGACAAAGAGGGATTACTGATTCGACCCGAACTTGAACTTGCCGTCGCCTTCGAGATACGGGCCGCTGCGCATGTAGAGCTGGCCGTTGTGGCCGATGAAGAACAGCGTGCCTTTCGGCACCTTCTTGGCGCCCTTCAGGAGTTCACCGGCATTGCTGGTGCCCATCTTGTAGGAGAAGGTCTTGCCGTCCTTGTCATAGGCATAGCCCGTGTCGGGCTTGAGCTCCCAGGGCGTTGCCGCGGTCTGCGCCAATGCGGGTGCGCTGAATGCGCCGAGCGTTGCCGTGAGTGCAAGTGCAAATGTCTTCGTTGAAAATGCCATCATCCCATCCTCCCCATCATTGGGGTTGCCATCTTGAACAAATCACGAACGACGTTTACAGGTCAATTTGCGAAAGCGCCGCAGCGCATCACGTCCTGGCCAGCAGTTTGTGATTTTCCCTTCGTCCCCGCGCGACTATGTTCCGCTTTCAGTCTAGAACGCAATTCGACAAAAATATTGGTAGGGGGATGATTCGGATGAACCATGTCGTGAAAGCCTGCTCAGCCGCCGCGTTGTTGGTGACGGCGCTGGCGCCCGCGGCCCGGGCGGATGACTACCAGCTCAGCCACAACCAGCGGATTTCGTGCAGCCGTGGCCTCGCCCCGGGCAAGCTGAATACCGCGACCTGCAAGTCCTACACCTACCTGTTCAATACCAAGACCTCGGAATATTTCCGCTGCCAGGTCTCGCTGGCGCTGACCCGCGACAACAAGGAAGTCATCAACGTCCAGACCGACGGCGGTTGCACCAAGAAGCCGCGTATCTTCGAGACTGACGGCCACTACGATTTTGATGCGACCGAGACCGAACCGCCGAACACCAACTCGTTCTTCGGCCCCGGCGGCTATTCGGTATGGGCCGCCGACGTCACCGCACAGAAGGTGCGCGGCTGCATCATCATCTCCTCCGGCCTCGGCTCCGACATCTCCAAGTGCCTGGACATGACCTTCCAGTAAGGGCTTGCCCGTGACGGTGCGCTCCCTCCCCCGCCTGCGGGGGAGGGTCGGGGAGAGGGTGTCTCCGCAACGGGACACTCCCCTAGAGGAGAAAGCCCTCACCCGGCGCGGAGCGCCGACCTCTCCCGCAAGCGGGAGAGGTGACCGAGCCTGACGCGCGAGTGATCGAACCTCACGTAAGTCCCCCGCTGCGCCACCTCGCCGCACCCGCGGGTTCCCCAAAAATCGAGCCGGGTCAGCCGTTTACCGCAGTCCTGTTGTGACTTTTGGATGGGTTGACCCGCTTCCCCCATCCGGCCAATTTCCCGGCCGGTTTGGGGAGTACAACAACCATGAAACGGACGATTTTCGGCGCGGCCGCGGCTCTTGCCCTGGCGGCGTCGGCACCTTGCGCGCATGCGCAATCCTTCATCAACGTGCTGACCGGCGGCACCTCCGGCGTCTACTATCCGCTCGGGGTCGCGATCGGGAAGATCTACGGCGAAAAGATTCCGAACGTGAAGACGCAGGTGCAGGCCACCAAGGCGTCGGTCGAGAACCTGATCCTGCTCCAGCAGGGCCGCGGTGAAATCGCGTTCACGCTGGGTGACTCGCTCAAGGCCGCCTGGGACGGCGAGGAGGAAGCCGGCTTCAAGACCAAGCTCGACAAGCTCAGGACCATCGGCGCGATCTATCCGAACTACATCCAGATCGTCGCGACCGCCGAGAGCGGCATCAAGACGCTCGCGGACCTCAAGGGCAAGAGCCTGTCGGTGGGCGCACCGAAGTCGGGCACCGAGCTCAACTCGCGCGCCATCCTCGGCGCCGCCGGCATGAGCTACAAGGATCTCGGCAAGGTCGAATATCTGCCGTTCGCCGAATCCGTCGACCTCATGAAGAACCGCCAGCTTGGTGCGACCCTCCAGTCGGCCGGCCTTGGCGTTGCCTCGCTGAAGGATCTCTCGACCTCGAGCCCGATCACGGTGGTGTCGGTGCCGAAGGAGACCGTCGACAAGATCGGCCCGCCCTTCATCTCGGCGATCATTCCGGCCAACACCTACACCGGTCAGGACAAGGACGTTCCGACGGCGGCGGTGGTGAACTATCTCGTGACCAGCTCCGCGGTGTCGGATGATCTCGCCTATCAGATGACCAAGCTGATCTACGAGTCGCTGCCGGAATTGCAGAATGCCCATGCCGCCGGCAAGGAGATCAAGCTCGAGACGGCCGCTACCGGCAGCCCGGTTCCGCTGCACCCCGGCGCGATCCGCTATTACAAGGAAAAAGGGCTGATCAAGTAGTCAGCTTTCGTTGTCGGACGTCATGGCCGGGCAAAAACGCGAAGCGCGTCTTCGCGCAGATGTCCCGGCCATCCACGTTCTAAGGCTGGGCGAGAAAGTCCGTGGATGCCCGGGATAAGCTCGGGCATGACGGTCCGGAGTCGCTGTGCGATGTTAAAAGCGCTGGACGGTTGGGGACATATCGATGTTGCAGGCAGAGGGCTCCGCAGAGCCCATCAAGGTTGAGTTCGACAATTTCGAGCATGGCTTTCCGGAAGGATTCGGCCCGGGCCGGTGGGGCACGCTCGCCTACTGGATCGGCATCGCGTTTGCGACCTTCCAGCTCTATGTCGCCGCCTTCAACTATCTGCCGAGCCAGGTGGTGCGCGGCGTCCATGTCGGCTTCCTCGTTCTCCTCACCTTCGGCCTGATCGCCAACTTCACCGCGAAGAGCGATTTCGGGCGTACGCTCGGCTGGGTGATCGGCGCCGCCGGCTTCTTCTGCGGCCTCTATCAATGGATCTTCTATGCCGACCTGATCGCGCGCGACGGCGATCCGACGCGGCTCGATCTCGCGGTCGGCACGCTGCTCGCGGTGCTGATCTTCGAGGGCACGCGGCGGCTGATGGGCGCGGCGCTGCCGCTGATGTGCGGCGCGTGTCTTCTCTACTGGTTCTTCGGGCAGTACCTTCCGTCGCCGCTCAACCATCGCGGCTACGATTTCGACCAGATCGTCACGCATCTGTCGTTCGGCACCGAAGGCTTTTACGGCGTGCCGATCTACGTCTCGGCGACCTACATCTTCCTGTTCATCCTGTTCGGCTCGTTCCTGGAGCGCGCCGGCATGATCGAGCTGTTCACCGATGTCTCGCTCGGCCTGTTCGGCCGCACCCGCGGCGGACCTGCCAAGGTCGCGGTGTTCGCCTCGGGCATGATGGGCACGATCTCCGGCTCGGGCGTCGCCAACGTCGTCACGGTCGGCCAGTTCACGATTCCGCTGATGATCAAGTTCGGCTATCGCCGCGCGTTTGCGGCAGGCGTCGAGGCGACGGCCTCGATGGGCGGGCAGATCATGCCGCCGGTGATGGGCGCGGTCGCCTTCATCATGGCGGAGACGCTCGGTGTCCAGTACTCGGAAATCGTCAAGGCGGCGGCGATCCCCGCCATCCTCTATTTCGCGTCCGCCTTCTGGATGGTGCATCTGGAAGCCGGCAAGCACGGTCTCGTCGGCATGAAGCGCTCGGAGATCCCGAGCGCGTGGAAGGCGCTGGTGACGCGCTGGTACCTCGTGCTGCCGCTCGCAGCGCTGGTCTACATGCTGTTCGAAGGGTTTACGCCGCTCTATGCCGGCAGCATGGGCCTTGCGCTGACGGTGACGCTGATCCTCGGCACCGCGATCACGACGGGCGCCTCGTCGATGGTGATCCGCACCATCTTCTGGATCGGGCTTGCGCTGGTCGTTGCCGCACTATCGCGCGACGGCCTCCAGATCGTGCCGGTCGCGAGCGTCGTCGTCGGCCTGATCGTGATCACGGCGTTCGTCCGTGGTGGGTTCAAGGCCTTGCGCGAGTGCCGCGATGCGCTCGCCGAAAGCGCCAAATCCGCGATCACCGTCGGCATGGCCTGCGCCATCGTCGGCGTCATCATCGGCATGATGTCGCAGACCGGCGTCGGCACCATTTTTGGCAGCTGGGTGATCGGGCTCGGCGAGAAGAGCCTGTTCCTGGCGCTGATCATGACCATGCTGCTGTCGATCCTGCTCGGCACGGGCATTCCGACCATCCCGACCTACATCATCACCGCCGCGCTCGCCGCACCCGCGCTGGCAAAGCTCGGCGTACCCTTGATCGCGAGCCACATGTTCGCGTTCTACTACGGCATCATGGCCGATCTCTCGCCGCCGGTGGCACTCGCCGCACTGGCGGCGGCGCCGATCGCGAAGGAGAACCCGGACAAGATCGGCTGGGAGGCGATGCGCATCGCGCTCGCCGGCTACGTCATCCCCTTCATCTTCGTCTATTCGCCGGCGCTGATGCTCCAGGCGGGCGATCCCATGGCGGCCAAGCTCGGCTTCTACGGCGCGGTGGCGCTCGCGACCTTGAAAGCGCTGGTGGCGATCGCTCTGTTCGGCATGGTCGCGATCGGCTTCCTGTTCACGCGGCTGACTTTGATCGAGCGCGTGGTCGCGCTCGGCGCCGCGATGTGCCTGCTCGGCGATTTCGCCTTCAGCGACACCGCAGGCTTCGTACTCTCGGCGGCCCTCGTGCTGTGGCAATGGCGGCAGCGTCCGCCGGCCGTCGTCGAAGCGGCGTGAGCCTCTGTTTCGCAACAGCGGCTGGCGTGAAAGCGCTGGCGCTTTCCGCCTTCACGCTGGTGTGGACGCATTCGATCGCGAAGGTCGACTGGCAGGAGGACTGGCGCGTGACGCCTGCCGGCCTCGAGCTGGTGCAGGCCCGCGTCAAAGGCACCGGCCCCGGCATGGAGCCGCCGCCCGAGGCGCGGCTCGTCGACGGCTGGTTTCAGTGGAAGCCGCGGCGCGCACCGATGCCGGAGGTCGTGCTCGGCAATTCGGGTGCGGCCGGGGAGTGGCGGCTGTGCCATGATGGAAGGTGCCGGACGTTGTCGGAGATTGTCGGGCATTCGATCGGTGCTAACGTCACGACGATGAAGATTTGCAGCGATCCGTAGCCCGGATGGAGCGAAGCGTAATCCGGGAACAGTCGCCCCGGATTACGCTGCGCTCCATCCGGCTACAAGAACAGCAAGGGAGACACGCGATGGATCGGCTCAAGGGCAAGGTTGCGATGGTGGTGGGCGCCGGCTCGATCGGGCCCGGCTGGGGCAACGGCAAGGCGACCGCGGTGACCTTTGCGCGCGAGGGCGCGCAGGTGTTTTGCGTCGACCGCAACGGTGCTGCAGCCGAGGAGACCGCGAAGATCATCACGGGTGAGGGCGGCAAAGCGACTGCCTTCACCGCGGACGTCTCGCGCGCGAGCGAGATTGAGTCGATGGTGGAAGCGTGCCTGAAGGCCTATGGCCGCATCGATGTGCTCGACAACAATGTCGGCATCGCCGAGATGGGCAGCGTGGTCGAGGTCGCCGAGGAGAGCTGGGACCGCGTCTTCAACGTCAACCTCAAGAGTGCCTATCTCGCCATGAAGCACGTCGTCCCCGTGATGGTGAAGCAGGGCGGCGGCTCGATCATCAACATCTCTTCGATCGCCTCGATCCGGCATGTCGGGATTTCCTATGTCAGCTACAACGCCAGCAAGGCCGCGATGAACCAGCTGACGCGCTCCACTGCGATCGAGTTCGCGAAGAACCATGTGCGGGTGAATGCAATCCTGCCCGGCCTGATGAAGACGCCGATGGTGGAGCATTCCGCGGGTCTCGCGAATAGCTACGCCAAGGGCGACGTCGAGGCGATGTGGCGCGCCCGCGATGCGCAGGTGCCGATGGGGCACATGGGCGAAGCCTGGGACGTCGCCAATGCCGCGCTGTTCCTGGCGTCGGACGAGTCGAAATATGTGACGGGGATCGAGCTCGTGGTTGACGGCGGGATCACGTGCAAGGCGGGGGCTTAAGCCGCCTCAATCTCCGCTGGCGTCCCGGGGCGCGCGTAGCGCGAACCCGGGACCCATAACCACAGGACAGAGTTGTTTTGCTAAGTTGTAACTCCGAGTCTTCGTAACCACGCCGGCCTGTGGTTATGGGTCCCGGATCTGCGCTGCGCTTGTCCGGGACGACAGCGGTGACTACTGCGCCAGCGCCAAAATCCCGCCGGCGAACGAATGCCACGCCGCACTCTCGCTGATCGGCCAGTTCAGCACCTTCACCGCCAGCAGCGCGAGCGTGCCGTAAATGTAGACGGGATGCACGCGGCCATCGGTGCGCCAGTCGCGCACCATGGCGACGACGAGCAGGAGCGAAGCGACCACGGCCGGGGCGATCGTGACGGGCACCGGCGGCGGGCCGGGCGGCCCGGGAGGCGCGAGGAAGGTAATGAACCAGCGCGCGACCGCGGCGTCGAGGATCGAGACCGCGGCAAGCAGCATCAGGCGCTTGTGAATCTCGGGCTTTCGCGTGTTGACGATCGCGAGCACGAACACCACCGCGAAGAACGCGATGCCGCTCATCGGCACGATCGAGAAGCCGATGCCGGCATCCTTCTGCCCAAGTGCGGCGGCGTGCTGCATCACATGCACCGAGGCAAGGAAGCCGAAGATCGTCATCGCGGTCGCAAGCGACACGCCGGCAATCCCGAGCGCGCGGTGATTGACCACGCGGCCCGACGCCGCGAGCCAGGTCTGGATCACGAAATAGAGAGACCAGGTGAAGAACAACAGCCCGTGAAAATGAATCACCGGGCTCGCGGAAAACGTCCGCTGTGCGAGCGGCACGAAATAGGTCGGTGCGAAGCCCAGAAACGCGGTGGCCGCACAGGCCAGCGCCATATTGGGATAAAAATATCGTGCAGGCGACGCATCACGCGCGCGTACACGACGGTCGTCGATCAAGGTCGTCATCTGGAATGAGTCTGGAGAGGCGGTGTTTGGTTCAACGCAGACCGCCCCTCCAACGTCGTCCCGGATCTGCGCTTCGCTTGTCCGGGACGACAGCGGTGTTTGCGGATCTATCCCCCCGCGCTCAATTCTGCGCGATCGAGCTCTTCCTCGATCCGGTGAAACGCGTCGTCGCCGATCACCTCGGTGGCGCGGAGGTCGAAGATCGACTTGCGCGCGGCCTCGATGGCGCGGCGTCGCAGGGGATCGGCGGGCAACTCGCCGTTGGCGATGCCGCCGTGCGGATCGTCGTCGGCCTGCATCAGGATGGCGCGGTATTCGAGCCGCAGGATTTCCGCTTCCTCCGACGGATCGTCCTCGATCGCATCGAGCGCGGCGCGATAGGCGATTGCGCGGGCGCGCGCGACCTCGATACCGACGGGATCGTCGTCCTTGAGGCCGAAGGCGAGGATCAGCGGCCGCAGCGTCAGGCCCTGGATGACCAGCGAGCCTAACACCACCGCAAAGGCGATGAAGACGATGAAGTCGCGGTAGGGGAAGTTTTCCGGCAAGGCGAAGGCGGTGGCGAGCGTGACGAGACCGCGCATGCCGCACCAGGAGATGATGAGGCCGCGCTTCGGCGAGGCAACCTGCTTGGGATCCTTCGGGTGATAGAGCCCGTGCGCGATCAGGACGCGCAGCGTCGTGCGGTAGAACGTGATCCAGGCGAGCCGCACCAGCACCACCGTGAGCAGGATCCAGGCGGCAGCCACGCAATATTCCCAGCGGACCTCCGCGTCCAACCGCGTCCAGATCGGCCGCATCTGCATGCCGATCAGCATGAAGGCGAGCACGTTGAGCACGAACACCATCGTTTCCCAGACCGCATAGGACGGTACCCGCAACCGCGCCGGCATGCGCGCCCCCGCCGTGCGCGCGACGGTGATGGCGTAGACGACGATGGTGAGGATGCCGGAGAGGCCGAGATGCTCGGCTGCGATCCAGACCATGAAGGTGGTGGCGAACTGCACGATGATCGCGCTCGGCGCTTCCTTCACGCGTTCCAGGAACAGCGGGATGATGCGCCCGGCCAAAAGACCGGCGAGGACGCTGCCGACCAGTCCGAGTGCAATCGTCGGCGCGACCTCGCTCCATTTCAGATGCTCCATGACGACAGCGCCGACCGCGATGCGATAGATCAGAAGCGCGCTGGCGTCGTTGAGCAGGCTCTCGCCTTCCAGGACCTTCACCATGCGATAGGGCAGCTTGACCTGGCTCAGGATTGCAACCGCTGCCGCGGCATCCGGCGGGGCCACGATGGCGCCGAGCGCAATGGCGGCGGCCCAGGGCATGTCAGGCATCAGCCGGTGCGCGACGAAGGCCACGCCGACCGTGGTCAGGCCGACCGCGGCGACCACCAGGGTCGAGACCGGAACCCAGTTGTTGCGGAGATCTCGCAGCGAGGTGTCGAAGGCGGCATCCATCAGCACCGGTGCGACAAAAAGTGCCAAGGCCAGGTCGGGTTCGAGCGTCCAGGAAGGGCTGTTCGGCACGAAGGCGATCAGCGCGCCGCCGATGGCGAGAAAGGTCGGGTAGGGGACCTTGATCCGCCGCGCCAGCGCCGATAATGCAACGGCGCCGAGCAGAAGCACGATGATCCATTCGAATGTCGACACGTTGATCCCCGGAACCGATTTTGGCTGTGCCACAAGCTAGCACCAATCCGGCCGTATGATGGATAGTGCGCCCTCAAGGCAAGGCTCCAGCCAAGACCCAAGCCAAGATCCAGGCCAAGATCCAGGCCAAGATCCAGGCCAAGATTCAAGCCAAGACTTTTCGACTGCAGCAAGCATGCGTTCTCAAAATCTCATTCGATTGTCCGGTGCGGTGGCGCTCTGTGCGCTTTCGCTCGGGGCGGCCCATGCCGCGACCGGCGGCGAGCCCGCCGCCGTCGTGCAGGTCGATGTCGCGCCGTGCCTCGCTGCTGCTGCCGCCGACGACATGGACAAGGCCGGTTCCGCCTGCGCTTCCGTCATCGACAACGAGAAGACGGCCAAGGCGGACCTGGTCAAGGCGCTGATCGCGCGCGGCGCGTTTTATGCGCGGCATGACCAGGTCGACCGTGCGATCGCGGACGACAGCCGCGCGCTTCAGCTCGATCCGACCCTGGCCGATCTCTTCAACGCCCGCGGCGAGCTCTGGCTGAAGAAGGGCGACAAGCCGAAGGCGGTGCAGGATTTCGGCGCCGCGCTGAAGATCGATCCGAACCACGAGAAGGCCAGGGCCAATCACAAGGCGATGGCGCGCGAGCTCGAGCGGATCGGCGCGCAGATGGCGGTCGCCGGCAAGCCCAGCTTCAATTGCAGGAGTGCGGCTCGCGCCGTCGAGAAGGCGATCTGCGCCAACCGCGAACTCGCCGATCTCGACCGGGAGATATTTGCATCGAATGCCCGCGTGATCCGGGAGGCACGCAATCCGGCGGAAGCCAAGGCGCTTCAGCGCGAGCAGGACGAGTTCATCGCGCGCCGCAATGCCGGATTTGGCCGGCCGGGCTATGATCTGAAGAAGGCGATGCAGGAGCGGCTGCAGCGGATCAACGGGGTGGACGGGTATTGAGGTTCTTCGCCTCATGAGAGGTCGTCATGCCCGGGCTTGTCCCGGGCATCCACGTTCTTTGGGCTGTGGCTAAGGCGTGGATGGCCGGGACAAGCCCGGCCATGACGCCGTGGACAGGCCCGAATTGAACCCATTCCTCGCCCGCCGCGACAATGGTGAAAACCTGATGTCACGGAGTCTTCCTGATGTGCGGCACGCGTTCTTCCGCGCAAATGTTCCCGTTTGCCAAAATCCCGCTTCGCGCCTTCCTGCTCGGCGCTGCGATGAGCCTTGTCCTCGCTGCCCCGGCCTCTGCTGCCGTCGATTGCGTGATGGGCAGCAAGATTGCGCCCGCCGAACTGATCACGGCGTGCGGCGCCATCATCGACCAGACCGCGAACTCATCGGCCGACCGCGCCGCCGCGCTGCTGGTTCGCGCCGACGCCAATGCGCGAACCTCAGGCGGCCTCACGCAGGCGTTGCGGGATATCGACCGCGCCATCGCGCTGAACGGCAGGAATGCAAAGGCATGGCGCCTGCGCGGCGACCTGCTGCGCGAGGCCGGCGGCGATCTCAACCGTGCCGCGGCTGATCTCAGCAAGGCCATCGAGCTCGATCCGCAGGACGCGGAAGCCTACGAGCTGCGCGGCGTCGTCTACACCAATCAGCGCCGGCTCGACCGCGCGCTCGCCGATTACGATCAGGCGATCAAGCTGAAGCCGGATGATGCGCAGGCCTGGTCCGACCGCGGCGTAAACTATTATCTCGGCGGCGACAACGAGAAGGCGATCCGCGATCTCAGCGAGGCGCTGCGACTCGATCCGAACCGGCCGCGCGCCTACACCAATCGCGGCGCGGCCTACAAGAAGCTTGGCCAGCTCGACAAGGCAGTCGCCGATGACGGCGAGGCGATCAGGCTCGATCCGAAGGTCCCCGAATATTACGACAATCGTGGCCTGGTGCTGGCCGCGATGGGTGAGTACGACAAGGCGATCGCCGACTACGACCAGGCACTGCGGCTGGCGCCGCGGCCGAACTTCTTCACCAACCGCGGCGATTCCCACCAGCTCAAGGGCGAGCTTGGCGCGGCGCTCAGCGACTACGAGGCCGCGCTGAAGATCGATCCGAATTTCGCGCAGACCTACAACAACCGCGCGGTGCTCTACAAGAAGATGGGCGAGCGCAAGAAGGCGCTGGCCGATTACGAGACGGCGCTGAAGCTCGATCCCGGCAACGAGAATGCGGCCAACGGCCGCCGCAGCATGGTCGCGGAGATCGCGAAGTTCGGCGCCGAGCCGCTGCGTCCGCTCGCGGCGAATTCCGGCAACGGCCCGTCGTTCGATTGCGCCACGGCGAAGCGCGAGGTCGAGAAGGTGATCTGCGCCGATCCGCAACTCGGCGTGCTCGATCGCCAGATCGCCGAGACCTATGAGCGCGTGCTGAAGGCCGCGAAAGGCCGCTCGGCCGGCGACCTGCGCAGGACCCAGCGCGATTTCCTCAACCTCCGGAATGCGAGCTTCGGCCGGCCCGGCTATGATCTGAGGAAGGTCATGCAGGATCGGTTGCAGCGGCTGAATGCGATGGAGAGTTGAGCGCCTCTACGCGCACACTGCGTTCCCTCCCCGCTTGCGGGGGAGGGGTAGGGAGAGGGGTGGCCACAAACTCCAGGCCGAGTTCGTGGCCACCCCTCTCTCCCGCTCTCCCCCGCAAGGGGGGAGAGGGCTCACCTTTGTCGTAGCTCCAGCTTGCCGCGATGGCCTTGCTGCCCTCCCTCCGAAAGGCCCATCCTTTTCAGCTTGAACCGCGGCCCGTTCCCGGGAAAATACCTCTCAAACAACGCCGGCGCTTGATCCCTGTCATGGCGGGACACTCGTCCTGTCGGTCAGGTCAAGGCCAGGCGAAAAGGGAACGGGAGCGCGGGAATGAACGTCAAGGGAACGAGCCTCTATCACGAGGTCCATGCGCGCTCGCTGGCTGATCCCCAGGGCTTCTGGGCCGAGGCGGCCACGGAGATCGACTGGATCGAGCCGCCGAAGACGATCTTCGATGCCTCGCAGGGCGTCTACGGCCGCTGGTTCATGGGCGGCGTCGTCAACACCTGCTTCAACGCGCTCGACCGCCATGTCGAACGCGGCCGCGCCGACCAGGTCGCGCTGATCCATGATTCGCCGCTGACGGGCTCGGTCACCAAATTCACCTATGCCGAGCTATTGGGTGAGGTGCAGGCGCTTGCCGCCATCATGCAGGATTTTGGTGTCGCCAAGGGCGATCGCGTCATCCTCTATATGCCGATGGTGCCGGAGGCCGTCGTCGCGATGCTCGCCTGCGCGCGCATCGGCGCGGTGCACTCGGTGGTGTTCGGCGGCTTTGCCGCCAAGGAGCTCGCCACCCGCATCGACGACGCGCAGCCGAAGCTCATTCTCTCCGCAAGCTGCGGCATCGAGCCCGGCCGGATCGTGCAGTACAAGCCGCTGCTCGACGAGGCGATCAAGCTTGCGGGCACGAAGCCGAAGGCCTGCATCGTGCTGCAACGTTCCCAGCACATCTGCGACCTCACGCCGGGCCGCGACTACGATTGGGCGAGCCTGCGCCGCAAGGCGATGAACGACGGCAAGAAGGCCCCTTGCGTACCTGTCGCCGCCACCGATCCGCTCTACATCCTCTACACCTCAGGCACGACCGGAATCCCCAAGGGTGTCGTGCGCGACAATGGCGGGCACCTGGTCGCGGTGAAATGGTCGATGTTCAATCTCTATGGCGTCAAGCCGGGCGAGGTCTGGTGGTGTGGCTCCGACATCGGCTGGGTGGTCGGCCACAGCTACATCATCTATGGCCCGCTGCTGCATGGTGCGACCTCGATCATGTACGAGGGCAAGCCAATCGGCACGCCCGATGCCGGCGCGTTCTGGCGCGTCATCAGCGAGCACAAGGCGGTCGCCTTCTTCACCGCACCGACGGCGTTCCGCGCGATCCGCAAAGAGGATCCGGAAGGCAAGTTCATCCGGCAGTACGACCTGTCCCAATTCCGCACGCTGTTCCTCGCCGGCGAGCGTGCCGATCCGCCGACGGTGGAATGGGCAGAGCAGCAGCTCAAGGTGCCGGTGATCGACCATTGGTGGCAGACCGAGACGGGCTGGTGCATCGCCGGCAATCCGGTCGGTCTCGGCATGTTGCCGGTGAAGCATGGCTCGCCGACGGTGCCGATGCCGGGCTACCAGGTCGACGTCGTCGACGAAGCCGCAAAGACAGTCGGCGCCAACACCATGGGCTCGATCGTCATCAAGCTGCCGATGCCGCCGGGGTGCCTACCGACGTTGTGGAATCAGGACGCGCGCTTCAAGGACGCCTACCTCACTGAATTCCCCGGCTACTACAAAACCTCGGACGCCGGCTACAAGGATGAGGACGGCTATGTCTTCGTCATGGGCCGCACCGACGACATCATCAATGTCGCCGGCCACAGGCTCTCCACCGGCGGCATGGAGGAGATTCTGGCCTCGCATCCGGACGTCGCCGAATGTGCCGTGCTCGGCGTCAAGGACGCGATCAAGGGCGAGGTGCCCTGCGGCTTCCTGGTGCTCAAGGCCGGCGTGAAGCGCGCGCCTGCGGACATCGAAAAGGAGATCGTCGCGCTGGTGCGCGACAGGCTCGGCCCCGTCGCCGCCTTCAAGCTCGCCATTACCGTCGGCCGCCTGCCGAAGACGCGCTCGGGGAAGATCCTGCGCGGGACCATCAAGAAGATCGCCGATGGTGAAGCCTGGACCATGCCCGCCACGATCGAGGATCCCAAGGTGCTGGACGAGATCGGCGAGGCACTGAAGGGCAGGGTGTGAGGCGATCTCCGCTGTCATCACCCGCGAAAGCGGGTGATCCAGTACGCCGCGGCCGGAGTTGCGTGACCCAATGACCGCCGCGGAGTACTGGATTCCCCGCCTTCGCGGGGAATGACGGTGCGTGTGGAACGGCGTCCAGGGACTTACAATCTCCTCATTCCGCGCTAAACAGGGCCGGCCAACAGGGGACCTCGTATGCCACTCGCCACCGCGCCGCGCCTGCTTGTCGCCGTGCTGCTCGCCGTCGCTGTCTCCGCCTGCTCCGCGCGCTACCAGACGCCGGTGGCGGTCGGCGGCGACGATGACGACGCGGTCTGCCAGAGCCGCGGCTATGCGGCGGGCTCGCCCGAATATGTGGCGTGCCGCAAGGACCGTGACGTCCAGCGCAACGCCGCGACCGCGCGCGCCGACCGCCGCCAGCGCGATCTCGGCGAATACATGCTGAACCATCCCGAGCGGCCCTGAGTCGGCATCGCCTTCGCAGCCCCGCGGATCGTTTCGATCGCGACGTGTCGGCAAAGCAAAAACGCGGCAGGTTTCCCCGCCGCGTTTTGATTTCGTTCGATGACGAATTGAGAGGGGAGCCTTACTCCTCCTCCTCGTCCTGCTTCTTGCCGCCGAGCGTCTTCAGCTTGGCGAACACGGCGTCGACGTTGAGGTCGTCGCTCGATCGCTCCGCCGGCTCGAACTCGTCCTTCTTGGTGGTTTCGGAAGCCGGCAGCAGGGTGGCGCCGCCATAGGCTGCGTCGATCGGCTTCTCCTTCGCCGCCCGCGCCACTTCGAAATCGAGCTCGATCTGCGAGCAAAGGCCAAGTGTCACCGGGTCGATCGGGGTCAGCTGGGAGGTGTTCCAGTGGGTGCGGTCGCGAACGCTGGCGATGGTGCTCTTGGTGGTGCCGACCAGGCGCATGATCTGGGCGTCCTTGAGCTCCGGATGGCTGCGCAGCAGCCAGAGGATGGCGCTCGGGCGCTCGTGGCGGCGGGAGACCGGGGTGTAGCGCGGGCCCTTGCGCTTGGGCTGGGGCGGCAGCACGACCTTGCTCTCCTGAAGGCGGAGCCGGTAGTCCGGGTTCTTCTCGCCCTTCTCGATCTCCTCGCGGGTCAGCTGGCCGTTGGAGAGGGGATCCATGCCCTTGATGCCCTGCGCGGCGTCGCCGTCGGCGATCGCACGCACCTCGAGGGGATGCATCTTGGTGAAATCGGCGACCTGGTCGAAGGTCAGCGCGGTGTTGTCGAGCAGCCAGACGGCGGTCGCCTTGGGCATCAGAGGTGCGTTGCTCATGGCAAATCTCCTTTGTGCTTCGCCCACCCCTCTGGAGGCGAAACCGGTGGTCATCAGCGATGACAGGGAATTCGCGCTATATAAGCCCGGAGGGGCTAGCCACGCAATGGTTCTGCTATAGATAGTGCCTTGACAGCGCCCGAAAGGGGGCCCAATTCCCTTGGAAGCGCCTGTAAAGTCCTAGCAGACCCATTAAACCCCGATTCCATCCATTGACCGCCCCCGCCAGAAGGCGAAACGGGTGATTCGGTCCCGAGATCGCTCAATGTCAGCCAAACCAGACCTCAAGATCGTGCTTTGTTCTCCCCGCGGCTTCTGCGCCGGGGTGGTCCGGGCGATCGACACCGTGGAACGGGCGCTCGATAAATACGGCGCCCCCGTCTATGTTCGCCACGAGATTGTGCACAACAAATACGTCGTCGACGGGTTGAAGAAGAAGGGCGCGATCTTCGTCGAAGAGCTCGCCGAAATTCCGGAGAACACCACCGCGCCGGTTGTGTTCTCGGCCCATGGCGTGCCGAAATCGGTCCCGGCCGACGCCACCTCCCGCAATCTGTTCTCGCTGGATGCGACCTGCCCGCTGGTCACCAAGGTGCACCGCGAGGCCGCGATCCACTTCAAGCGCGGCCGCGAGATCTTCCTGATCGGCCACTCCCACCACCCCGAGGTTGTCGGCACGCTCGGTCAGCTTCCGGTCGGCGCCGTGACCCTGATCGAGACCGCCGAGGATGCCAAGACGATCTCGCCGAAGGACCCGAACAACCTCGCCTTCGTCACCCAGACCACGCTGTCGATCGACGACACCGCGGAGATCGTGGCGCTGCTCAAGGAGCGCTTCCCGAACATCAACGGCCCGCACAAGGAAGACATCTGCTACGCCACCACCAATCGCCAGCTCGCGGTGAAGAAGGTGGCGCCGGTGGTCGACGCGCTGATCGTGGTCGGTGCGCCGAACTCGTCGAACTCGCAGCGCCTGCGCGAGGTCGCCGAGCGCGAAGGCTGCAAGATCGCGGTGCTGGCGCAGCGCGCCGCCGACCTCGACTGGACCAGGTTCGGCAACATCTCGAGCCTCGGCATCACCGCGGGCGCGTCCGCGCCGGAGGTGATCGTCGAGGAGATCATGGACGCCTTCGCCGAGCGCTACACGCTGCATGTGGAGACGGTCTCTGCCGCGGAAGAGAACGAGTTCTTCCCGCTGCCGCGCCAGGTGCGCCCCGAAGCCGCCGCCGAGTAGACCTTTATGGCGGTCTACACCGACGTTGCCGCCGACGAGCTTGCGGATTTCCTGAAGCAATACGATCTCGGCGAATTGCTCTCCTACAAGGGCATCGCCGAGGGCGTCGAAAACACCAACTTCCTGCTGCACACCAGCAAAGGCTCGTTCATCCTCACGCTCTATGAGAAGCGCGTGGCGAAGAACGACCTGCCGTTCTTCCTCGCGCTGATGACGCATCTCGCCGAACACGGCGTCACCTGCCCGCTGCCGGTGAAGGGCGGGGACGGCGAGGCGCTGCGCGAGCTGTCGGGCCGGCCGGCCGCGATCATCACCTTTCTCGAAGGCGTCTGGCCGCGCAAGCCGAACGTGGCCCATTGCGCCGGCGTCGGCGAGGGACTGGCCAGGATGCATCTGGCGGGCGCCAATTTTGCGATCAAGCGTGGCAATGCGCTGTCGGTCTCCGGCTGGCGGCCGCTGTTCGACGCGGCGGCAAGCCGCGCCGATGAGGTGCAGCCGGACCTGCATGCGTTTCTCGCCGCCGAGCTCGACTATCTCTCGGGCGGAGTCTGGCCGACGGATCTGCCTGAAGGCGTGATCCACGCCGATCTCTTCAACGACAACGTCTTCTTCCTCGGTGACAAGCTCTCCGGCATCATCGACTTCACCTTCGCCTGCAACGACATGCTGGCCTATGACGTCGCGATCTGCCTGAATGCCTGGTGTTTCGAGCCGGACCATTCGTTCAACGTCACCAAGGCGCGCGCCTTCCTCAATGCCTATGGCCGTGTGCGAAAACTCTCCGAGGCGGAAGAAGCCGCGCTGCCGCTGCTCGCGCGCGGCGCCGCGATCCGCTTCCTGCTGACGCGGCTGGTCGACTGGCTCAACGTGCCCGCGGGTGCGCTGGTCAAGCCCAAGGATCCGCTGGAGTATTTTCGCAAGCTGCGCTTCCACCAAAGCGTTTCCAGCGCGCGCGACTACGGGCTGATGCCGTCAGGACTGGTCGCGTGAGCGAGCTTCCCATCGTCACGATCTATACCGACGGCGCCTGCTCGGGAAATCCCGGGCCCGGCGGCTGGGGCGCGATCCTGAAGTTCGGCGACAAGGAAAAAGAGCTGAACGGCGGCGAACGCCACACCACCAACAACCAGATGGAGTTGATGGCCGCGATCTCCGCGCTCGAAGCGCTGAAGAAGCCGTGCACCGTCGATCTCTATACCGACAGCCAGTATGTGCGGCAGGGCATCACCGGCTGGATCCACGGCTGGAAGCGCAACGGCTGGCGCACTGCCGACAAGAAGCCGGTGAAGAATGTCGAGCTATGGCAGCGCCTCGATGCGGCGCTGAAGCAGCACGAGGTCCGCTGGCACTGGGTCAAGGGCCACGCCGGCCATCCCGAGAACGAGCGCGCGGATCAACTCGCGCGGGACGGGATCGTGAAGGCGCGGTTGCAGCAGCGGGTGGGGGAGTAGGGCGTCGACGTCTTCGCGGACGCCGCTACATCCCTAGCCGTCATCGTCGCCACATTCCCAACTGTCATCGCCCGGCTTGACCGGGCGATCCAGTATTCCAGAGACGCTTGTGATTGAGCCGAGAAGCTTCGGCGTACTGGATGCCCCCCCGTGCGCAATTGCGCACTAGGCGGGGCATGACAGTGTCATTTGTGGTTGAGGGCGTTGGCCGCCTTACAGCTGCCCCAGCAGCGTATCGCCACCGGAGACCTCGACCTTGCCGGGCATCGCTTCGAGGTTCAGCTTCTTGACCACGCCGTCCTCGACCAGCATCGAATAGCGCTTGGAGCGGATGCCGAGGCCATTGCCGGAGGCGTCCAGCTCCATGCCGATCGCCTTGGCGAAGTCGGCATTGCCGTCGGCGAGGAAGATGGCCTCGTCGCGCTGGTCGGTATCGCGCTTCCAGGCGTTCATGACGAAAGCGTCGTTGACGGAGACGATGGCGATGGTGTCGACGCCCTTGTCCTTCATGGCATAGGCGTTGAGGAAGATGCTCGGCAGATGCATCTTGTGGCAGGTGCCGGTGTAGGCGCCGGGCACTGCGAACAGCGCCACTTTCTTGCCCTTGAAGATGTCGTCGGTGGTCTTCACCTGCGGACCTTCGGCCGTCATCACGCGGAATTTCGCCTCGGGCAGCTTGTCGCCAGTCTGGATCGCCATCGTCAGTCTCCCTGAAAATCGGTCCCGCTTTTTAGACCGTGCGGCGGCGCTGCACAACATGGGCGGCGAGGGGCGCGGTCCTTCACCGTTATGTCATCAGCCGGCAAAACCGCCGCCGTCGAGGAAGGCCTGTTCTTCCTCGGTGGTGGCGCGGTCGAGCAGGCGGTTGCGGTGGGGAAAACGGCCGAACCGCTGGATGATGTCGGCGTGCTCCCGCGCGTATTTCAGGTTCTCGGCATTGTCGGTGTTCTGAAACAGCGCGACGCAATGCAACTGGTCGGGCAGGTGCTCGGAATGCATGAAGGGCAAATAGAGGAATTCGAGCAGGATGGGATCGATCCTGCGATCGACGCCACGATCGATTGCGCGGCGGGCGACGTCGCGCGCCGGCGCGTCGCTGGCAAAGGCTTCCGGCGTGCCGCGAAACATGTTGCGGGGAAACTGGTCGAGCGCGATGACGAGCGCGAGCGCGCCCTCGTCGCTCTCTTCCCAGGAGGCCAGCTCGCCGGCGGTCGCCCGCTTCCATAGCGGAAGAAAGCGGCGCCGGATCTCAGCATCGAAAGCGTCGTCGCGCTTGTACCAGGCATCGCGGCCGGCCTCGCGCCAGAAGGCGAGAATGCCTGATGGCGTCACGTCGCAGGTCTCTGACATCAGCAATGAATGGCCTACGCCGCCTCTGCCTTCTTCTCGTCGCGGAGCTGCCGGCGCAGGATCTTGCCGACATTGGTCTTCGGCAGGTCGGTGCGGAATTCGATGTGCTTCGGCACCTTGTAGCCGGTGAGCTGCTCCTGGCAGAACTTGATCACGGCCTCCGCAGTGAGGTTGGGATCCTTCTTCACCACGAACGCCTTCACCGCCTCGCCCGACTTGGAATCGGGGATGCCGATCACGGCGCATTCGAGCACGCCCGGATTGCTCGCGATCACTTCCTCGATCTCGTTCGGATAGACGTTGAAGCCCGAGACCAGGATCATGTCCTTCTTGCGGTCGACGATCTTGGTGTAGCCCTTCTCGTCCATCACGCCGATGTCGCCGGTGCGGAAATAGCCGTCGGCGGTCATCACCTTGGCGGTCTCTTCCGGCCTGTTCCAGTAGCCCGACATCACCTGCGGGCCCTTGGCGCAGATCTCGCCGGGCTGGCCGAGCGGGACTTCGTTGCCGTCGTCGTCGCGGATCGAGATCCAGGTCGAAGGCACGGGGATGCCGATCGATCCCGAGAACTCGGTCGTGGTCGCGGGATTGCAGGTCAGCGTCGGCGATGTCTCCGACAGGCCGTAGCCTTCGGCGATGAAGCAGCCGGTCACCGCTTTCCACTGCTCGGCGACCGGGCGCTGCACCGCCATGCCGCCGCCGTTCGAGATCTTCAGCTTGGAGAAGTCGAGCTTCTTGAAGTCGGGATGGTGCATCAACCCGTTGTAGAGCGTGTTCACGGCCGGGAAGCTGTTGACCTGGTACTTCGCCAGCTCCTTGACGAAGCCCGCGATGTCGCGCGGATTGGGGATCAGCAGATTGCAGCCGCCGGCGCGCACCGCGAGCAGGTAGCAGGCCGTCAGCGCGAAGATGTGATAGAGCGGCAGCGCGCAGACGATCATGAGCTGATCGACATGCGGCGGCGCGGCGAGTGCCGGCTGGAGCCAGGCGTCGTTCTGCAGGACGTTGGCGACGATGTTGCGGTGGAGCAGGGTAGCACCCTTGGAGACGCCGGTGGTGCCGCCGGTATATTGCAGGAAGGCGACGTCGCCCGGCGACAGCTTCGGCTTGTTGAACGTCAGGCCGCGGCCGGCCGATACCGCGTCGTTGAACGACACCGCGCCCGGCAGCGACCAGGCCGGCACCATCTTCTTGACGCGGCGGACGACGAGGTTGACGATCACGCCCTTGAAGCCGAGCAGGTCGCCCATGCTGCCGACGATGACATGCTTGACTTGCGTCCTCGCGATCACCTGCTCCACCGTGTGGGCGAAATTCTCCAGCACGATGATGGCTTCGGCGCCGGAATCCTTGAGTTGATGCTCGAGCTCGCGCGGCGTGTAGAGCGGGTTGACGTTGACCACCGCGAAACCGGCGCGCAGCACGGCAGCTGTCGCGACCGGATATTGCAGCACGTTCGGCATCATGATCGCGACGCGAGCGCCGCGTTGCAGGCCGCGGCCCTGCAAATAGGCGGCGAGCGCCAGCGACATCTGGTCGAGGTCGCGATAGCTGATCGCCTTGTCCATGCAGATGAATGCCTTGCGGTCGGCGAACTTGACGAAGCTCTCCTCCAGCAGGTCGACCAGCGATGCGTATTGGGTCGGCTCGATATCAGCAGGCACGCCGGGCGGATATTGCTTGAGCCAGATGCGCTCCATGGAAAACTCCCCTCAATTTACCAGAGCCCGTTGTGTCTCGGGCTTGCCTCATTGCGGCCAGTATCGAGCCTGCCGGAACGGGTGGCAAGCCGGTCGAGGCTTAGGACAAAGGTCCGGGAGTGGCTACTGGAATTGTCGCAAGCCACTCTGCCGCAGGTGCGAAGCGCGGGCGCGGCTTGCGAGGGGTGCCGTTAACTGTTGTTGGCCGGCTTGGCGGCGGGCTTGGTCGCGGCCTTGGGCTTGGCGGGCTTGGCCGCCTGATCGCCGCTTGCCGCTGGCTTCTCGGCGGATTTCGCCGCCGCATCGTGCTTGGCCGCGGCATGCTTGGTCCCGGCCGGCTTCGCCGCGGACTTGGTATCGCTCTTGGCGTCAGGCTTGGCGACATCCGGCTTTGCCGCCGCCGTCTTGGCATCCTTCGGCTTGTCGGCTGCTGGCTTGTCGGCTGCGTCAGGCTTCCTGGCGACGCGCGACTTCTTGCCACGCGGCTTTGGCGTGGCCTGCTGGTCGGCATCGGCCGCGACCGCCGCGATCAGGGCGGTGCCGGTGCGGGTCGGGCCGGTATAGACCAGCACGGGCTCGGCCGCAGCGGGGGCGGAGGCCATCAGCTCGGAGGCCTTCATCAGGGGCGGCTGAAGGCCCGCGGTGAAGAAGGTGACCTGGGCTTCGCCGCCGGTCGCAGAGGCCGATCCGGACGTGCCGCCATTGGCGGCGATCAGTGCGTCGTCATCGTCGCTGGCCGGCCGCTTGCGATGACCGCCGCACATGTCCTCGCGCAGGTTCGGCGGCGAGGCGTCGACCGGCACCAGCCTGTCGACGGTGCCGAGCGAGGGGCGGAGCCAGGTGAGATTATCCTGGCTGAAGCCGCGCTCGAGCAGCTGCGCCGCTTTCACTGCACGCGCGGTGCCGGAGTTGGCGCCGAGCACGACGGCGATCAGCCGGCGGCCGTTGCGCGTGGCCGACGCCACGAGATTGTAGCCGGAGGCGCAGATGAAGCCGGTCTTGAAACCGTCGGCGCCGGGGTAGCGGCCGATCAGCTTGTTGAAATTGCCGGTGACGCGCTTGCCGAAGCGGATTGCCGGGATGTGCACGAAGTATTCGTATTCCGGCAGGTCGCGCAGGAACGAGCGCGCGAGAATGCCGAGGTCGCGCGCGGACGTGATCTGGCCGTCGGCGGGCAGGCCGTTCGGATTGACGTAGCTCGTCTGCGTCATGCCGAGCTTCCGCGCGGTATCGTTCATCATCGCCGAGAAGCCGTCGATCGAGCCGCCGACGCCTTCGGCGAGCACCACGGCCATGTCGTTCGCCGACTTCACCATCATCATCTTCAGCGCGTTGTCGACGGTGAGCTGCGTTCCCGGACGGAACCCCATCTTCGACGGCGATTGCGAAGCCGCCGTCGGCGACACCGTGAGCAGCGTGTCGAGCGTGAGCCGGCCGTCCTTCACCGCCTTCAGCGTCACATAGGCGGTCATGATCTTGGTGACGGAGGCCGGATACCAGGGAATGGTCGCGTTCTCCGCCTGCAGCACCTTGCCGCTGTCGGCTTCGATCAGCAGCAGTGCTTCGGCGCCCGCCGCGCGCGGCGCAAGCAGCGCGGCGGATGCGAGGGCCGCGGCGAACAGGTTGAACAGGGACTTGCGAAGCAGCGGGCGAAGGGCGTGCACTATCCGATTCCGGTCCTTGGAGACCCGCCGGTTCCGGTCGGCTCTCGTGATCTGATGGTCGGTTCTGAAGTCCGGCGCCGCCGCTTGCGGCGTCGCAAACCTATACCGGCTCGTGCGTCGAGAATAGGGGTTTCGGCCGGGTATTCCGCGATGAAATAGGCCGAATTTCGACGATGCTATGGGGACTTGACCGCAGTCGCTGCAGCCTCAGCGGCCGTCACGCTGGCCCGTGCATTTTCCTGAACCATGAACTGGGCCCTGGCGAGTTCGGCAAAATGGCCCCCTTTGGCCACGAGTTCATCGAAAGTTCCGCTTTCGATCACGCGGCCGTTCTCGAACACCAGGATCCGCGTGGCATTGCGGATGGTGGAGAGACGGTGGGCGATCACGAACGTGGTGCGTCCCTTCATCACTTCGTCGAGAGCGGCGTTCACCTTGGCCTCGGTGACGGCGTCGAGCGCGCTGGTGGCCTCGTCCAGGATCAGAATCGGCGGATCCTTCAGCAGCGCGCGGGCGATCGACAGCCGCTGCCGCTCGCCGCCGGAGAGCATGCGGCCGCGCTCGCCGGCATTGGTCTCGAAGCCACCGCTGCGCTCGATGAATTCGAGCGCCTGCGCGCGCTCGGCGGCCTTGCGCATCTCGGCTTCGGTCGCATCCGGTTTGCCGACGCGCAGATTGTCCTCGATCGAGCGGTTGAACAGCAGCGCTTCCTGGAACACGACGCCGATGTTTCGCCGCAGCGACGTCAGCGTCACGCCGCGCACGTCCATGCCGTCGATCCTGATGAAACCGGACTGCGGATCGAAGGCGCGATGCAACAGCGCGATCGCGGTCGACTTGCCGGCGCCGGTCGGGCCGACCAGCGCGATGGTCTGGCCGGGCAGCGCGGTGAAGGAGAGGTCCTCGATTGCCGGCCGCTTGCCGTCATAGGAGAAGGTGACGTCGTTGAATTCGACGAGGCCGGAGAGCCGCCCCGCATCGATCGCGTCAGGGCGGTCGTGCACCGCGGGCACCGCGTCGAGCACGTTGAAGAATTCGCGCAGGCGCGGGGCTTCCATGAACACGTTGTTGATGAAGCTCACGACCTGTTCGAGCTTCTGGATCAGCATCGTCGCGAAGCTCACGAACATCACGATCTCGCCGACCGAGGTGAGCCCCTGGTCGTGCAGGGCGATACCGAGCGAGAAGATCGCGAGCACCGTGATGGTGGTGGAGGCGCGGGTGATGACGGTGACGAGCGCCCACCACGACAGCACCGGCATCTGCGCGGCGAGCAGCTCGTCGGCGACGGAGCGCAGTCCCTTCACTTCGGATTCGACACGGACAAAACTCTGCACCAGGGCGACATTGCCGAGCGCGTCGGAGGCTCGCGCGGAGAGCTCGCTATATCGCTCCTCGACCGCCATCTGCATGCCGAAGGTCTTGCGTACGACGAAGGTGGTCAGCACGGTGAAGACGATGCAGAGCACGAACAGCAGGATCGCGAGCCGCCAGTTGAGGTAGAGCGACAGCGGCAGCAGCACCACGACCGACAGGATTGCGGCAAAGTGCTCGCGGAAGAAGCCGAGCCACAACCGCCACAGCGCGTCGGTGCCGTTGAGCATCACCTTCATCAGCCGGCCCGAATGGGTGCCTGAGTGGAAGGTCAGCGGCAGTTGCAGAATATGCTCGAAATAGTCGGTCAGCACCGCCTGGCGCTGGCGGTGCGAGAGCCGGTCGGCCTGCAAGGCCACGAGCGCGCTGCAGCCGATGGTGAACAGCCCGAACGCCACCCAGGCCAGCAGGAACGGCCAGGCCGAGTTCGATCCGGCGACCGTCTTGCCGGAGAGCACGTCGACGATCCGGCCGAACAGCACGGGTTCCGCGAACTGCGAGGCCGCAAGCAGGAGATTGGCAAACGCCAGCAACCAGCCCAGCCGCGCCTCCTTGCCGAGCAGTTCGAGAACGCGGGTGTAGAGGCGGAGGATGGACATGCGGTGGACGAACTCGGGCGGACGAGACGGTGTGAGCCCGCATTCTAATCAGGGATCGCCGGTTAGATACAGCGGAAGCTGCGGGTTTTGCTCAGTTGATCAACCGTCCTGCGACCGGCGGCAGGAACCGGTCGTCGAAGATATCGCCCGCCGCCGGCCGCTTGCGGAATTTGAAATCCTGCGCGATCTGGTCGATCGAGCGGTCCAGGCGCGCCGGGTCGATGCCGCCGAGACCGTTGCGCTTGACCTCGTCGGTCAGGATGTTGTCGATGAGCACGCTGCGCAAGCGTTCCCGCTCGAGGTCGCGGTCGCCGTCGTCGATCCGGCTCGCGGCTTCGTCCGCCGCACGGGCCGGCTCTTTGATGGTCGCGTTGACGCCGGCGATCAATGCGCGGACGAATCCCTTCACGGCGTCGGGCTTCGTGGCGGCGAAAGCGGGG
Organism: Bradyrhizobium japonicum USDA 6; assembly: GCF_000284375.1. Lineage (NCBI taxonomy): Bacteria > Pseudomonadati > Pseudomonadota > Alphaproteobacteria > Hyphomicrobiales > Nitrobacteraceae > Bradyrhizobium > Bradyrhizobium japonicum. Next base: position 1,449,989 of record NC_017249.1, read on the forward strand.
TTGGCCACCACGGCGAAGCCGTAGGCCTCGCAGCCATAGTCGGCATAGCGGAGTACCACGAGATCGCCACCGGGCACGCCGCGGTCGCGCAGGTTCACCGCCGACAGATAGCTGAAGCCGGCGACCGCATCGACCTGGCCCGCGGAAAGGAGCGGCTCGCGGACCGCGGCGCTAATCTTGTGGAATTTCACCTGTGACACGTTGATGCCGTTCTGCTGCGCCAGCGCCGGCCACAGCCGCATCGACAGATCACCGTCGGCGACGCCGACAGTCTTGCCGTCGAGGTCGGACAGCAAGTGAATGCCGCGGCTCCTGCGCGCGACGATCGCGTAAGGCGCGCGATTGAACAACATGAACACGGCTTTGACCGGCGCGGCATCGTCCTTGTCGCGAAAGCGGATCAGCTCGTTGATGTCGACGAGCGCGAGCTCGCTGCCGCCCTTGGCGACGCGCGCAAGCGCCTCCGGCGATCCGGTTGCGCTCTTGAAGGACACGTTGAGACGCTCGGCGCCGAAATTGCCGTCCTTCGCGGCGAGGAAGAACGGCGCCATGCTCGCATCGACGGGACGATCGAATGTGAAGTGGATGGCAGTGGACGGCGCAGCAGTCTCGGCCGCGCTGACGTCGTGTGCAGTCAGCGCGGCAAGCGGGATTGCAATGGCCAGCAGGCCGCGAAGGGCGATCGTCTTGAATGCAAACATCAGTCGCGCCGGTCCGCATTGTTGTGGTTTCGTGACGCTCGCAGCGCCGGCCGGCGACGAGCCTGCGCGCGCCAACATGAACGGCGGATGAGCGGGGGTTGCGTCATGATCACGCAACCCCGTTCAGCTTCTGTTGGGGTTGGGGAACCCAACATGGGCTGCGGTGTTTGAACGGCATGAGCCTGTCGTCAGGCACCATTCGAGGTCCCAAGGAGGGTCCAGGACATGTTTGACCGATTTTCGAGATTTGCCGGCCGCAAGGCCGTCTTTGCCACCGCCGCGGTGCTGGCGCTGACCGCGGTCGCCCCGACCGCCTCATACGCAGGCGGCCGCCACTGGCATGGCGGTGGCGGCGGTGCTGCGGCTGCCGCGGCCTTTGCCGGCATCATCGGCACCGGCCTTGCGATCGCTGCGACCCGTGACGCCTACGCTTATGATTACGGTCCGGGTCCGGGTTATGGCTATTACGGCGGCCCTGCCTATTACAGTGGCCCCGCCTACGGTCCTTACTACGGCCCAGGCCCGAACTACCAATATCAGCGCTATGGCGGCTCGGCTCCGTCGGAGCTCTGTGGCCAGGGCTACATGCAGAACTGCTACTAGCCTTGGCTACCAAGTTCTTGGCTACCAAGTCCCCGGCTACCAAGTCTTGACCACAACGGGCCGTCGCGCTTGCCGCGGCGGCCCGTTTTTCGCTTTTAACCCTGCGCGTTAACGCGCTCGCCATTGGTTTAGGGTAGTTTTGAGGACCATGAGTGATTCGCTTGAGCGGCTATATCTGGCTGTGCTCGCGGCCAAGGATCTTGATCCGGCAACATCGCGTACCGCCCGGCTGTTTCAGCGTGGGCCGTCCAAAATGGCGAAGAAACTGGCCGAAGAAGCCATTGAGGTCGTCATCGACGCGGTCAATGGCGATAGCGAGGCCGTGATCCGGGAAAGCGCCGACCTGCTCTACAATCTCACGGTGCTCTGGGCCTCGGCCGGCGTGCGCCCGGAGGACGTCTGGCGCGAGATGGCGCGGCGGGAAGACATGCTCGGCATTGCCGAGAAGCTGCCGAAGTCACCGGTGAAGCTGCCCAAAGTGGCGTCACCGCGCGTTGCCGCCAGGCGGCCAATTGTCGCGCTGGAAGGGCGCGTCTCGCGCAAGCGCCACTAAAACGCGGTGAAACCGGCGCAAAGCGTCATCGCGCTTTAGGTTGTTGTTTGCGCGTGATCTTTCGGAAAACCGCGACACACTGTTCCGGATCAGGCCCAATCGTCACAAAACTCGCGATGGACAAATCCGTCCCATGGTGCTTCATCGCGGCGCCATGCTGAAACGTATCTACGACTGGTGCATCGACGCCGCCCACAAGCCCTACGCGCTCTGGATCATGGGAGCCGTGGCTTTCGCAGAAAGCTCCTTCTTTCCGGTCCCGCCGGATGTGATGCTGGTCCCGATGTCGCTGGCGCGCCCGCAGCGCGCCTGGGTCTATGCCGCGATCTGCACCGTCACCTCGGTGCTCGGCGGCCTGCTCGGCTACGCCATCGGCGCGCTGCTGTTCGACTCGGTCGGCCACTGGCTGATTCAGGTCTATGGCCTCGGCGACAAGGTCGATGCCTTCCGCGCCTCCTATGCCGAGTGGGGCGCGGTGATCATCCTGCTCAAGGGCCTGACGCCGATCCCCTACAAGCTCGTCACTATCACCTCGGGCTTTGCCGGCTACAATATCGTCCTGTTCATCCTGTGCTCGATCATCGCGCGCGGCGGCCGTTTCTTCATCGTCGCGATCCTGCTCAACCGCTATGGCGACTGGATCCGCGTCAGGATCGAGAAGCATCTCGGGCTCTGGGTGACGATCGGCGCCATAGTGCTGGTGCTCGGCTTCGTCGTCGCGGTCAAGCTGATCTAGAGAATGATCCGGATCCGAAGGGCCGCGTCAGCGCGACGTGTGAAGCGGTTCTCCGCAAAGATCATGTTCGCTCGATAACCCCGCGCTTTGCCGCTGCGCCGGGTTCAGCTACGGTTGCCGTCATGATGGTTCGATCCGGCAATCCGGTCCTCCGACCGGGGACGCTGATATTTGCAGTGCTTTCGCTCCTGCTCGGTGCCGGCGGCACCGGCTGGCCGCAATCCGCGCCGCCGGCGCTCGGCTTGCAGGAGCAGGGACCGCAGACCGCGCCGCTGCCCTCGACATCAGCACCTTCATCGCCGCCGGCGCGCGAGGAAAATCCTGGGCTGATCAACGAAATGGGCAAGCTGTTCGACAAGCTGCCCTCGATCCTGCCGCCGATCAAAAGCCCGAGCGAGACCATGAACGATCTGTCGCGGCTGGCGACGCCGTCGGCGATGGTGTCGGGGCGCATGGCTTGCCCCGCCTCGTCGAATGGCGCGCCCGACTGCAAGCAAGCCGCCGACCAGCTCTGCCAGAGCAAGGGCTACAAGGAAGGCAAGAGCCTGAACGCCGATTCCGCGGAAAAATGCTCGGCCAAGGTTCTGATCCCGGGCCGGCAACGCAAACCGGATGACTGCCGCACCGATACCTTCGTCACCAGCGCGCTGTGCCAGAACTGAGGACGTAGCGCCAGCAAAGGAGCGCCCATGAGCCGTACGGAGCAGGACTTCCTCGGACAGCGGGAGATCGCCGACGACATCTATTACGGTGTCCAGACCATCCGCGGGAAGGAGAACTTCCACATCACCGGCATTCCGATGAACCAGGAGCCTTACTTCGTGAAGGCGCTCGGTTACGTCAAGAAGGCTGCCGCGATGGCCAACCGCGACCTCGGCGCGGTCGATGCGAAAGTTGCGGATGCGATCATCCAGGGCTGCGACCGCGTCATCGCCGGCGACATGATGGATCAGTTCGTTACCGACTTCATCCAGGGCGGCGCCGGCACCTCCACCAACATGAACGCCAACGAGGTGATCGCCAATCTCGCGCTGGAATCGCTCGGCTTCAGCAAGGGCGACTACCAGCATGTCAGCCCGAACGACCATGTCAATTACGGCCAGTCGACCAACGACACCTATCCGACCGCGTTCCGGCTGGCGCTGATCCTGCGGCTCGAGAGCTACATGACGGCGCTGCGCCAGCTCCAGGAGGCCTTCTTCACCAAGGGCCGCGAGTTCGAGCGCGTGCTGAAGATGGGGCGCACGCATCTTCAGGACGCCGTGCCGATGTCGCTTGGCGCCGAATTCCGCGGCTGGGGCACCACGATCGGCGAGGAGGTCGACCGCATCTCCGAGGCGCGCGCGCTGCTGCGCGAGATCAATCTCGGCGCCACCGCGATCGGCACCTCCGTCACCGCGGCTGTAGGCTATCCAAAACTTGCGGTCCGGCATCTGAGTGCGCTGACCGGCGTCGACTTCATCCTCGCCGGCGATCTCGTCGAGGCGACCTCGGACACCGGCGCCTATGTGCAGCTCTCCGGGGTGCTCAAGCGCACGGCGAGCAAGCTGACGAAAATCTGCAACGACATCCGCCTGCTGGCCTCGGGCCCGCGCGCCGGCTTCAACGAGATCAACCTGCCGCAGCTCCAGCCGGGCTCGTCGATCATGCCGGGCAAGGTCAATCCTGTCATCCCCGAGGTCGTCAACCAGACCAGCTTCCTCGTCATCGGCCTCGACACCACGGTGACGCTCGCCGCTTCCGCAGGCCAGCTTCAGCTCAACGTGATGGAGCCGGTGATCTCGTTCGCGCTGTTCTTCTCGATCCGTACCATGGAGCGCGCGGTCAACAGCCTGCGTGAGAACTGCGTCGTCGGCATCACCGCCAACGAGGAGCACACCCGCAACATGGTGCTGAACTCGCTCGGCATCGTCACGGTGCTGAAGCCGCTGCTCGGCTACAAGCAATGCGCCGAGATCGCGCGCGAGGGTTACAAGAGCGGCAAGTCGCTGCACCAGATCGTGGTGGTCGAGCGCAAGCTGCTGACGCAGGAGAAATGGGACGAGATGTTCTCGTTCGAGCGGCTGATCAATCCGGATCTGATTGGGTAGCTGTTTGCTATCCGCAGCTCTCGCCTCGTCATTGCGAGGAGCGCTTGCGACGAAGCAATCCAGATTGGTTCCGCGGAGACCGTCTGGATTGCTTCGCTGCGCTCGCAATGACGGAGAAGACGGAAAGGTAGGAATTCCGCATGTTGGAATTGCGGTAACGGCATCCGCCACGGCGTCAAAACGCAATACTTGACAGTGGAAAGATTGCCTTGTTGGTATGGCCTCCAGCTTTCGGTTTGCTCGCCACCAAAGGATCGTTTCGCCTATGTCCATGCCCGCCTTGTTCAAGGGACGCCTGTCGATCCCCGTGATCGGTTCGCCGCTCTTCATCATCTCGGTGCCCGATCTCGTGATCGCGCAGTGCAAGGCCGGTGTGGTCGGCTCGTTTCCGTCGCTGAACGCGCGGCCGCCGGAGCTGCTCGACGAATGGTTGGCGCGGATCACCGAAGAGCTCGCGGCCTATGACCGCGCCCATCCCGACAAGCCGTCGGCGCCGTTCGCGGTGAACCAGATCGTGCACAAGTCGAACAACCGGCTCGATCACGACATGCAGCTCTGCGCCAAGTACAAGGTGCCGATGATCATCTCGTCGCTTGGCGCGCGCGAGGAGCTCAATCAAGCGGTCCACGGCTGGGGCGGCATCGTCTTCCACGACGTGATCAACCAGAAGTTCGCCCACAAGGCGATCGAGAAGGGCGCCGATGGCCTGATCCTGGTTGCGGCGGGCGCCGGCGGCCATGCCGGAACGATCTCGCCGCTGGCCTTCGTTGCAGAAACGCGAAAATGGTTCGACGGCCCGATCGCGCTGTCGGGCGCGATCGGCAACGGCAAGGCGATCCGCGCCGCGCGCATCCTCGGCGCAGACTTCGCCTATATCGGCTCGGCGTTCATTGCGACCAAGGAAGCCAACGCGGTCGAGAAATACAAGGAAATGATCGCGGGCTCGACGGCCGACGACATCGTCTACTCCAACCTCTTCACCGGCGTGCACGGCAACTATCTGAAGCCTTCGATCCTCGCGGCCGGCATGGATCCGGAAAACCTCCCGACGTCCGATCCGTCCAAGATGAACTTCGGCACGGATGCCTCCGGCGAGCGCGCCAAGCCGAAGGCCTGGAAGGAGATCTGGGGTTCGGGCCAAGGCATCGGCAGCGTCGACGGCATCATCCCCGCTGCCGATCTGATCGCGCGCTTCAAGAAGGAATATGACGAAGCGATCGATCCGCCGCTCTAACCGCTAGTCCCGGACGCGCTGCAGCGTGCCAAAAGCGCGTTCACGCGCGTCTTCGACGCGCTATGGCTGCCGCGCAGAGCCGGGACCCATCGCTGCAGCACATCGACCCCGGCTCTGCACCGCTTACGCGCTGCGCTGCGTCCGGGGAACGCCAGCCGAGATATCGTGCAAACATGACCGCCATCTTTCGCGTCGACTGCAACAACGTCGACACCAGCCCCAATGCCGCGGGCCCGTGGGACCGGCGCATGCAGCACGGCTCGGCGCCGTCTGCGCTGGTGACGTGGGCGGCCGAACGCATTCCGACGCCGGTGCCGATGAATGTTGCGCGCGTCACCATCGACTTGATGCGCCCGGTGCCGGTGGCGCCGCTCACGATCGAGAGCGAGGTTTTGCGCGAGGGGCGCAAGATCCAGCTCTGCGAGATCAAGTTGTTCGCCGACGGTGTTCAGGTCGTCGGTGCCACCGTGCTCAAGATCAAGCGGCAATCGCAGCCGTTGCCGGACGACGTCAAGGAGTTGCCGGTCACGCTGCCGTCGCCCGAGGACTCGCTGGTCGAGGACGGCCATGGCGCGACCAGTCCGTTCGCAGGCATGGTCTCGATGCGCGCCGCGCGCGGCCGCTTCGGCCAGGCCGTGGCCGGCGCGATCTGGTTTCGCCTCGACCATCCGCTGGTCGAAGGCGAAGCGGTCTCGCAGGCGATGCGCGCCGTGGTCGCCGCCGACTTTTCCAACGGCACCGCCTCGACGCTCGACTTCCGCGCCTGGACCTACATCAATGCCGACCTCACCGTGAACCTGTCGCGCCAGCCGGTCGGCGAGTGGATCTTGCTCGACGGTGAATCCTGGATCGGCCCCGACGGCGCCGGCCTCGCGATGTCGCGGCTCGCGGATCGTCACGGCTATTTCGGCCGCGCGGTGCAGAGTCTGGTGATCGAAAAGCGGTAAGCGTGACGGCAAGCGCCGTGAGCGCTCCTTTGAGCCGATGGAACGGCAGACTTCCGCCGCCGCGGAAGGGATGCCCTGGTCGCGAACCTCTTCTTGTCCGGAGGTCTCTGTTCGACGCCAGCGTCCTGCCAGTTCAGCTGCCGTAGACGATCTTGATCTCCCACAGCAGGACGATGATAGCCGTGATCAAGGTGATCGCGGCCAACGCACTTTCCAAGGAAGCGACTCTCATTTGATACTCCGCTTCCCAGCCCCGTCAGCGGTCTAGTTGATTCGTTGATTCGCCTGCAATTGCGCGGAGGGCGTGCCTGAAAAGTCCCTTCCGAGCTGTTGTTCGCGGGTCACAGCGCCCCGTAGAACCCCGGGGTCCGGCCGCGGGAATCCGTGCGGTGCTGCCTGCCACAAGTTGCAGATCGGGATGACTACCCCACCATCCGGTCCCGTCCGCTCCAGAAGCCTGCGCGCAGCACCTTCTTGTCGACCTTGCCGACGCCGGTCATCGGCAGCTGCTTGACGAACCGGATCTGCTTCGGTGCATGTGCCGAGCCTTTTCGCGTCTTCACCAGATTGATCAGCTCGTCCGGATCAGGCTTTGCCCCCTCGCGCGGCACGACGATGGCGGTGACGGCTTCGCCCCATTTCTCGTCGGGAATGCCCACAACCGCGACCATCGCAACATCCGCATGCTGCGACAGCACGTCCTCGACCTCGCGCGGAAAAATGTTGAAGCCGCCGGAGACGATCATGTCCTTCTTGCGGTCGAGGATGAACATGTAGCCGCGCTCGTCCTTGCGCGCGACGTCGCCGGTGTGGACCCAGCCATTCTTCAGCGTCTCGGCGGTGATGTCGGGCCGCTTCCAGTATTCGGCCATGACATGCGGCGCGCGCACGCAGATCTCGCCGGCTTCGCCCGTCTTCACTTCCTGGTCGTTGTCGTCGAGGATCCCGACCTCGCAGGTCGAGATCGGGAAGCCGCAGGACAGGAACAGCTCCGGCGTCCTGGGATCATGATCCGCCTTTCGCAGCACCGAAATCGGATAGCATTCGGTCTGCCCGTAAAGCTGCGAGAACACCGGCCCAATGCGGTCGATGCCCTCGACCAGCCGGCTCGGTGACATCGCGGAAGCGCCGTAGAGCACGAGCTCCAGTGAGGACAGATCGGTCCTGCTCAAGGCGGGATGATCGAGCAGCACATAGATCATGGTCGGCACGAACAGCGTGAAATTGATGCGCTCGCGCGAGATCGTCGCCAGCACCGCCTCGGGATCGAAGCCTTTCAGCATATGCACGGTGCCCCCGCGCATCAGGGTCGGCACCACTTTCGTGCCGGCGACATGGCTGATCGGGGCGACCGCGAGATAGTGCGGGATGTCCGGGATCTCGAAGTCGGCGAGGATCGCGGCAGCACCACCGGCGTTCTCGCGGTGATAGCGCAGCGCGCCCTTGGATTTGCCGGTCGTGCCGCCGGTGTAATTCAGCGTGGCGAGATCGTCGGGGCCGGCGAAGCAATGCGCGCTGGCGTGGCCTTCGATCTCGATCGCCTGCAACAGGTCGACGCCATAGTCGGCGGCTCCCATGGTGAAGACAGCCTTGAGCCGGCTCGCACTCGCGGCAAGCTCGCCGCCGCGATCGCGGAAGGTGGCGGCATCGACCACCAGCATCTCGGCCTCGGAATCCTCGAGCTGGAAGAGCTGGTCTGCCCGCGATCCCAGCGGATGCAGCCAGGTGACGCAGAGCCTGGATAGTTGCGCGGCGACGCCGGCGCACCAGGTGTCGGCACGGTTCGCAGTGAGGAAGGCGACGCGCGCGCCGGGCTGCAAGCCAAGCCGCATGAACACCGCCTGGATGCGTCCGATCAGGTCGATGGTGCCCTGATAGCTCAGCGATCCACCGGGCCAGGCGAAAGCGGTGCGGCCGGGATAGCGCGACAGTGCCCGCAGCGTCTGCGCGCAAGTCGGGGACGATGCGTGGAGCGGATCGGACATATGTTTCCCCGTTGCTTTGTCATCGGCTTTTGACGTGCCAATGTTTGCGCGCAACGCTAGCACAGGGAAGGCGGGATGGAACGACAAAGCCCGCGCAAGGAGGCGTGAGTGGCATCCGATCGACTGCAACACTTCCGTGATCGTCTCGCTTTGCCTCTGATTGCAGCGCCGATGTTTCTGGTGTCGGGCTTCGAGCTCATGGTCGCGGCCTGTCGCAATGGCGTGATCGGCAGCTTCCCCACCGTGAATTGCCGCAGCACGGAACAGCTCGAGGCGTGGTTCGCAGAGATCGAAGCGCGACTGCGGCAACACGAAGATCACACAGGTCGCAAGGCCGCGCCGCTTTGCCCGAACCTGATCGTGCATCGCTCCAACGCGCGGCTGGAGCAGGATCTCGCCGTGCTGCTGCGACACAAGCCGGAGATCGTCATCACCTCTGTTGGGTCGCCCGCGCCGGTGTTGAAGCCGCTGCACGATGCCGGCGCGCTGGTGTTGGTAGACGTGGCCTCGATCCGCCACGCCCAGCGCGCGGCGGAAGCCGGCGCCGACGGGCTCGTGCTGCTCACCGCGGGCGCAGGCGGGCAGACCGGCTGGCTCAATCCGTTCGCGTTCGTCCGCGCGGTGCGCGCGTTCTTTGACGGCGTCATCGTGCTCGCCGGAGGCATCAGCGACGGCCGCGCGCTCCATGCGGCTGGAGTCCTCGGCTGCGATCTCGGCTATATGGGCACGAAATTCATCGCGACGCGCGAGAGCATGGCGGACGAGCGCCACAAGGAGATGCTGGTCGACAGCAACGCCGACGACATCCTGCTTACCACCGCGTTCACGGGGTTGCAGACCAGCATGCTGAAGCCGTCGATCGTGGCTGCGGGCCTTGAACCCGACGATCTGCCGGCGCGTGGCGCGATTGACATCGGCAAGGACATTGACGTCGACGCGCGCGAAAACCGCCCGAAACGCTGGCGCGATATCTGGAGCGGAGGACACGCGACATCGGGCGTGACCGACGTGATGGCGGTCGACGATCTCGTGGCGCGGACCCTCGCCGAATATCGCGATGCGGGCGGGCGGTAGGCGGCATCCTTCCCCTCGCGCGTTTGCGGGAGAGGGAGGGGCCGTCGCTTCCGATCACAGTTAATCGAGCGCGCCTCCGCGGCCCCGTACTTAACGGCAGATTAACCAACGCCCGCCAAGAATCCCCTCACGGCCGCCAATCAGGACCGAGAGGGACAGGCGATGGACTTCGATTTTCTCAATAGCAAGACAGCCGCGACGCTGGACGAGATCCGGGTCCGCGTGGCCCATGCCCTGGCCCGTCATCCGCTGTGCCGCAACGTGCGCTTCGACATCGTCAGCGTCCCCCGCACCCGCCGGGGCGGCAACTGGACGGTGACCCTGCAATCGGTCGAGCCGCGCGCGGTCTGGGAGGCTTCCGAGATCGTCGCCGACATCCAGGATGCCTACGACCTCGCGCTAGCTGCCTGATTTCCCTGAAATTTCAGGGCATGTCGCTGTAGTCCGCGCGATTGCCGTTACGATGGCACCGTTCGGCCTTAATTACCGCCCAGTTTCCGGGCACTGATCACGTGGACTTGACGCCGGGCGCGGAGAGACGTTTGTCGAAAGCCATCACCATCGTCGTGCTGACCTGTTTCCTCGTCCTCGGCGCGGCAACCACTGCCATCCTCGGCCGTGACAGCGTGCCCAGCGTCAGCGCCGAGATGATCACGCAGGCCCCGCCGAAGCCGCTCGCGACCAACCGCGCCGCCAAGGCCGACCGTCTGGTTCCGACGCTGGCGCTGGCTTCGGCCGCGATCGAGCCGGTGCAGGTGCCCGCCGACAGGCTTTCGCAGACCCCGGCGCTGACCGAGCCGCTGCGCCAGGCCTTCGCCGCCGCCACGCCGTCCGACTTCCCGATGCCCAAGGCAAGCGCGCATGATGCGCCGGCCGCCGCAGAGCTTCCTGCCGTCGAAGTCCCGGCCAAGCCGAAGGTCGTCGCCAAGCCGCCGCCGCAGAAATCCTATTCGCTGCTGTCCGAGGCCCAGATCGCGGGCATCAGGGATCGCCTGAAGCTGTCGTCGTCGCAGGAATATTACTGGCCATCGGTCGAGACCGCGTTGCGCAACGTCGTCCGCAAGATCTCGGCAAACAAGCTCTCCAATCCGAACGCGCCGGGCGTGCCGATCGATCCGAATTGCGACGAGGTCCAGCAATTGAAATCGGCCGCAATGCCGCTGCTGTTCCAACTGCGCGACGACCAGAAAGAAGAAGTGCGCAAGCTCGCCCGCATCATCGGGCTGGAGAAGGTCGCGCAGCAGATCTGACGCGCAAGTTCCTCCGGGAACTGCGCCCCGTATCGGGAACATCCGGCAATCGACAAACGTTGCCCGCTCCAAAGAGGGAGTGGATCAATGCGCGCCTCGACAGCCTATTTCGTCGGTGCCGGAACGATTGTCGCGGCCATCGCCACTGGTCTTGGCGGCGGCATCGTCGCCGGCAATATCATGAATCCGGTTTCGTCCAAGCAGGGCCCGGACACGAGCAAGATGGCGCAGCGCGCTGAAGCCGCCAAACCCGCGACGACGAACGCGCCATCCGAGCGTTTGCAATATCTCACCGGCTCGCAAGCCTTCGGCGCCATGATCGCCGCGCCGGCACAGGCCGAAGCCAAATCCGAACCCGCAAGGTCCGACACGCAGGCAAGTCAGGCGAACGCCGAGCCGCCAGCGCCGCAGCCTTCCCAGGCGGCCGCGGCCGAGCCGCCCAAGCCGGCACCAGACGGCGCAAGGCCTGCCGAGCAGCAGGCATCGACAGAGCCGCCATCCTCACCCGACAACGCCTATGCCAAGGCCAGGGATTCCGATGTGAAGCGCGCCGCGTCCGAACGGCGCCGCATGGAGCGCCGCGAGCGCTGGGCCGAGCGCCGGCACTATGACCCCCGCGAGCCGCGTGGCATGCGCGACCGCACCGATTGGGATGACGTCGCGCGCAACATCCGCGAAGATTCCGATGCGCGCGATGTCGCGAGCCCGCCGCGCGGCGGCTTGCCGCAGATCAGGCTGTTCGGGCCCGACGATGATTAGCGCGCATCTCCGCCGTCGCGCACGCGATCGTGAGCGACGGTTCGTTCTGCGGACGCGCTTGCCTCGAATTTCAACTTCCAGACGATCTCCGTTCAATGCATGATTGGCGTGGCTAGCCAAAGGCCGCGTCATGGGCGTAGCGCTGTTAGCTTCGGGTCGCTCCTTCGCGCCGTACGGCGAAGGCGTCACCGCGCCGACGCCGGTTGATAGAGCCGGCATTGCCTGGCTGCTCCATTTTCTCGCGCGACACGCGCGGAATCGCGGCTTCACCGCGCTGCAATTGCCCTCGAAGGCGGACGGCGGGGCGGCCTTCTCGATTGACCTCACTTATCTCGCATTGCAAACCTTTTAGAGGTTTCCATGTCGATACATCTGTTGTGGACGTCCGCGGACAGTCTCATCGTTGCCTTTGCACTCGCATTCATCGTTCCGCAACGGCATGTGCTGCCGCTCATTCTGATGTTCGGCGCTTGCGATGCGCTGGGTTCCGCGCTCGGCGTCACGATGCAGGTCGCGGGCGGGCTCGCAGCGATCCTGTTGATCGCGTGCGGCGCATCGCTGGTGGTACGCTACCCCATCGCGCAACGTCTTCTGAATGCGCCGGGCTGGTTCTATGTGCTGCCACCGCTGCTGGCGATCGACAATCTCGTGTCGCCTACGCCTGATGCGCCGGCCGTTGCCGCACTGTCGAGCGCGATCATGGCCGGGCTCGGCTTTGCCTGCGGATCCGTCGTGTCGCGCGGGTGGCGCGCAGGCTTGCGCGACGTACGACCGCTTGCAGCGGCTTGCCTGATTGCGGCCGGAAGCCTCCTCGCCTACGGAGCCTGACATGGTCGCCTCCGTCACGACCCGCAGCTACGACCGTGCCCGTACCGGTACGAACAATTCCGAGACGGTGCTGACGGCGACCGCCGTCCGCACCAGGGGCATCGTCAAACTCTTCAGCCTTCCGATTCCCGACGATCCCAGGCTCGAGGCGCAGCCGCTGGCGGTCGGCGGCGTGCACACAGCCGACGGCAAGACCCGCGACCTGATCTTCCAGGCCAGCATGGGCAATTGGGTCTATGCATTCGACGCTGTGAGCGGCGAGAAGATCTGGGCGACCAACCTCGGACGTCCCATCGTCGGAACGAGGGCGATCGACGGCCACATGACCAACGTCCATTGGGGCATTCTCTCGACCCCGGTGATCGACGAGGGGGCGGGCATTCTCTATGCCTGCGCCTGGATCAGCGACGACGGCAGCGTCGCCAAGGGGCAGCATTTCCTCGCGGCGCTGCGGATCCGCGACGGCTCGAAGGTGCACGGGCTGCTGAACCTGGAGGGCGCGGTCTACACGCCGCCGAACGGCCTACCGGTGCAGAAATTCATCTCGGCCCAGCGCAAGCAGCGCAGCGCCCTGACGCTGACGCGGAACCACGTGCTGATTCCCTTCGGCACGATCGCCGAGACCTCGAAGACGGCGCGCGGCTGGCTGCTCGCGGTCGATGTCCATGCCTGGCGGCTCGCGACGTCGTGGTGCTCCACCGTCACCGGCTCCGGCGGCGGGCTGTGGCAGAGCGGGGCCGGCCCGGCCCTCGCTCCCGACGGTTCAATCTACGTCATCACCGGCAACGGGGCATTCTCGCCGCAGCATGGCGATTTCGGCGAGAGCATCGTGCGGCTCGCCTTGCACACCGGAAGCCATGCGCATTTCGAAGTCATGTCGTGGTGGGCGCCATGGACCGACGCCAACCGGGTCGGCGCGGCCGCAGACGCAGACGCAGCAACCGCCGACGATGACGACAATGACGAACTGGCGTTGCCGTCGAACGTTTCCCTGCCCTCCGTGATCGCGCATGCAAGGCGCATGGGAATGCCACTGAAGCCGCGGTATGCGCGCGAGATGCCGCATGTCGAGGTCACCTCCGGTCGCAGTGCAACCGATGCGCAGATCGCGCCGGTCGTGGCGCATCACATGGAGGCGATGAACGAGTCGATGTGGGGCGATCAGGATTTCGGTTCCGGCGGTCCGGTCTATGTCGCCTCCGCCCATGCCATTCTGGCCGCGGGCAAGGACGGCATCCTCTATACCGGCAATGCCAATGCGCTCGGCAAGACGCAGCCGGGCGAACTTGTGGCCGGGCATTTCGCGGCGAACTACAACAGGCTTCGCATGCCACCGATCCTGTACACGTATTTCGATCCCGCCGTGCCGCCGGCGCCGGCGTCACCGATGGAGCTGAATCTGTTTCCCGGCGGCGCCACGCGGCATCTGCATGGCACGCCGCTGCTGTTCCAGTCCGCCACCCACGGCACCATGCATTTCGTCGGCGGCGAGAACAGCGCCTTGCGGGCCTGGTCGATTACGGCCGACGGGAGAACGACCTATCTCGCCGGGGGCAACGAGATCGCCTCGCCGCAATCGCCGCGTCCGCCGGGCGGCATGCCCGGCTGGAGCATCACGCTTGCCGCCAACAACGGCACCGATGGCATCATCGTGGCGATGGTGCCCTATCAGGACAGCAACATGATTCTCAGTCCGGGCCGCTTCCTGGTCTACGACGCGCAGAATTTCGCCACCAATCCGGATGGCTCCAAACGGCTCCAGGTGATCTGGGACAGCGAGGACTGGGGGCCGGAGCACGCCTTCATGCATCCCAAGTTCAACCGTCCGATCGTCTGGAAAGGCCGCATCTATCGCCCGACTTATGACGGCCGCATCGACGTCTATGGCCTGACGACCTAGCTGCTGTCCCTCTCCCTTCTTTCCCGGGGAGAGGGTGGCTCGCGGCAGAGAGTCTCTGCTCCGGCTGCGTCGAGGCAGCTCTCATCCGCCTTGCCATTGGCAAGGCACCTTCTCCCACAGAGGGGACGAAGATCACCCGCCGTGCGATTCCACCACCTTGCGGCAGGCGTCCGAGAGCTTTGTCTTGTTCTCGCGCAGGCAGGCATTCATCTGTGGCGGCTTGCCGATATGTTCGGCGCAGAATTTGCCGGCGTCGCCGCGGCAGGCCATCTGCTCCTGCGGCGTCGGACCGGATTGCGCAGCGGCGGGCAGGATGGCGGCAGCGAGCAGCAGCGCGGCAAGGACTGAAGTCTTCATGAAACACCTCTTTGGGATTGTGGCGGGTCCCGCTGGGATCGGGTGAGCCGGACCATCTCGCGGAGGGCCGTTGCCGGTCCATGCCATGTTCATGGCATCGGCTCGCCCGCCGCACCCCCATCTTCATGGCATGTATCCGCGCGCCGTCTTTTGCCATTCAGGCTGCACGTCGGCTGCGAGACCCGGTGATTGCATCGGGCGCCGAACGGGAAGCAGGAGAGCAAGATGTCGAAAAACGTGGGAGCGCTGAGCGCCGGGCTGACGGTCATGATGCTCGCGGGCGCGGCGATGGTGTCGCTGGGCACGAGCCCGGCGCAGGCGGTGGTCTATTGCAAGACGGTCGGCGTGCCCAAGGGCTGCGTGGTGCGGCCGACCGGGGCGGTCGTGGTCGCGCCGGCCGCCGCGGTCGCGGTGGCGACGCCCGGCGTCGGCGCGCCCGGTGTCGGCGTTCGTGCGGGGACGCCGATGAATCGCGGAGGCCCGGTCAATCGCGTCGGCGTGCGCTGACGATCTCGTTTGATTGAGTTGATTGCATCGCTTCGGGCGAAAGGATGATTTGCGGACGAACCCCCCGTCCTCCGCATCACGATAATCCGGCCCGTTCCCTCTCTCCGTGCGTCCCACACGTTCGGGGAGGGGGGCTTTTCAGCCGGTGGCGGCGGCGTCGCTATCCGGAAAGGTTTTCGGCAGTTGCAGCCGTACGCGCGTACCCGAGGAATCCGAGGCCAGATCCAGCACCGCGCCGCAGCGCGCGGCGCGGCTTCGCATGTTGCGCAGCCCCCGCGCAGTCTGGCCAGCACTGCCAGCTTCGCCGTTGCCGGACAGGGCAAAGCCCTTGCCGTCGTCCGCGACGCTGATCATGCCCCGCGGTCCTTGGCCGTTCTCTCGGCCGTTCTCTTGGCCATCTCCTTGGCCATCGTCGAGCGTCTCGATGGTAACAACGATATGGCGCGCCTGCGCGTGCTTGACCGCGTTGGTCACGGCCTCGTCGAGGATGCGCACGATCTGGATGACGTGCCATGGCCGCAGCTCAGGATGCAGCGGCAGGCCCTGCGGCGTCGCCACGTGCCATCCGAGGGCGACGTCGTGCGGCCGCAACTGTGCCGCCGCGCGCTCGCGCCAGGAGCCGAGCGCAAGCATCAGGTCGCCGCCGATGTCGTCCATGGAATCGATGACGAGGCGCAGATCCTTCAGCGCGGCGCGCGCGGCGTCCGTGATGCCTGAGCTCTCGTGTCCACGCTCGGAGAGCGCGACGATGCTGACGAGCTGGCCGCCGAGGCCGTCATGCAGGTCGCGCATCAGCCGCGTGCGCTCGTTGGCGAGTGCAGCCGCCCGCGCACGTTCCTCCTCGCGCGCAAAGCTCGCCTTCAGCCGCTCCTCCGCCTCGCGCACGCGCGTCACGAGCTGGCTGGCAAAACTGTCGACCTGGTTCAGGGCGCGGGCGAAGCGCCAGGTCAGCCCGGCGCCGATCGCGACCAGCATCGCCGAATAGGACAGGCGCGAGACGAAGATGCGCTCGTTGGTCATGATCTCGAACACCGACAGCATGTCGTGGACCCAGCAGGTCAGCACGATGGTCACTGCGCAGCCGAGCGTGAAGCTCGCGGCGTCCTGCCTCCGCACCACCTGTGCCGCCGTGATGCTGGCCATCAGCAGCAGACAGACGCCGACCATGGGAATGCCGAGGACCAGGAAGAGAATGCGCGGTAGCGGCGGGCCGCCCACCAGTCCGACCGCGAACACCACGATGCCCGGCACGAACAGCAGGGCGCCATAGCGCGGCCAGCGCCAACCGAAGAACAGCAGGGCGAAGACGACGATCAGCGCGCTCTCGGTCGGCGCCGATGCCAGCAGCACCGCGGCAAGCCGCGATGTCGTGGCCGGCGGCACCGGCGGCGGCACGAACGCCTGCACCACGCCGAGCACCATCGCCACCGCCAGCACGCCATAGACCGGCTCGCGCCGCCGCATCAGCCACATGATGGCGAGGATGACGGCGAGGATCGATTGCCAGGCGGAGAACACCACGGGCAGCGTGACGAACAGCAATGTGCGTGTCTCGTAGGACGGACGCAGGGCAGCATCCGGCCCGACATAGACGGTGTCGAGAAAGCCCTTCAGCGGCCCCCAAACGAACAGCCGCACCGCGATCTCGTTGTCGCCGTCATGCAGCAGCGAGGCGGGGATGAGCGCGATCTGTGGCGTGTTGCGGTCCGGCCGGTTGGCGTTGGCATCGCGGCGGGAGTCGAGCACGACGACGCCGTTGACGGCGACCTCCACCGCGTTGCTGAAGCGCGGCAGGAATACGGACCATCCGGCATCGTCGTCTCTGAAAGTGAAGGTGCCGGTGTAGAGCGGAGGATCTGACAGCGAATAGCGCGACGACGTGAAATGCGGCAGCGTCACGGGACGGGTGGCGCCGTCCTCCCGCAGCGAAAATCCGCTGACTGCAAAATCGTCGGGGTCGCTGGGCTGGAGCAGCCGCAGCCCCAGGATGGTGACGATCACGATCAGCGCTTGGAGCAGCAGATAAGGCACGAGGCGCGCCACGATCAGCCGGCGCCGCGGTCGCGCAGGTGCCTTCGCCGCAATCTCGCTCACAGCTTGATCAGGCCCTGCTGCACCGCCTCGAACACCGCTTCGCTACGCGTGTGCACTTCGAGCTTGCGATAGATGTTCTTGATGTGGCCCGGCACGGTCTGCCTGGACAGGCCGAGATGGCTCGCGATCTCGGCGTAGCTGAAACCCTTGGCGATCCCCCAGAGGATGTCGATCTCGCGCGGGGTGAGCCGTGCGGTGTTGAGCACGGGACCCCGCGGCGGCTCGGCCGAACTCGGCGCGGCGCCTTGCGTTCTGCGCACGATGAAACGGGCGATCGAGGCCGAGATCGGCGAATGGCCGGCGACCAGATCGCGCACGGTGGTGGCGATGTCGGTCGGGAAGGCGTCCTTCAGGAGATAGCCGGTGGCGCCGACCGTGATCGCCGAGATCACGCTCTCCTCGTCGCCGAGCGCCGAGATCACCATGATCTCGGTGTCGGGAAAGCGCTGCCGGGTCTCGCGGATCAGCTCGATGCCATGGCCGTCGGGCAGCCGCAGATCGGTCAGCAGCACCCGCGGCGCGCCGCCGTTCAGGGCCTGGCGCGCCTCGCCGAGCGTGGCTGCGCTGCGCACCTTGTAGCCGGCCTTGACCAGCGCATCCTGGAGCCGCCAGCAGGTCGGCGCGTCGTCCTCGACGAGGAGGATGGTGATGGCCTCACCCGTCTCGCCCTGTTCGCTCATGTTCATCGTCCCGCACCGCGTGTCCCCCGCGGCGCGAGGCCAAGTTTAGCCGCGGCGCGAACGCCGCGACACCCATAATCATGGGGGCGTTGTCACTCTTCCGCTTCGTTGTGGCCGGCGCCTACTGCCTTGCCGCAGCCGATGGCGTCGGCAGCGCGGGCAGACGCTGTACCGTGATCCGCGCCGTGCCGCTGTTGTTCTTGTAGTATTGTTCGTCGGGCCCGAAATAGTCGGCGTAATTTGCTGGGGCCAGCCATCGCAGGAAGCCCGGGACGATCTGCACGGCGTCGTTGACGTAGAAGAACAGCTCGCCGGAATCAGGTGCGGTGAATTCAGCCACCATCCGGTCTGCAAGTTTCTGCGTGTCCCAGACCTTGCGTGCCGACTCGTCTGGCGGAAGCGCATCGAATGTACCCATCTTCACGATATCAGCCTTGAGTTTCGTCAGCTTCGCCGCATCGTCCGCGCTCGATTCCTCAGCTTTTTCGATGCGGACGGGATATCTGTTTTTTGGCTCATCCTGAGCATTGTCCTCGGGGAGGGTCGGGTCAATGCGGCGCGGCAGTTCATCTGCCGACATCACGTTCATGGCCTGCAGCGGCTGATCGTTCAGGCCCTTCTCGCCGACGCGTACGACCGGCTGGAACCAGTCCGCGCCGAACAGTCGCCGGGTCGGGAGAGCGAGGTAGTGGTGGTTTTCGTAGGTCTGGAATCCGTTGACGCCGGTCATGATCGTGCGGTCGAACCAGCGTTGGTCGATATCGATCCAGACCCGGTATTTGCGGCCCTTCTCCACGGCGAGCCTGCTGGCCCAGCAGAACTGGTTGACGTTGAAAAGCTCGGTCGCAGCAAGCGCGTTGTCGCCCACCGGCTTGGCTGGCGGAATGTCTAACGCGACGTTCGCTCCATTTTTCTTCGCCTCCGCGGCTCTTGTTTCCGGGGTTTCGCAAACCTGTCCGGTCGCGACGCGCCAGGTGAAGAAGCTGCTCGAGGCGATCAGCAAGGCCGCGGCGTAGATGACGACGATGGAGACGATGGGAAAGATGATCTTGGTGAACGGAAAGCTCATCCACCACGCACTTCGCTGCATCAAACCGCCGAACCTGAACAACAAACTCATCCGGCTGAGGTTTTTTGCGCTCGCCTTCCGTTCCGGCCGGTACCAGGCGAGCCGCGCGCGCTCCTGGATGCCATCACGCAGCGAGGCGTTGATGCTCCAAACCCACCACGTGACCAGCACGACGAGTGAGGTCGCGACGGGATAATAGAGTGCGATATTGAGCCATGGCCCCGCATAGGAGGGCAACATGTTCTTGAGCAGGTTCGCGATGGAGCCGAGCACGGCGCTGAAACCCCAGTCGATGTTGCTGACAAAATCGCGCAGGCTCTTGCCGGATGTATCTATGATCTTGCGGGCGATCCACGGCCAGGCGACAATGATGGCCGTCATGATCAGGAGCGAGAAATAGGCCACGCGTCGCCACCACACGGCGCCGCGCGCCAGATTCGCCATGTCCGCGTCTGGCGCTTTCATTCCAGTGAAGGCGTCGGATTCCTCCTTGCTTATCGGGCGCCTCGCTTTCTTCACGTAGGCGTCATGCATGGCTTGGTGCGCGCCGTCATTGGTGAGCTCCCTGATGCTTCCGTCGGGCATCAGCACCCGCGCGTTCGCCGGCAGCATGATCGGCGCATAATCGTCGCATCCGAACAGCATTCGTTCGACCACGGCGAAGTGAACGACCGGTTTGCCGCCGTTCACATCGCCTTCGAGGACCGGCCGCGGACCGTAGCGGTAAAGCACGGCGGCGCCGCTGCGTGAATCGTGCTTTGGCCCGATCGCCGATTGATACTCGCGGAAACGCTCGATCGTGCCCTTCTGGAAGCGCAATTGGCCACCGAGCTGTTCGGCCATCCAGACCAGCGGAACGAAGGAGAGGGTGGAATCCGGGTAACCGCCGCCAATGTCGGAATGGACGCCCGCGAACCACACCTCCTTGACAGTCTGGTCATTCGCCAGACGGCTCTGGTCGATCCGCAGCGGATGAAAGGTGGTGCGCTCGTCGTCAAGCGCGAGCGCGTGACAGATGTGCTTCGCCTTGCGCGAAGGCCGGTGATTGCGGAACGAAATCGGCCAAATTGCCCAGTCGATCGCGACGCGCAGCTCCTCGATCGGTACGCCGAAAGCCTCGACCGTGTCGAACAGCCCGAGGAATTCGATCTCGACGTTCTTGCGGCCGGCCATGGCCTTGCGGACCGTGCAATAGGAGCGGTGCCTGCAGACGAAATGGTAGATGATGAGCAGCAGGTCGCGAATCCAGCGCGCAATCCAGATCGTCGGCAGGCTGCGATAGCCCACCGATTCCTTGCGGTATTCCCGCCATGCGGACATGGCGTTGCGCTCCATCTCGGCATGCGAGACCGGCTCGCCCTCGATCTCCGCCGGCACCAATCCCTGGCTCGCGATCAGCGCCGCCAGCGTTCGCGCGGTGAAGGCGCCGCGGCTGAAGCCGAAGATGTAGATCTCGTCGTCCTCGCGCCAGTTCCAGCACAGGAAGCGGTAGAGCTTGCGGACGTTGGAGGGAACGCCGATACCGGTGGCGCCGTCGATGGCTGCGAGCGGCGCCCAGCCGGCGGTGCCGACGCCCTTGATGTAGTGGGCGATCTGGTCCGGCTGGGTGTGGTCGAGCGCTTCATAGAGCCGCCAGACGCTGGATTCCTGGGCGGTGAACGCGTTGCCCGTGCCGTCGGCGAACAGCACCAGCTTGCGCTTCGACAGGGTGGTGGCTGTCGTCTCGCCGGCGCTTGCATCGTCATGCGTGTGCTTGGGTCTGGCAGAATTACCATTCTGCGCGCCATCATGCTGGGTCATGGGGCCCCTCTGGCAATCGACGGTGAAGCACTTCAGGCTGAAGCCGTTCAGCACTCCACGATTTCAATCAATGGTTGCGTCATGAAAAGCAGGTGCATTCTGTGCATAGTCCCGTTGAGGTAGCAAGCGGGATCGCGCCGCCGCGCCACCAGGATTCGCGCAACCGCGGGGCTACGGGATTTCCACCTTCGGCGGCGGATAGCGGCGCGCCAGCGCCGACAGCGGCAGGTGCCGTTCGCCTTCCGGCAGCTCCAGAAAGGCCAGCACTTGCGGCCGCTTCCAGTCACCGATGCCGAAATCCATCGCCGTCCATTTCTGCGGCTCGGGGCCTTCGAGGCCCCGGACCCAGACGAAATAGCGGGGGAGGTCGTCGGCATCCGCTTCCGTCGTGCGTCTCCTGGCCATCAAAGCTGCTCACTGCATCACCATTTCGTTGCGATAGGATATAGGTATCGGCTCGCTGAAGTCGAACTCCCGGCTGCGGGTCCTGTGAGGCTGGACCGGTTGGTTAATGTGCAGGTCTGAAGATATGAACGAAGCGACGAGCGATGGCTGGGGTGCCGCCACGGACGTCACGAAAAAGCTGACCGGCTCGTGGTCCTTCAACCGTGTCATCGAAGGCCAGGCTACGATGCAGGGTATCGCGATCTTCACGCCCCTGGACGGGGGCGGCTGGCCTATCGCGAGCAGGGATATCTGAAGCTCGCGAACGGCACCATTGTGCAGGCCGAACGCGAATACGTCTTCAGCAACAGCGGCGGAGGATTCAAGGTCTTCTTCAGGGAAGATCCGCTGCGGCTGTTTCACGAGATTTCACTGTCCGCATCTTCCGGAGGAGAGCTGAGCGGACGTGCGCGCCATCTTTGCAGGCACGACGACTATCAGTCGGCCTACATGTTTCGGCCGGATGGAACGTTCGTCGTCCGTCATGTCGTGTCGGGTCCACGCAAGGACTACACGATGAACACGACCTACAGGCGTCTCCCGTGATCAAGCCGGGGCGATGGCGGCGGCCGTGCCGTCTCTCACCGCCAGAGCTCACTCTCCGCCACGCGGTTGATGTCGGCGAGCCGGCGGTTGGCGTCGGCGTTCAGGTCGATGCTGGCCACCAGCGTCAGCAGGCGGTGATAGGCGCCGTCGGCGATTTCGACCGGCAGCGGCTCCTCGTCAAAGGCCTCGACATAGCTGCCGACGAGGCCGCTCAACAGGCGGCAAAGACCGCGCTGGGCGGGATCGTCCCGGCCGAGCGTCTCGAGCTTTTGCTGAAATGTCCGGAAGGTGCGCAGGCCGTGGTGCTGTTGCGAAAGCCACGTATGCAGGTCGTTCATGTGAGCTCCTTCGAGTTACAGAAGAAGCTACCGGTTTATACAGGCGGGATGTGACGATTGGAAGGGGAGGGGGAAATTGAGGCTGCTTCGGCGGGACAGCCTTCGCTGTTTCGCATGGATAGACTTGCGCCTGGCTCGCCCAGCCGTAGCTGCGAAGCAGCGAAGGCTGGTGCGCCATTCAGAACAAAGATGCGAACTCGTATGTTATTGAGATATCAATATAATTTCTAGCCCATTAGCCCGTGAATGCTTCTCAACCTCCCGGAATGCATCACGCGGCTAGTTGTTTGAATTACCGTGGAGCTGGAAGGCGGCCGGTTCGGTCCGGGCTAAGCCCTTCCAATCCTGAGGTTTTTTGTGCACTCGTATAAATTGCCCCTTCACGACCGAACCAACCAATGCGATATCGGACGGGTATATTGCCGGAAGCTCGATGGGACCACAGCGTCCTGTGCCGCCTAACCTCGCTTATACTTTGAGGCCGCGACAACGAACACCACGGAACGAGGAGAGGAGGCGTTTCTGTCAAGCATCACCGCAGCCGATCTGGCAGCTGTGCTCTCCGGCGACCCCGAAGCTCTGGATGTTCATCTGTCGCTCGTTGACCGAGATGTCGTCATCGACGGATACCAGGTCAAAATTCACTGTCACTGCCTCACTGTCGACGGCAACGGGCGGGTATGCCAGCGTCACCCATGAAGGGATGCTGAAGCTTTATTGGGGCGAATCTAAAATCTACAAAGATGCGGCCACCGCCATCAAAGACTGTCTGGCCTCGGTTGCGCCTTTCCTGATCGAGCCGGAGCACGAAGACGCTGGACGGGAGCGCGACCTCATTCTCTTGAGCGACAAGGCTGATTTGAGCGATCCGGCGTTGACCGAGGCGCTCAAACGCTACTTCGATAAGATGTCGCCAATGTCCAAACGCGTTAAATATTGCGCTGTCGCCCTCGTGGGCTTTGATGCTGCCTTCTATCCTGGCGACAGAGCTCAAGCTATTGCGGACGAAATGAAAGAAGCGGCGCGGATCGAACTCAAGAAATGGAGCTCAACGATCGGAACGCGCCTGAAGAAAGAAAAACTGGAGCAGGTTGAAGTCGAGCTATTTTGCCTTCCGCTGCCGTCCGCCGAAGACTTCCGGGCCGCGTTCCTAAAGGCGATGGGGCAGACCGTATGAGCCTGAACGATTTGCAAGGCTGGCTCGTTGCTGAAGGTCTGCGCGAGGACCTCGATCAATTGACCCTACATACTGTCGTGGCTGAACTGGACAATATTGTACCGCCCACCGACAAGGCTGCCTCATTCGACTGGCCTCGGCTTTTGCTGGCAGGAAGCATACTCGCGCAGTCGGATCAACGGACCTATCAAGACGCAGCGCTTCGTATCGCCACTGCGGCAATCACGCTCTCCGACAGTGAGGCCATCAAAGATTCCGGCGCGGTTCTCTTAGGAAAGTTATCAAATTTTCGTGCGGTTTCGCTCGCGACCGAACGCGGGTTGCTCACTGCCGACGTTGAGGGACGGCTAGGGATGGCGTTGCGTATCGAAGCGCAGCGCCGCCAGATGGATCAGTCGATTCTAGTCCAATCCAGTGGGCGATGGATTCAGGTCAATGACTTCCAACAGCGTTTCTGGAGCCAGGCTGACAATTACCAATGGCTTTCGGCATCCGCTCCGACAGCATCCGGTAAGACGTTCTTGGTCTTACAATGGCTGATCGACCAAATCCGATCGACCGAGATGCATGTCGCTGTCTATTTGGCGCCGACAAGGGCGCTCGTTGCTGAGATCGAAGCAAATCTGGTCTCACTGCTCGGAGCCCGCAGCGGCATAGAAGTCTCGTCGCTTCCGATACGGGAAAAGCACGACAAAGCCCACGAAGGCGGTTCACGCGCTATCTTTGTGCTGACGCAGGAGCGCATGCACCTGCTGGCTAACGCCATTGGCGGCGCCTTCAAGGTCGACCTGCTCGTTGTCGACGAGGCACATAAGATCGGGGACAATCAACGCGGCGTCATCCTTCAGGATGCCATAGAGCGCGCCAGTCGCTCCAATCGCACGCTTAAGCTCGTCTTCATCAGTCCTGCCACCCAAAACCCGCAGGAGCTTCTTGCAGACGCTCCGGAAGGAGCTCACACCGCGTCGTTTGAAAGTGACGTTCCAACTGTGCTTCAAAATCTCATCGTGGCCGAGCAGGTGCCGCGTAAGCCAAAACTATGGAAATTGTCGGCACGCAAACACGCGTCCTTGTTGCCGCTTGGTGTGGTCCAGCTCGGCAGCAGCCCGGGCTCGCTAAAGAAAAGGCTGGCATTCATCGCCGCTGCAGCTGGAGAGCGCGGCGGGACACTTGTCTACGCAAATCGCGCCTCCGATTCCGAAGACATCGCCGATCTCATCAGTCAGCTGATACCGGAAGTGCCATCTGACCCTGAATTGCTTGAGCTTGCAGATTTGGCACGCAAAGGCGTTCACCCACGCTACAGGCTCGCGCCGCTGGTCGAGCGCGGCGTAGCCTTTCACTACGGCAATATGCCGTCACTCATCCGCTCGGAGGTCGAGCGGCTGTTCCGCTCAGGCAAGATTCGATTCCTTGTCTGTACCTCGACGCTCATCGAAGGCGTCAATCTGTCTTGCCGAACCATTGTGCTGCGCGGCCCAAGAAAGGGCGTCGGACATCCGATGGAAGCGCACGATTTCTGGAACCTTGCCGGCCGTGCTGGCCGATGGGGTGATGAATTCCAGGGAAACATCATCTGCATCGATCCTCAGGACGCACAGGCTTGGCCTGATGGCGTTCCCGAGCGGGCTCGGTTCCCCATCAAGCGCGAAAGCGACGCCGTGATCGAGCAAGGAGAGAGCCTTGCGGATTATCTGGACCGCCGAGCAACAACTGATTTAGCCGAGTTCGAGGATCCCAACCAATTCGAGCAGGTCGCTTCATATCTGCTCGCTACATTTTTACGGCAGGGATCAATCGCACAATCCAGCCTCGCCAAGCGCCACAATCCGGCGATCATCGAGCGGCTTGAAGCGAGCCTTGCCAATATCGCCGCGCAGATCGCGGTAGGTCCAGATATTGCGGCCCGACATCCGGGCGTTAGCGCCTTGGGCATGCAGCGCCTCCTCGAGGCATTCCGCAATTACAAAGGTGATGTCGAAAATCTATTGCCGGCCGCCGTCGATAGCCAGGATAGCTATGATCGCTTCGTGACGATCATGCGTCGGATCAACCAGTATTTGTTTCCGGCGTTCACGCCAGACGGGATCATTCCACTTCACGCTCTGATCGTCGTGCAATGGCTAAAGGGCTTCTCTCTGTCTCGAATGATCGAGCGGAATATCGACTACCACCGTAGGAACGGCCGGTCATTCAAGCTGCCGGTCCTGATCCGCAGCACGATGGAGATGGTCGAACAAATCGCGCGGTTTCGGGCGCCGAAGTATTTGTCCGCCTATGTCGACGTACTCAATATGCATCTAGCTGCAATAGGACGGGAAGACCTGATCGATGGTGATGTCGATATAGGAACGCAGCTCGAATTCGGCGTTTCTTCACGGACCTTACTGTCGCTGATCGAGCTCGGATTGTCTCCATTGTCTTGCGACGCGATTGATTGTCTTTTCGATTGTCCCAGTAGCTCAATCGCGACAGATGCTTCCAGATTCGTCGGCGTATCGCCAACGATATAGCGCCCGGGCAACCGGATCACGCGGCGCGAACATGGCTGGGTTACTGACTGCCGGCCGGTCATCACTCATTGAACACCAGCCGTCCGCCTTAATGCAGATCTCGACTCGAGCGTCCCTTTGCGCTCGATACGGATTATTTGTCCCACCGTTGTGAGCTTCCGTCCATTTTGCCGCGTCGGAGGCCGTTAACTTGTCTGCATCATTCTCGCACTGCTTTGCGATCTGAATCAGACGGTCGCGGGGAAAAGCATAGTATCTCACGGCATGGGGAAGCAGCGCGAGCGCAATGGCTGCTGCCAACGTGAGCTTGATCAATCTCAGCAAATGGCGCCCCAACCGGCAAACAAAACAGTAGAAGAATGCTCGACAGGCTTCACCTCGGGGCCGCACGCTGCGCCAAGGTATTTCACCGCTTCACAGGCTCAGTCGGTTTCGCGGTATCCCATGGGCGTTTGCCGGACGCGTCACGATCCCATGGGCGCGCAACCGATGCTGATTTCTCTTCCAATACATCTTTAGCGCGTGCGGCCTTGATCTGGTCGCGAATTGACATTTCTGTTGCAGCAGGCGCTTGCTCGGCCGCTCGAACATTAGCACTGGATGACAAGAAGAGGATCGCGCCGACCACCAAGATCTTTTCCATCAATGCCGATAGCACGATCACCCGTTGTTGTCCGATCTATCTTCGACCCCAGCGCGGAGCTAACAACAACGATCGCCTTCCACGCAACGCAGTCGACGCAGTGATAGTCACCCGAAGGCTGCCGTGCAGCTTACGCAGGTGTGCCAGGCTAGACAGCGGACTTTGAGATCCTCGTGCGGGCCGTCGGACCAGCAACCATTTTCTGCCACATCTCTTGTCCTCCATCACCGATCGAGGCTGCACAAGGGGCATCGGTCGCTGGCACATGGAACTCCCGTCTGTCTCCGGAGTGCGTCATGACCCGGTACTATTTCGATCTCGTCGACGATGACGGCCTGTTCCTTGACGAGGAAGGTCTGGAACTTGCTGACTTTCGGGCGGCGCAGGTTGAGGCGGCAAAGTCATTGGCCGACATGGCACGGGATGCGACGTATGAATCTGGCAGTTCTTCAAAGCGCCATATGGCAATTGCGGTACGGGACGACGCCGGTCCCGTGATGCATGTGGGGTTCGAATTTGGCGACGGAGGGCGGCAACAGTGACAGGGCCTATGGGTGCCGGCGTTGCTCCTCGATCCACCTTCGAGCATCCATGAGGTGGCCCCTCGTCGCGCCGCAATAGCGGTCAAGCGTCCGCCTCACGCTTGACTGCGCCGCCTACCTCTTTTTTGCCGACCCGAAATCCGGCTGCCAGGCGACCTCTTTCCGGCTGGGCTGTGCTGCGATCACCTTGGCTTTTTCCTTCTTCGGCTTCTTGGCTTCGCGATTGCCGCGTTGCTGTCCCTTGGCCATGACGTCCATCTCCTGTTGGGGTTCAAGTTCTTTCAGTTCGTCCGACTGCAGGATGCGCCCGCGAGGCGTGCAGACGCGGACATCCATGTAACCGTCGCGCAGCAGCTTTCGCGCGAGCCGCAGTGCAACGATCGCGCTGCCACGGCCGAGATTGGCGCTGCCATATTCGTTGGTCCCCATGACCAGGTAAGGCACGCGCGTTGCCTTAGCCATTGAGGATGGCCGCAGCACACACCAGAAGCAAAAGGAATAACGGAACGATCACCGGCGGGACCATCCATTCCGAGGCGCGAAAACGCGACATCGAGCGCTCCTGCAACTCTGTCGGCGGGAGCGCACGTGACCCTCAGTCACCGGTCGATGCCGTTGAGAAGTGCGGTGATGCGACAACCCTACGCCTGCGAGGCGCCAATAGCGAGTGCTAAAACGCAGTTCGGGCAAGGCTGCACTGCGACGTCAGCGCGCGGCAATGGCGAATGTGCTGGCTATTGCTCAATGACGGGCGCATGGTCGTCGCTGTCGGTCGGTTAGGGCCCCTCTTGCAAAAAGGCAGGCGTGCATGACCATCCGCTCACGGCGAGAGACCGTCACGTTCAGACATCCGTTCCGAATCCGCGGCATCGAGCGGCTGCTGCCCGCCGGCGCCTACGAGGTCATCACTGATGAAGAAACGATCGAGAGTCTCACCTTCTCGGCCTATCGCCGCATCGCGACGATGATTATGGTGCCGGCGGAAGGCGTTCGCGACTCAATGGAGATGCTCTCGATCGGCTCAGTCGATCTCGCCAATGCGCAGGCTGCGGATGCGAGCGCCGCGCATGACTGACCATCCCGTAGATCTCGACAAGCATCGCGGCATGGCTGCGCAGAAGGCTACCGATCTGCGCCGCGCGCTGGCAGACGTCGAGGCCCATGTCAGGGAATTGCGTGAGCGGGAGGCCGAACTTGAACACCGCATGATGACGGTGCCCGCCGCTTCCTGGCCGGAGGCTGCGGTCAAGGCGCGGCACCTGCTCAACCTCTATGCCGCGAGCCTGCCCGCCGAGGATACGAGGCACCGGGCGCTGGTCGCGTCGTTGCTCGACGACTTCGTCCGGCTCTCGGGCGAGGACTGACGGCAGAGCAACTCTCCGCACGCGCGATCGTGCCAGCAACGGTCACTTAAAGGAGGAAGCCATGACGCTCACGAGCGGTCGCTACATCGGCCACGAATATGACCGGATGATCGTGCTGTTCTCGATGCAGGACGGCGGTAAGGAAATTCCCTGCGCGATCTCGACCACCGCGATGGACTACCTTGAGCGCGGCCCGCAGGTCCGCCCCGAGCAGCGCGAAGCCCAATTCGTCCGCCTACGCGACCGCATCGAGGCCCGCGCCGCCAGCAAGTATCGAGCGACGGAACTTGAAGGAGATCCTCGGGGTATCGTGCTGCGCGGCATCGATTTCAGAACCTAACAACATGCCATGTCGTGATCTGGGAATCGTTTAGGCGAATTCTTCACAAGTTGGCCCCGGCGCCCGATAACTCGCCCAGCAGCGACGGACAGGCCGATGCTCAAGACAACGTCGATGCGTTCTGGACGTCGCAAGGAACCCGTAAGCGACTGAAGGCCAGTTAACGATCAATAGTTTTTCTTGAACGATCGACGCGGACGGCCCTGAACTCCGATGGTCCCTCGATCAAACGCTGCCTTCGCATCGCTTGATCATCGCCATTCGCAGAATTGTCCGCCCTCTCGTCTATAACTTTGCCAGCCAGGTGAGCGGCACGCGCGCGTTGGGTCAGAATGCGATGATCACTCGTGCCCGTCTTCGTCATCTCGATCTCCTGGATTACAGACCGCGACTGAAATCTGGCAGCTACGCACCCCCGCTTTTGCTGCGTCGAACTCGGCGCAACCACCATGGCAATTAATCTATGGCAATAACGTTCCTCTACGCGCATTCCCGTTACGCGCGCTCCTTGCCGGCGATCTGCGGCAAGGGAGGCTTGCGCTCGGGAAGCTTCTTCTTCGGGGGCGCCGGCAGCAAACCTTCCCTGATGGCCTGCTTCCGAGCGAGCTTACGGGCCCGGCGAATAGCCTCGGATTTTTCGCGCGTCTTTCTTTCGGAAGGCTTTTCGTATGAGCGCCGCTGCTTCATTTCGCGAAAGACACCCTCGCGTTGCATCTTCTTCTTCAGAACACGAAGGGCCTGGTCGACATTGTTGTCGCGAACAAGTACCTGCAATTGACATTCCTCGCTGGGCTGCGAATGCGCAAGTCCTGCATGCAGCCAATTGCGCAGGAGTCTCGTGGCGATTGCGATGATGGGAGTGACGGCGTCTTCTTCCGCCGGCCTCGAACAAGCCGGTCTATGCGTCACGGCAATCAAGTTCGGTAGAGCAACGTGACCACTGTCAGCCGCGCTGTCAATGGATAGAGCCGTTCCCACACGTCGTTTGGAGCCCCTCGATCGCAAAGGAACGTTCGCCCACACGCGCTCGTGTAGCAGCGCTCTCGGAAACAATTTTGAGTGTTGCCTTGCAAAAAGCCGAAAATGATATATATTAAAGAAATTCGATTAGCCGCTGTGCCTTGTTGAACGCGCCCGCGGGCTCCTTTTCCAAAGACATCGACGAAGTTGAAGTAATCGCGTGCTCGTCACGCGATGCGCGCTCGTGCGCTTTGGAGAATGAAAATGACGACAGGTACTGTTAAGTGGTTCAACGGCCAAAAAGGCTTTGGATTTATCCAGCCGACCGACGGCAGCAATGATGTGTTCGTTCACATCAGCGCGGTCGAACGGGCTGGCCTTGCGGGTCTCGCCGAGGGCCAAAAGGTTAACTTTGAGGCCAAGACCGACAAGATGCGCGGCAAAGTGAGCGCCGAAAACCTCTCGCTGGCTTGATTTGTCGACGTCGCTTTCACGGATGTACTGAAACGGCAGGCTGCCCGCTCGATCTTCGGATGGAGCGGGTTTTGTTTTTCATAATGCGGGTTGAGGATGATCGCCAGGAAATCGGCAGAGCCGTCGCCCGAAGGCATCGCGCGCTCGAACCGCAAGCGATTGGCCGCTGAAGACGGCGCGCGGGCATTGGCTGACGCGGAACGGCAGGCCATCGAGGTGCGAAAGAACATGGCGCGCCTCCGCGAGCTGCGTGAGGCCAAGGAAGTTGCCGACATCGCGTTTCGGGCATCGCTGCCTGCGCCCGCACCGACGAAGCGCAAAAACAGGTCGGCGCGATAGTCGAACTCGCGATCGCACGGCATCATCGTGAAACCGAATTGCACGGGCTGGGTGGATGCCTAGAGTCAAAGCAGACGGCGGGGGAACGATCACTTTCATGCTTGCGCTTGGCGCAGCACGGCAGATGTGCAGGCTTACAACGACGTTTCAGACCGACAAGCAGGCCTTCAGTTATCTTCACAAATATCGAAAAGAATTCGAGCATATAGCCCGTGCGCGGCTCGCCTCCGGCGAGCTCGAAAACGGAATCGTCGTGCTCTCGATGCTCTAAATCGAGAGCGACGATTATGCCCGGGAGTCTTTCGGCTTGGCTTCACGCGCCAATCGGGCCGCCTTCAGACGCTCGTGATTATCGTGCAGGGATTGCTGATCTTTCGCGTAATCGGTCATTGGTTTTTCTGTTCGCACCAATTTGAACGCGTTGTTCGCCTCCCGCAGATGCCGGGCAGCCTTCGCTTCGTTTTTCATCATTTTGATCTCCAGGAATTGGATCAGCGCCGGTCTGGGGCTCGGATATTCGCCATGACAGCCCAAGCGATATTTGCCGGGAGCGGATCAGCGTGAACGCTCCGCTTTGCGCCAGATCTTTCGCGAGGTCTCAGCGCGTTGTCGAACAACGGCAAGCGGACGCTGCCTATAGTTATCAACGCTTTCGCGGGACGCATGTTCCCGAGGGGCGAGCCGAAGCCCACGCCGCCGCTCGTCTGCCAGACGTTCAGCTAAAATGACAACCAAGTGTGGCGCCGCTCACGAGCTAAGCGCTTCCACCAGAACTCAGGTTAGCACATCATCGGCGTTGTGTGCGCGTTTCCTTGCCGATTCCTGAAGGCGGTAACCGCCATATGCACCAAGTGCAGTTTGCCCTCGACTGCGGGTGAAATGTCGAACGGGTACGCGTCGGCAAGGCCAAGTGAGCGGTTGAGGCGGTTGATCGTCAGAGCGAGCGGGGTCCACAACTCAAGGAGCGCACCGAAATCGCTTTCCAGATACGGGTCATTCAGCGTGTGCTTTCCGCGCGCGTCCAACGACAACGGAAGTCCTGCCAGGGAATCCAGGGTCGAGACGATGTGCAGGAAGTGAGCGAAAGTCTCTGCCCAATCCTCCCAGGGATGAGACGTCGCATACATGCTAATGTGACTCGCCGGATCGCAAGACCAATCCTGACGGGCATAATAATAGGCAAGCGCAGCCTGGTAGTTCTCTGTCTCGTCGCCAAACACCCGCCGAAACGGCGCTCGAAAACCCGCTTCGTGGATCAGGGCATTCCAGTAAAAGTGCCCTATCTCGTGTCGAAAGTGACCAAGCAGGGTGCGATAGGGTTCGCGAAAGGAAACACGCCTGATCTCGCGTTGTACGTCATCGGCCTCCGCAAGGTTGAGCGTTATCAGGCCGGATTCGTGACCGGTCAGGACCGGCCCATGCTCGTCCGAGAGAATCTCGAATGCCAGGCGAAATCCACCCGCGAACGCGATCGGCACGCGAAGCCGTCTCAGGTCGTAGATCAGCCTGCGCTTGGCTTCCTCCACGCGCTTCCAAAGGGCTACGTTACGGGGATTCTGTGTGGCGGGAATGACATGGGTCAGGGAGCAGGACATGCAGTAGGAAGTCGTGGAAACCGCGCACCAGTTGCAACCGATGATATTCCGATTGACGCATTCAAGAGCACTTTCCGCACCGATCATCGCCATATTCTCGGGATCGAAGATCAACGGCTGCATGCAGCCGTTGCATTTGGAGAGCTCGAAGGCCGATAGTTGCCCGCAATGAGGACATTTGAAATCTCTCATGATGGCGCACGACCATTGAGGGTGTCGATCAACGCACGTTGCTTCTTCAACGCGCGCTTCCTCAGAATATCAGCATCAACCTCGCTCACGGTTCGACGCGCGCCCTGGTAAGAGGCCATCTCAGATACAGGCCGCGCCCTCCAGTCTTGCGTGGGTTGAATGGACATGGGCGTGACTCCGGATCGCATTTTCATCTTCAACAAAGCCTTCAGTTTGAAACGGGTTCCGGTCAGGCGCTGGGCGGATGTTCTCCACTCAATCGAGCATACGGCTGGCGGTCGGGACAGCGATGGCATACTGTCCACACCCGAGCGCTCGCAGCCTTCATCGGTGACGATGCCCAAATGGGGGTTCGTAACGATCGCGATCATCTCTTTGGAGCTACTTCCATGAAGATCCGCGTCGGCTTCGAGATGATCTACGACTTTCCGCAACCGACCCCTCTTATCGCAGTTGTCGGCACTCACTTCACACGGGCATCCGACATTGTCCTGCCCGATCATCTTGTCAGCGAGCCGTCGGTGCCGATCACGCCCTACCGCGACGGTTTCGGGAATTGGTGCAGTCGTCTTGTCGCGCCAGCCGGCCGCATGCGCCTCTCAGCGGACGGCACAGTCCGAGACAGCGGTCTACCCGACGTGATCGTACCATCGGCCCAACAGCACGCAGTGGAAGATCTTCCGTCGGACACCATCGTATATTTGCTCGGCAGTCGGTATGTCGAGACTGACCGACTTACCGACGTGGCGTGGAAGTTGTTCGAGAAGACCGCGTCCGGTTGGGCACGGGTCAAGGCGATCTGCGACTTCGTGCATAACCACATTGCTTTCGGCTACGAGCACGCCCGCCCGACCAAGACCGCCTGGGAAGTGTTCAACGAAGGCAAAGGCGTTTGCCGGGACTATGCACATCTGGCTATAGCGTTCTGCCGCTGCATGAACATTCCTGCGCGCTACTGCACCGGCTATCTCGGTGACATCGGCATGGCGCCTCCATATGCCGCCGGCGATTTCGCGGGCTGGTGCGAAGCCTATATCGGTGGTCGCTGGTACACGTTCGATCCACGTAACAACATTCCGCGGATTGGTCGCGTCCTAATCGCGCAGGGCCGCGATGCCGCCGACGTTCCGATCACCCAGACATTCGGACCCAACACGTTGCTAAGTTTCAAGGTTTGGGCCGACGAACTCACCGGCTGATCGCAAAAGGGCTGCAATGCGACGGTCCATATCGAATCCCCGGAACCGCGAAAGACAGAACTATTGCCCGGCCTTATTCGCTTCGAAGGTCAACGCGGCTTGAAATACGTGCCCGGCTTCCGTTCGAACCTCGATAGCAACGTCCGGCCGGTTTTCCTCACCGGCCAAATCGCGGGCCAGTCCCGCCAATGTGTGAGCCGCCTCCATCTCGGCCTCACGTTGCGTTGAAAACTCTATTCCGTCTTCGTCCGGGTACAGTTCCCGATCGTCTCTGATATCGAAGAAATATCGGATCATCATGAGCGCCTGTTGGAAAGATGTCTGCGCCAGCGCGAGAGGTCCGCAAGCCGATCCAGGATTCGAATTACATTGGCGGCTGAAGTCCCGGAGAACTGAGCCACCTGTTCACCTCCAGGGCAACATCGATCTGCCGGGCCTTCTGAAGTAGTTCGGCGCGCCGGACGCAAACAGGCATCTCTTGAGCCTGCTGGCGCAAATTGATCGCCTCTTGAGTGAGACGGTATTCGAATGTCGAAGATTGAGACTCGCTACGAACCTGCACGGCTTTCTCCCTTGAATGGGCGGGAGCGCGACAGGCGTTCTCATCACCGATGGTTGCCTCGGGTGGGGCGGTGACGACCTTGATATATGTGCTCGAAGGCGCTCCGACCAGACATGATTGAAGAAATGTTTTTGGACAGCCTCACGGCTAGTCGAGTACTCCAACTGGAGCCGGAGACCCAGTCGAGATGGAGGCGTCTGTTCTCACAGGCAGCCTCAATGTTTCGTGCTCTCACTTCGATAGACGATCGATACGCAGAAAAGCCGTTCAGTCATCGAGCGCACTTCAACCGCCAAATCTGGACGACTGCCTTTGAACACGGACTCTCTGGCGATCCCCGTCAGCGTTTGCATCGCTTCAACTTCAGCAGCCTTCTGATTGGGCAGTCGTAGTCCTTCCTCGTCGGCGAAAAACTCGCGGCCACTCTGGATGTCAAAGAAATAGCGTTCCATAAGAGCACTCCACTTCCGTGCAGGCGGGAGCGCTCTCGGTCTCTCAGTCACCGACGCCTACGGGACAAGCCTCGGCCGGTGATCGGAAGACAATACGCCAGCTCTAACTTGGTTGCCAGAGATTCCGGGGCCAGCCGGGTCTAAGCAGCGGCAACTTGGACAGGCTGCCTCCGTAAGCGCCTCAGAATCGAATTCGAGCCATCGGGCATCGACCACCATCACCTGACTTGGTCAATGGATTGTTCCGACGACAAGACTATCAGACCGGTAGCTGTAATTCCGGCGAATGCGCCCATTCATCCAGGTGGCAGGCGACATCGGCCTGACGGGCCTTCTTGATCAGCGCATCCCTTTCTGGTCCCGGCGGGAGCTTGGCGGCCTGGTCAAGAACCTCTTTGGACCACGCTGTTAGTCGCTCCTGCAACGTGAGTTGTTGTTTGAAACGACGTCGCTTCTGCATAGCGTTCATCTCCAAGTTGATGCCGACAACTGGCGATCTGCTCCGGGCAAAGCCGCGGGCTTACGGTGAATATAACGCTACAGAACAGATAGGTTCGAACCATAACAAAGATCAACGTGACCGAAAAAAATCTGACGCAAGCCGCACACAGCGGCTCTCCATTCAATGCATCGAGATTCGGCTCGCCGACAGGCCGATACAGAAAGCGTCTTTGGTGTCTTGAGCCACTTACTCAATCTACTCTGTTTACTCGCAAGAGCGGCCTAAGTCGTTGCAGGCATGCTGAACTCAAAAACCGTTTCTTTGCCGCTCGAGACAGCCTTAAGCGTCCCGTCATGGGCTCGCGCAATCTCGGATGCGATGTAGAGGCCGAGACCTAAGCCTTGCTGGCTGGGACGGTCGCCGCGGGTGTACGGCAGAAACAGGCTTTGCATCGCCTTATCCGAGATCGGTGTACCGTAGTTCGTCACCCTGAGGGTAAATCTTCCATCCCCCGTCTTCGCAAAAACAATGATTGGCTTGTCGATGTCACCATAGGTGATCGCATTCCCGAGTAAATTGGAGAACAATTGGCTGATCTTGATGCGGTCGCATCGGACCGGCTCGTTTAGGGCAATGTCGGTCTCGATGTTAAGGTCTGGCCACGCCAGACGCATTTCGTTGACAACGTGTTCGATCACGGGGGTCAGTGGCTCGTTTGCGTCGGGCCTGATCGTCAATCCGCCGCCGAGGCGGCCGCGGGCAAAATCCATGATGTTGTCCACCAGACCCGCCATTCGCATCACGGACTTCTGGATTGATGCCGCGATGTCGGGCGCTCGCTCGCTATTCGCATCTTTGAGGAGAACGCGCATGCCGCCGGCTATTGACGCCAGCGGATTGCGGAGGTCGTGTCCTAAGACGCCGATAAACTGCTCCCGCAGCTCCGACGTCTTTCGTTCATCAAGCAGATCGGCTCGAATGCTTTTCAGATCCGCTTCGGCAGACTGCCGCCCCACCTCACTGGCCAGCAGGCTCTCCGACCTCGCGGCAAGGTCGGCTTGAGAGCGCTCGATGCGCTCGTTGAGATCGAGCTGCGCAGCGATCAATTCCCCAAAGAGCCGAACGCTATCGACGATCTCAGGTCGATCTATTTCTCGTGGTCGCGGATCAATCGCGCAAAGCGTGCCCCAAATCTCTCCGTTCGCACGCTTGATCGGAGCCGAGATGTAGCTCCTGAAACCATACATGCGCGGCGTTGGGTGGTTGCAAAATTCGGCATCCGTCTCGACGTCATCGATGACAACGAGTTCGCCATGGTCGCGAATCTCATTGCAGATCGTCGTTTCGACGCGAAGCTCGCTCCCTTCCACGAGGCCGAAATCGATGCTGTCACGAACGGCACAGCACAACCACCGATCGCTGGTCACTCTGGCAACCGCTACAAAGCCCATGCCCGTGATTCGGGTTACAGCATCCAAAATTTTGGGAACAGCGTTGATCTGCTGAACAGCAGTGATGTCGGCGCTGAGGTCAGTCATCATTGAACTATAATCAGGGAGCATTCCGGTTCCAAGACCAACGCCCGAAGAGGTGAAACGTTCGCGGAACAATGCTAGGCGGCGGGAGTTACCTGTCGACCTCTAGAGTAAAGTACCCCCATTCGGTGGCTCACAAATTCCTTGTGTTGATAGTCGAAGACGAGTTTCTCATTCGTCTGAGCGCGGCTGAGATGGTGCGCGAGCTGGGTTTTGAGGTCGTCGAGGCCGTGGATGCGGATCATGCAATCGAGCTTTTGGAGACCACCACCGACATCGCGATCGTATTTACCGATATTCAGATGCCCGGCTCGATGGACGGCATGGGACTTCTAGCCATTGTTCGCAACCGTTGGCCTCCGATCGCACTGCTGGTCACTTCGGGCCAGGTAGAACCTGCCGTCGAGGATCTTCCCGCCGGAGCCCGCTTCCTGGCCAAGCCCTATGTGCAAAGGCAACTCGACCAGCATCTCCATGCTCTCACCGGATGATGGCCAGCCGTCCGTTGCGTCACACGCGCCAGCGATGGAAGTACCTGGAACAGTAGAAGCGCCTGTCGAGTGGTTCGCGTGCGCACGGGCCAGCACCAGCGCCGGACGTTGTCATCTCCGACGGGCAAGGGAGACGCATTTGTCCACTGACTACTCGAAATTGGCTCTCTTTCGAGTGAAGGAGCTGTCAAGGTGCGTTGAGCTGCGGGTGACGGCCCGATTGAAAGTTCCATCGGGGTGTAACCGAGCAGAATGACCAGAGTGTTCGCGGGTAAAGGGCCCGCGTTTGAAGGCGCTGTGTTTCGATTTCGACGCGGCGCCCGCGAAGGTTTCGACTATGGTCAATCATGCAGCGTGCTTAAAGCGTCCAACCGGGTCAGAAGGACGGCTTGCACTTTTGCCTTGGCGGGAGCTCCCAATGTTTGGCGGAAATTGGCTTCCGCATAGGCGTGATCGTACTCGGGACTATCCCGGTCGTGTTGATGGTTACCGCCGTTTTTTGGAGGTGAACCCGCCCGATCCGGAGACGCAATCGACTGCCAATCTACTTTCGGCAGCAATGGGCCAAGATTGATCTGGCTCGGTGGTAAGAAGACTGCTATAGGATGGGTATCACCGCGCGCTTAGTGGCTGTTATCGGTGACTGAGAGCTTTGCGCTCCCGCCTCAACCCAGTGAAGGCGGTAGAATGTCAAAATCTACAAATTCGAAATCCGTGAGTGGCTTGTGCCGCCGCTATTGGTGCCGGTCTTCCTCGCACTGCTGATTGCGGTTGTGGCTATTCTGTAGCTGCAAGCGGTTCAGTCACCATGCGTTCAAAATGCAAATCGAATGCCTGGAGCAAGTTTGGGCCAATGGGAGCCGATAATGGCAAACACTGCAATCATCAGGGATGCCTACGGCGTTCCGGCAATTTTCGTTGGCTCGAAAACAGGCCGGGACGATGCGCCTTTTGTTTTCGTGAGCGTCGGAGGTGAGGAGCGCCGGATGCGCTGCTCGGAGTGGGATGCTCTTCCAATCTGGACCGGCGAGCGTCCTTCTTGGGTCAACAAAGGTGGATCGTGACGGAACCTTCAGTATGAGCAGAACTCGATCCGGTATGCGGACGGCGGCGCTCCTGCTCGCGTCGGGATTAAGCACATCTGCGTTAGCCGCTTCCGTAGCGGAACCGAATTGCAGCGCGATCGAGAGCACCAGTGCCCGCCTCTCCTGTTACGATGCGGCGTTTCCGCCAAAGGCCAAGAAGCCCGCCGAAACCGATAGTGCCTCGTCGTCAGGTTACAAGGACCCATTCGTTGCGGAAGAGGCCCGAACCGCCGCAAAGCTGAAGAACATATGCCGCGGTTGCTGAGACTTCGCCGACCGAGCGGCGTGTCCGATCATGCGCGCTCCAATTTGAGGGTCCAATTTGATGACGAACGAGGATGCAAGAGGTCGTCGGACGGGCCGCCAACGAAGGCGAGCCCTTCGTTTGGCGGGTGCGGTGCTGGATGACAGGGCCGACAGCTCCGCGAGCTCGCAGGAGCACCAGATTCGCAAGCAGCGTCTTCTCGACGGGCCCGCGGAGTTTAGGGAAGTTCGAGTCGATCGTTCAGAGAAGACTTCAAGCGACGCTGATTGATCAGCGTTTCTCGCTGTCTAACGTGTTGATTCGTCGCAGAGCGATGACGGTGCATGGAACATCAGGGTATTGAGTATACGGTGGTTCAAACGATCAATCCACCTGGCTGGAAATGGTCGTTTGAGCGAGCCGGTCGGTCATCGAAAACAGGCATCGGCTTCAATCGAGCAGAGGCTATCATCGCAGCTCAACGTGCCATCATCCAATGGCTCAGGGAAAAGCAGCTTCGATCAAATACGCTCGGTCTGCGACCTGCCGATTCTTGAATTATCTTTGACCTCGGGCGTTGCCACTCGATGCCGATGAACCTTAGGGCGACACGTCGGGACTAACCTTTATCGGGATTTTACTCTCACCCTCCCGGGGCTGGTGATCCGCCGCCTGCGCTTTATTTAAGCGGGCGGCGTTTTTTATTCCCTTTGTCCCAAGCGATGACTCTCTGACAGATGTTTGGGTTTGCTATCGGCGCATCGCCATATATTGGGCTGCCGGGGCGCCTCCATCGGCACAAGGCTGACGTCGCTCGTATCGTCGTCGTTCAAGGTAGGCGACCGATCCGTTTCAAGCCACGGGTAAAGCACCTCATGGTGCACAGGTGTGCCGAAATTTTTACTAGTTTTTTAATGGTAAACGGACTGGTAAACACTAGCAACTCTAGTTCTCGCTAGTTAGGCCCTGAAAGCCTAGGTCATGACGCATGACCTTAGATATCAAGCGCCTCCGCGCTGATGCTTCAAGACTGCAGAACGAGCGATCGAAGTCGCGATCCAGTCGTGAAACGACGGGAACGACGAGGGCGATCCGAGCGGCCCTTCCAGAAATTTACAAGCTGCGCGAGGACAAGGTGCAGTGGTCCGCGATTGCGGCGGCCCTGGCCGCTCAGGGTGTCGTCCAAGGTAAAGATCAGACTCCCTTGACGACCAATCGCCTGACGGCGCTTGTTCGGCAAATCGAACTGCAGAATGAGAAGCGTGCCGCGAAGACGGCAAGGAAAGGAGTGAGTCCGAAGGCGCAAAAATTTGCAATGCAAAATCAGCGTCTATCTCTGTCATCCGAACTTAAGGCAGAAACGCAAGCGGTCGAAGATCGGCCGTCCGAGAGCGAAGACGATATCCGTCGTCTTGCTTTTGAGCGCGTTCAACGGATGACAGAGAAAGACTAGTACGATGTCGCGTATTCTCTTCAGCTGCCAGGAAAAGGGCGGGGTCGGCAAGACCACGCTCGTCCGCGCACTCGCAGAAGCGGTGGAGGGCGCGCCGATCATCGAGATCGACGCCAGCCACCGGCTTCTCGAACTCGCGGAACGGGTCAGCTTCTTCCAGATGCGGGCGGACCGCGAGGCCATCGAGCGTACCGGCGGCCGTGCTGCCCGTGCGGAGTTCGACGCCGTCCTGGACGCATTGTCGGCCGCGACGTTGCCCACGATCATCGACGTCGGTGCTAACACGTCGGTGTCGCTGTTCACGATGCTGGCCGATGTGGCGCCCGAGCTCGCCGCAGAATTCGGGGTCTGCGTGGTCGTGACCAACGAGCCCGGCGCCATGGTCGAGACGCCGAAGCTGCTGGCGCTTTCAAAGCCGTGGACGTCGGCGCGCTTCGTGATCGAGAACCGGCTGCATGGTCCGATCGATCCGTTCTGGCTCCATGCGAACGTCGACGGTGCGACCCTGACCTCGCTCGATGCCCAGGTCCTTGAGGACGGGGCGGAAGACTATCTCCAGTCCGGCGGTCTGGCGATCGTCGACCGGCTCAACCCGAAGAAGCTGCGTGAGGTGCACGGAATCGGTCCCGCCATCCGGATCCAGCGTGACCTCGCAAAGTTCCGCCTGGAAGCCATGCGCGCTGTGTACCCGGCGGCCGAGTGGCTGGTGGGATAGGCCACCATGACGACCTCCTTGGAAAGCATGAAACAGAGCTATGCCAAGGCCGAGGCGGCGCTCACCGCCTCGGTCAGGGCGTTCGAGACCGCCAGCACGAAGCGGTTGTCGGCGTTGCTGGCGTTGCCGCCGCAAGAGCGGTTCGGCCACCTGACCGATCGGTCTCTCACGTCGGCTGACGCTCTCGCTTTGACGCGCTCGTTGCGCGCCGAGACTCAGCCGAAACCGCGCAAGCGCATCTCGCCGAAAACGATCCGACCGCCTCGTCGCTGGGGCCTGAGATCGCTCAGCTCGCCGGCCGGCGTCGCGATCTTTGCGATGGCCGCGTTTTATGGCGCGGTCGTCTGGTTCCGCACGCCGCGTGGCATCACGGTGACGCAGCCGGTCCAGGTCACTCTCCAATATCCGGACGGGAGATTGATCGATGGAGTGATGAGCCCGGGCAAGCTGTGGTGGCTCATCCGCTCGCACAATGATCGCGCCGTCATCCGTATCTGGATGCCGACGACCGGTTATCAGGAGTTCGAGGTGCCGGCGTCGATCGTTCAGCCCGTCCAGGGCTGACGGGTCCCGCCCTGTGGCTTCCCTCCTGCGACAGGCTTCAACGGACCATGAGGCCGCATAGGCGGCAGGGAGGCAAAGGGGTGTAACGGTGTAACGGCACAGGGTCGTTACAGGTTACACCTTTCAGGAGTAACCTCATGACAGCGTATATTACCCGTGCCGAGTTCCACGGTGCCGCCGATCAGATCGATGCCGACGGCCGCAAGCCGTCGGCGAAGGCCGTCCGCGAGATCACGAAGCGCGGCAGCTACAGCACGATCGAAACTCATCTCGGCACCTGGACGCCGCGGGACCAGCGCCTCGAATTGCCGCCCATCCCGGCGGGGTTGACGGCTACCGTTGACAGCCTGACCGCCGACCTCTGGCACATCGCGCTGGACTCCGCCAAGCAGCAAGCGATGGCGGAGATCGAGCGGGTTGTTGCAGAGGCAACGGAAGCCCGGACAGCCGCGGCGCGCGTCGGCGAGCAGGCCGATCGCCTCGCCGCCGATCTCGCCGCGGCCCAGCAGCGCATTTCTGTGTTAGAGGAAACAGTCGCCGAGCGCGACCAACAGATTAACCAGCGCGCCGAGCGCATCCGCGACTGGGAGCTGGAGGCCGCACGGATGGAGGGCGAGATCGCCTCTCTTCACCACACGCTGGCGCGTTTACGGCGGCGCCCGCAGATGCGTCCAAGTCGACCAAGAACGCGGCCCAGCAACCGGCCGCGTAGGCGCTGCCTGCAACGTTCACAGGTTACGCAGTAGCCGCAAACGCTACCTCCTTGGAAAACCACCGGCAGCTCCGAACGCGGACCGGCCTGGGAGCGTCAAACCGACAGATCGCGGTGAAGTCGTCGTCGATCAGTACCTTACTGGAAGCTGCTGCCGGCTCAGGCCTTACGGCGTCGGCGTCGCCTGCCATTCTTGATATGCCCCGCGCTGTGACCGGCCTCCCGTGCCCTCGGCGGTTCGCGCTGATGTCGCCCGTATTGCCGCCCCCAACTCTGCGCGGTACCGGGCCCCGACAATCGTCGAATAGATGATCCGATGATCCCGTCCGGGCCGGCTGTCCGAAGTGGCGGCGGCAACCCAAGTCGTCCCGCTTTCGGCACGAAGCAGGCTCTACCGGTCGCTTGGTCCGGAGCGGCCGTCGGCGATGCCGTGGTAGGGAGCGATCCTGCCGTACTTAGCCCGCTCATCCGCGGTCGGTCACCGATCACGGCCTACCCGCGTCGCCGCCGCCGAACTCGCGACGAGTCGACGAAACACAACAACGCCCGAAGCGGTATTCATCCGCCTATCGGTCCCCAATCAGTCGCCTAGATGCGTGCAACTCGTGGCACCTTGATGATCAAGTTATCGAAGCGCGGGTCGTCGAAGGCGGTCTTTCGGAGACGGAACGGGTGGCGCGTGTAGAACCGGCTGTTGGGAAAGACGATCAGGTCTCGGCTATCAAGCGTCGTCAATTCCTCCTTGGTCATCAGCCGGGTCTCTTGTGACGTGGTCGACGTCGATGCGGCACCCTTGCCTCCTCCGGTCGAGTGCGACTCGATGAGCGCGGAGAAGCTTCCAAGTGCTCGCGACCATCGATCGCTCTCATCGGGATCCGTCGCCGGAACGTCGAACAGGGTCACGATGTCGGCCGTGCTCAGCAGGGTGCGCGCCCCGGGCTCTCCGTAGGTCGTGACGATCTG
This sequence comes from Bradyrhizobium japonicum USDA 6, assembly GCF_000284375.1. Taxonomy (NCBI): domain Bacteria; kingdom Pseudomonadati; phylum Pseudomonadota; class Alphaproteobacteria; order Hyphomicrobiales; family Nitrobacteraceae; genus Bradyrhizobium; species Bradyrhizobium japonicum. The sequence continues at coordinate 1,493,040 of NC_017249.1, forward strand.
GGCGCGGTCTTGCCAGATCGTCCAGAGGCTGGCGCCGTGACCCGGGAGTTCGCCGGCTGCTTTCAGGATAGCGTCGAAACGCCCAAGCGTGCTCGCTTCGTCGATGAAGATCACCATGCGCTCGGCAGGATGATGCTCGCGGACAGTGTCGAAGATGTCGCCCAAGAGCCAGCGCAGGAACGGCGCCAAGGTGAGATTGTCTCGGGAGGGCACCGCCACGAAAAGATCGACGTCGCCGCGGGTCAGGTCTCGCAGATCGAACGAATTGGAACTGACCATGCCGGCGGGGCGGGCGTCATTCAACCATGAGAAAGCTTGGCTCGCCGTCGACACGATGGTGTCCCGGGCCTTGGGATCACTTTCCATGATCTTCAGGGCCGCCTGAGCCGCCGGCAATGCATTCAAGGCCTGCAATCCCTTGAAGAAGTCGTCCTCATTGTTGAGCAGTCGCCAGACTTCCGGAATGTCGCGCTTCGGAGAATGAAGGGCGACGAGCATTGCGCCGAGGATCAGGTCGACGGCGCGATTGTTGAAGTAAGCGGCAGCACCGTCGCCAGTGCCATTCGGTTCAGGCAACAACATCCGGGCGGTATGCTGCAGATACAGGATATCCGTCGCGGCAACGTTCTCCAGGGGATTCCAGCTGTCGGTGCCGCCGACAAGCTGTAAGGGGTCGAGGCAACGGACGATGCGGCCGAGTTGGCGGCGCCGGCCAGCAACGGCACGGTAGGCGTCCCCCTTGGGATCGATCACGACGGCGGGCCCGAGCCACGCCGCCAGCTCAGGGTAGGCCAGATTGGGGATCAGAAGCCCCGACGTCTTGCCCTTCCGCGGCGGGGCGATGGTCAAGAGGTTTCCTTCTATCGAGACGCGGACGGCACGTCCGGTTGCCTTGTCGATGCCCAGCTCAAGGCCCTCATCCATCTGGCCGATCTCCGCGGGCGTCGCCCAGCGCGCCGCGCCGTAGATGCCGCTCGGATCGCGCTTGATCTCGATCTTCTTGATCCGGAACAGCGCCACCGTGATGATCAGGAATGCGGCGACCGTGGTGCCAAGCTCGATGCGGCCACCACCGGCGAATTCCTGCGACCGGCCGCGAAACATCAGCCAGTAGGGCCGCAGAAGATTGGGCAAATCGAACGATGCGACGTAGCTGAACCAGCGAGCCGGCTCGATGGCGCCCGCCGGCCAGGCGGCGGAATTGGCGCCGTGCTGTGCCATGACGGCCAGGGGATAGCCGAACACGATTCCGCCAAGCACGACCGTGATGAAGAGGCAGATATTCCAGATAACGCGATGCATAACGAACTCCGAAACTCTTGATGCCCGATCGCTGCGGCGGTCGGACGTCGCTTTTCGCTCGGCAATCGGCGTCCTTGGTTGCGCGATTGCCAAAGGAGAGGTTCTAGCCGAGCAGCTCGGCCGAAATCATTCGCAGAATTTGCAATGCAAATTTAGCGCGACGATCTCGCAACCCATGTTGAAGGGCGCGCTATTGCGCGCCCTCGGTTGCGTCGATGTCGGCGTCGATCTGCCGGATTACGATCTCGGCGCCATTGAGCGGGAGGCAATCCAGCTTGTGGCTGAAGCCTTTGCCGTCGTGGTGCGGCCAGAGCACGCCGATCGCACGCCAGATTTTCTGCTTGCCGCTCCGCGAGACCGCGTAAATCCGATGGGTCGGTCGAGAGGACGTGATCGGGTTGGTCATGTAAGTCTCCTCTTCATTTGCGAGACCGCCGCATTGGCGACCTCGATGGGCCGCTTGCGGTCGAGGCGCATGAGCGGTGTCATCAAGGCGAGCCGCCAGGCTCCCGGAAGGGCCGAGCTGCACACGCGCAGCACGGAAGCGAAAGGCCTTGATGACGACGCGCGCCTCGACAAAAACGGCGCATTGAGAGATCGCTTTGTTGGCGGGGTTTTGTTCTTGAACGGGAGATTGAGTGAAAAGCCCGGGGTCCTCGGAGCGGCACAGCGCAGAGTGGTCGTAAAGGGCAGGCTTCGGGCGGATAGGAAGAAAAAGCCGCCGGACTGCAATCGGATGAGTAGCCTCTGTAGGAGGGCTTGTCGTGCTTCCGGCTAAATGCGAGCAGGCCGGACCGAGGTCCGACCTGCTTTGGCGTTAGTCCGCCTTTTTGGCCAAGACCGCGGCCTCGATCCGCTCAAGCAGCGAGCCGCGCAACGGCAAGGTCACGCCGGCCTTGTTCAAGGCGTGCGCGAGTTTTAAGGCACCCTCGAACTGCGGCAAGAGGGCGGCCAGCTCGACGGGGTCGATGTGGGTCGCGCCGTAGTCGTGCGGAATGTTGCCGTTGAACGCCGCCATGACGACGCGGGCGGAGAACTGGCGGGCACAATCGATCTCATGAATCGTGGCCGACGTCCCGTAGTGGGGGACCGCGATGCGCTTCAACGTTTCGTCGAGCGCGTGCGAGACTTCAAGGATCCTTCTGTGAACGCACATGGTTACCTACTTCCTTTTCTTCAAGCACAGCGGATCGCCGTGCTTGATTGGCATAGCGAGCTCACGATGCTGCATTCAATCAAAGGAAATGCATTGCAAATTTTTTCGGGCACAAGAGAGATCCTGACGTCGGGCGCGACCGGCTCCCTTGCGACGGTGTCCGGCTCGCGCAACACGGCCTATCCCGCTTGACCCGACGCCTTCATTTCTTCGCAATTTGAATGATCGCCTTCACGCGATCTGAAGTTGTGGCCTGCATAAACCAGCGCGAGCTCAACAACGTCGTTAATTCGCTCACGCCGTCACGTGCCCCAGTCGGAAATTGAGAACAAAGCCGTCATGCCGTTTTCTGAACTTCGCAAAGCTGCCGCTTCAGTTGAGGATCACGCGGTCGAAGAAGTAGAATTGAGACCCATCCCGCCGGAATTTGAGGGGCCGCGTGTTCCAGCTCCTCGCGACCCAGACTATGTCCATTCGGTATTTTATGATCCGCAGCGATTCGAGACATTTCCGGACCGGCTGCTAGAGAAGGTGCGCCGCGAATTTCCAGGCCAGCCCCTGTGGCAGCCGGAGCCGGTCCATGTCGCCAGCCTGCATGGGTGGATGGCGACCTACAGTTGGTCCCACACAGAGAAATTTCTTAGAGACGGCTATGTCGCGGAATTGGAGGCTCCAAGGTTCAAGAGCGGCCCTGACCAAACGCGATCGCTTAGAAGCAAACAGGCTTGGGATGCCTTCCTGGTCAATGCTTCCTTTACCGAAGCAATCGCTGATGCTCTTTGGGAATGCAGGCCTCACTACCGGCTCAATTGGGTATTCGGTTATCCGCACACGAATGCACTAGCTCCTATCGTCGGCAAGGTTGATGATACTTACCGAAGGACGCGCGCCGTCGATGACCTAGTCGATACCGAACCGGGCACGACCATCCTCTGTAAAAAAGGAACCCTACTGGTTGGGCCGAGAGCTATCCTTAACAGGCGCCGAAATGGCTCACCTACTGCGATCGCCTATCCTGCGGATCCCGTAACTTTGACAACGGCGTCAAACGGACGATCACTATACAGCGGATGGACCAGCAACACCCGAAGAGAGATCTTGAAACGAGTAAAGCAAGAGGTTCGAGCATGGTGCGAAGCAGGATTCAATCCGGAAGCTTTTTTGATCTGGGTATTGCAGACCGTTGCCATCCTACGAGTGCAGGCGACCGATTGGAAAGGCCGCGAGCGACCAGCCTATGTCCAAGGTGACGCTGATGCGAAGCGTCGAGATGATGCGGCTGAGCTCGATCTGAAGCTGACTGAGTCAGGCCTTCAGCGAGGTGACGATTGTCCAATTGAAGTGAGGCGGGCACCGGTCACCGCACGCGCAGATGTCATATCCATGTTGGCTGGCGGCATCGGGCTCGAAGACGAAGCGATCTGGCGGGACAATGAGGTGCTCCGGGCCAATTTGGCCCGGCAAGATATCGGCAGCCTCGCCGCATGGATCGGGCGTCTGAAGCGTTTCCATCGAGAGACACTCAGCCCCTGGCACGCCCGGCTGATTGAGGAGATCTTGACCGATACTCCGGTCTCGCTGAACGAGTTGGAAATGACCGGGGATGACTGGTCCGCTCCGCACCTCATTCGCGCGCAGTTTCCTGACGATGTCTGGCGAGGCCTCGTGGACGCAGCACTCTACAGCGAACGTGGTGAGACCGATGTTGAGGTGAGCTACGATTGGAACGATGACCCGCTCCAACAAGCCGCAATTTTGCTGAATGAAGGGGAACGCAACGAGGAAAAGGTGGCCATTACCGGCCCTCTGCTTGATCTCAGCGCGCGCCGCCGCGGCTGGTGGAGTGAGCAGCTTGAAGAATTCCGGCAGGCCGGTTCGCTGACCATCTAACCTAGGAAGAGAGCCGCCTATCAGGCCTACTGAAACGTCACATGGCGTACGGGAACGTATTGTCGGAGCGAGCGGCAGGTCGTCATCGTAGCGCCACGGCGAAGCAGTAGCGCCCATGGACAGCGCATGCGGTGCAAATGGTTTCTTGACGTTTTAGAAACTGGCCCAGTGCGCTCATGTGTCCGGCCTGTTTGCGCGGTGCGCACGACCGCTGGCCCCGATGGAAGTTCGCGGAACTAGCCCCAATCATCTTCTCGCACTCGAAGTGCTAGGCACTCGGCGGGTTTCCTAGCCCCCGGTTCAACCGGGTTGCCATCACGTTCATTGCACTCCCTGCAGTCGGTAACGGCTCCCATCGGGTCGATGGTCGGGTTCAATGCAGCAAGTAGCGAGCGAGTGCGCTTTCCAAATAGCGCCGTAGCGAGCGAGCAGCTTGCGGTCCAAAAGCGCAGACAGTTGCTGTCTGTCATGCCGCTGCCATCGCCATTATCGGGGGCCTGGCAGGTCTAAGCCGCGAATCAGGATCGCTCAGGCGATCTGCGCCGCCTTGTTGGCGAGCGCGATGGAGGCCAGACGCGCCGGACGAGGCGCGAGCAGCGTGTCGACCCAGACGAAGTTCGGGGCCTTGGTGCGCCGCCCACCGGATCGCAGAAGTCATGCCCACGATCAAAAGCTTTGCGCAGATACTGGTCACTCATCTTGGTGACAATTGCGCAATTTGCATTGCAAAGTTCGCCGACCGCAAAATTTGAAATGCACGGCACAAGGCTTTTAGGCGTGCTTCTTGTGGCCTCCTTCGATGGAGGCCCCGATGGTCGCGACGATCGCGGCAGGCACGACGGCGAGTTATTACAGCAAGCAGTCCGAGTATTATCTGGGCGGCGGAGAGTCGGCCGGTCGTTGGATCACCGCGACCAATGATTTCGGCGCGACACACGGTGCGCTCGTCGACAACGCCCTGTTCGAACGCCTCCATGCTGGCTTAGATGCTGACGGCCAACCGCTGTTGTCGAACAACGGCGATGGGGTCAACCGGGTCGGCGGGATTGACCTGACGCTATCGGCGCCGAAGTCGGTCTCCGTCGTATTCGCGCTGGCCGATCCTGAGACGCGGCGCGCGATCGAGCAGGCTCAACACGATGCCTGCGAAGCGACCATCGCTTTCCTCAGTCGGAATGCCGCGTTCTGCCGGCGCGGAAAGAACGGGCTCAGGCTGGAGCGCGTTTCTGCCCTCACGGTTGCGTCCTTCCAACACGGCGAGGCCAGGCCGGTCGCGCATGACAACGGCCGCGTCTTCGCCGACCCCAATCTGCATAGTCACCAAGTTATCCTGAACTGCGCCGTTCGCGAAGACGGCACCGTGGGAGCTTTGGACGCTCGACATTTGTTTGCGCACAAAATGGCGGCCGGCGCCGTCTACCACTTCGCACTTTCTTCAAATTTGAAGAAACTTGGGTTCGAAATCGGCGAGGTCGGCAAGAACGGCACCTTCGAAATCATCGTGCCGCGGACGCCGGGCGGCGACGATCAATCCGTAAGCCTCGGCAAGAGCTTTGTGGCATTGCAGCGCCACTTCTCAGCCCGTCGGCGAGAAGTGGAGGAGGCGATCGCCGCGGAGGGGCTGTCGACAGCGGAGGCGCCCGCGCTGGCTGCCGCAATCGCGCGCGGTACCCGTTCGTCGAAGCAAGAGGAGCGCACCACTGACCGCTTCGAACTGTGGGCGCAGGAAGCCGCGCCGTTCCTCGACGTTGACCGGCTCTTGGAAAACCTTCGCACGTCACGGACGTGGGATCCTGCTGAACGGGAAAAGCTGATCGCCGAGCGCGTCGCAGGCGTGCCGGCGCAACTGACCGAACACGAAAGTGTCTTTGAGCGCCGCAATCTGTATGCGGCCGTCGCGACGTCCCTGGTCGGCACGGACGCGGACGCGCTGCGGGTCGAGCAGGAGGTGGAAGGGCTGATCGCGGCAGGCCGCATCGTCGAACTTGGACGAGACGCCCTTCAGCAGCCGCTGTTTTCCACGCCCGAGCAGATCGCAATTGAGCGCGAACTGGTCGCCGTGGCCGAGCGCCTGTCGCGGGAGCATCGCGAGGCGCCCGATCCCGAGCACGTGCTACGGCTCTGCCACTCGCGTGATCTGTCCGACGAGCAAACGCGCGCTGCACAGATGGCGACGACGTCCGCCGCCATCGTGGTGATCGAGGGCGCCGCTGGCAGCGGGAAAACCACCACGTTGGCAGCAATCGTGGCGGCACATTCCGACAGCCAGAATTATGGCGCTGGTGCGCGGCCGAGGCGGATTATCGGCGCCTCCCAATCCTGGAAGGTCGCCAAAGAATTACAGACGCTGGGCATCGAAGCCATGGCCACCGACGCCTGGCTTGCCCGCACCAAGGAGCCCTTCCTTGACGCCAACACCGTGCTCGTCGTGGACGAGGCTGGGCTGTTGTCGTCGCGCCAGATGCTGGCGATCACGCAGAAGGCGGCGGAAGCGCGCGCGAAAGTTATCCTCGTCGGCGATCGGGAGCAGCTCCAGGCCCTGGGTGCCGGTCCCGGATTGTCCATCCTCGCCAGCGTCACAGGGACTACGCGCGTCGACACCATCGTGCGGCA